>JAYVNN010000066.1:0-6749 GCA_043758435.1 Chthoniobacter sp.
CCGTCGCCGACATCGACCGCACGCAAAAGCCCGAGCCCGCACCTGCACCCGCCTCCGCCTTCCCCGACTACCGCACCAAGACCCTGCCCAACGGCCTCAGTGTGTTCATCATCGAGGACGACCGCAAACCCACCGTCAACTTCCGCCTCATCATCCGCAGCGGCTCCCTCTTCGACGGCAAAACCGGCACCGCCGATTTCGTCGCCGGCCTGCTCAATCGCGGCACCGAAAAGCGCGACGCCGCCACCTTCGCACTCGAGACCGACTCCATCGGCGTCGGCATCGAATCCGACGCCGGGCCTGATTCCATCAGCGTCTCCGCCGCCGGCCTGACGAAATACACCGGCAAAATCCTCGACCTTTTCTCCGACGCCGTCTTCCACGCCGCCTTCCCCACCGAGCAATTCACCAAACTCCAGCGCCAGTCCCTTTCCTCCCTCGAGGAGGAAAAGCAGCAGCCCGCCAAACTCGCCGGCAAGCTCACCGGCAAAGTCCTCTACGGCGAGCATCCCTACGGCGCCCACCTCACACCCGCCGCCGTCCAAGCGCTCACCCGCGATGACCTCGTCGCCTTCCACCACGAGCATTTCGTCCCGAACAACGCCACCCTCGCCATCGTCGGCGACGTCAAAGCCGCCGACATCCTCGCCGAGATCAAGCGCGTCTTCGGCGATTGGAAAAAAGGCGACCCCAAGATGCTCAAACTCGCCGCCCCGCCCGCGCTCCACGGCATCACCATCCACCTCCTCGACCGCCCCGGCTCCGTGCAGTCCAACATCGTCATCACCCAGCCCGGCCCGCCCCGCGCCAACCCCGACACCCCCGAACTCAACGTCCTCAACGCCACCCTCGGCGGCGGCTTCAGCGGACGCCTCTTTCAAAACCTCCGCGAGAAACACGGCTGGACCTACGGCGCCTACTCTGCCTTCAGCATGCTGAAATTCGGCGGCGGCTTCTCGGCCAGCGCCGAGACCCGCAACGAAGTCACCGCCCCCGCCATCGTCGAGACCCTCAAGGAAATCTCCCGCCTCAGCGACGAGCCCATCCCCGAAGCCGAACTCACCCTCCAACGCCAGTACAACGTCGGCAACTACCTCCTCTCGCTGGAAAATTCCGCCCGCACCGCCCAGCGCGTCCAGGACATCGACCTCTACGGCCTCGCTCCCGACTTCTACAAGACCTACGCCCGCCGCATGTCCGAGACCACGCCCGAAAAAGTGCAGGCGCTCGCCAAAAAATACCTCAGCACCACCGACCTCGCCATCATCGTCGTCGGCGAAGCCAAAGACGTGCAGCCCGCGCTGGAAAAAATCGGCAAAGTCATCGTCTATGACCAGGACTTGCAGCCCGTGGGGAAATAGCGCGCGGCTCGCGGGCAGGCCCGCACCCGGCGGACGCTCCGGGCCGGCCGACACGCGAGCGCACTGCCCAGGCCCAGCGCCAGCAGGCAGGCCGCCGACGGCTCCGGCACCACCGACGTCGCCGTGAAATTATCCGCCGCCCGCGACACATTTTGGAGGTAAAAGCCGGGGAAAAGCTGCGCCGCCGCGCCGAGCGGGGCGGAGGTAAAGCCAATCCCCTGCGTGCTCAGCACCGCAGGCGCGGCCAGGCCATTGCCGCCCAGATCCCAGAGCGTTACCGTCCCGCTGTAAGTGGTCGCGGCGGTCTTGGTGAGGGCAAACTCCAGCCGCGCCCAGTTGCCGGCCGTCATCCCCACCGTGCCCAGGGCGACGAAGCCGCTCGGGGCCGAATAGTAATACAGCGACTTCGGATTGCCCGCGCCGAAACACTCGGCCCAAGCGTCATTGGAACCCGTAAAATTGCCCGTCGGCTCCGTGACAAAACCCACCCGCAAATCCGGCGGGCTGCCAAACTGCATTTGGTAATCCAGCGACACCGCAAAGCTGCCCCCCACCGTATTGGGTGAACCCACGCGGTAGATGGCCGCGTCCGTATTGTAAGCCGACGAAGTGGACACCACACCGCCGCCGCCGCCCACCCCGGCGGTCGCGTTAAAAGTGAACGTGCTGGCCGCCGCCCCATTCAGGTTGAACTCAGCCAGCTCTGCCAGACTGCCAAAGGTGATCGTGGCGGCGCGGGCTGCCGCCAGCGTCCCGGCGGAGACGAGGACTGGGAGGAGGAGGGATTTCATGGAAAAGGCAGTCTCTACCGGATCGGAACGCGCGGCCCATAAAAATCTTGAACCCGCGCCGCCCTCCACGACGTCGCCATCATCGTCGTCGGCGAAGCCAAAGACGTGCAGCCGATGGTGAAGTAGCGCGCAGAGAGCGATCCACGCCGCCCGTTTTTTCCCGCGTGCGATCTTGCGCGGCGGACTCGGCTCGCCATTCTCACGCGTCCCATGTCCGGCTTCCGACTTTTCGACCTCAATCCCGAGCAGGAGCGCGCCGTCCGCACGACCGAGGGGCCGCTGCTCATCCTCGCCGGCGCAGGCACGGGAAAGACGCGCGTCATCACCGCGCGCGTGGCCTTTCTCATCGCGCAGGGCGTGGACCCGCTGCACATCCTCGCGGTCACTTTCACGAACAAAGCGGCGAAGGAAATGCGCGAGCGGCTGGCCAAACTCATCCCGCCGGAGCAGGCGAAGCTGGTGACGATGTCCACCTTTCACGCGCTCTGCATGCGCGTGCTGCGGCAGGACATTGGGCGTCTCGGCTACAATCGGAATTTTTCCATCTACGACGAGGGCGACCAGATGGGCCTGATCAAAAAGATCATCACCCGCACCGCGGCCAAGGACGAAAAGCTCGACGCGCAGGTGGCGAAAAACCTCATCAGCAAAGCGAAGAACAACGGCTGGCGCGAGTCCTCGCCCGGCGATGAGCAGTCACTCGCGGGGGCGGTTTTCGCGCGCTACCAGGCGGAGTTGAAAACGCTGAACGCAGTGGATTTCGACGACCTGCTGCTGCTCACGGTGAAACTGCTGGAGGAGCACGGCGACGTGCGCGAGCGGTGGCACCGGCGGTTCCGGTATTTGATGGTGGATGAGTTTCAGGACACGAACCGGCTCCAGCTCGATCTCGTGTCGCTGCTCGCGAAGCCGCTGGAAATCAGCAACGGCGAACCGCCGAATGTCGCGGTGGTGGGCGATGACGACCAATCCATCTACGGCTGGCGCGGTGCGGAGGTGAGCAATATTTTGGAATTCGAGGCGCACTTTCCCAATCCGGTCGTGGTGAAGCTGGAGCAGAATTACCGCTCGACGAACGCGATCCTCGGGACGGCGAACGCGCTCATCAAAAACAACCCGCGCCGCCGTCCGAAGCAGCTCTGGAGCGCCCAGGAGGGCGGCTCGAAAGTGCGCATCGTCGGCATGCAGGACGACCGGCAGGAGGCGGAATTTATCGCGACGGAAATTTCGCAAAGGCTGGTGAACGAGGGGCTGAAGCACGAGGATTTCGCGATCCTTTTCCGCATGAACGCGCAGTCGCGACTGCTCGAAACGAATCTGCGGCAGCTCAAGATTCCGTACCGCGTGATCGGCGGGAAAAGCTTCTTCGACCGCCGCGAAGTGAAGGAACTGCTCGCCTACGCGCAATGCCTCGTGAACACGGAGGACGACGTTTCGCTGCTCCGCATCATCAACACGCCGGCGCGCGGCATCAGCGCGACGACCATCGAGCGCGCGACAGAAATGAGCGCGAAAATGCGCTGCGGAGTTTTCGCCGCGCTCAGCGCGCCGGAGTTTCGCGAAACGCTGACGGGACGCGCCGCGGCGAGCATCGACGCGTTCATCGCGCTCATGGACCGCTTCGAGACGAAGCTCAATACCCCGCTCGCGGACCAACCCGCCGTTTTGCGCGAACTGCTGAAAGAAGTCGGCTACGTCGAAGACCTGCGCCGCACCTGCAAGACGCCGGAGGAGGCGCTGAGCCGGGAGACGAATGTGGGCGAGATGCTGAAGTCTTTCGACGCACATCAGTCGCGCTCGACGGACGGGCTGCGCGGCTTTCTCGACGAGATGTGCCTGCGGCAGGAACGCGAGGAGGACGACGACGGGATGGACGATCCCGGCGTGACCCTCATCACGCTGCACGCGGCGAAAGGGCTGGAGTTTCCGCACGTCTATCTGATCGGGCTGGAGGAGGGGCTGCTGCCGCACGACCGCTCGAAAATGGAAGGCACCGTGGATGAGGAGCGGCGGCTGCTTTACGTCGGTATCACCCGCGCGCGGCAGACGCTGGCACTGACCTGGTGCGGGCATCGGATCAAGTATGGGAGCCCGATGCCGGGCACGCCGAGTTCGTTCATCAAGGAGCTGCCGCCCGAATGGGTGGAGCACAAAAACGCGACGCAGATGCTCAACGCGCCGGTCGCCGAGACCGCGGTGAAAGGGAAATTCGGAGCGCTGCGGGCGCTGCTGGAAAAAGTGCCGGACTGAGCGGGCGCGCGGCGCAACTGCTTCCCCTACAATTGCGCGCCGAGCCCGCGCTTTTTCCACAGCACGAAAATCACCGGGTAGATCAGCAGCTCGAGAATCGCGCTCGTGACGACGCCGCCGATCATCGGCGCGGCAATACGCTTCATCACATCCGCGCCGGCCTGCGTCGTCGGCGACCACAGGATCGGCAGCAGGCCGAAAAGGATCGCGCACACCGTCATGATCTTCGGGCGGATGCGCTGCACCGCGCCCTCCTTCACCGCGGCATGCAGATCGGCCATCGACGACATCCGTCCCATCGCCACGGCTTTCTCCCATGCGTGGTCGAGGTAAAGCAGCATGACCACGCCCGTCTCCGCATCCAGCCCCGCGAGCGCGATGAGCCCGACCCACACCGCCACGCTCATATTGTAGCCGAGCAGGTGGAGCGTCCAAAACGCGCCGACCAGCGAGAACGGCACGGCCAGCAGCACGATGAATGTTTTCACCACCGACTGCGTGTTCATGTAGATGAGCACGAAGATGACGAGCAGCGTGAACGGCACCACGATTTTGAGCCGCGCCTCGGCGGCCTTGAGATACTCAAATTGCCCGGCCCACTGCATGTAATAGCCGGGTGGAAACTGCACCCGCTCCCGCAGGCGCTCGCTCGCGCGCCGCACGTAGCCGTCGATGTCGCTCGTCGTCACGTCCACAAAAACGAAGCCGACGAGCTGGCCGTTCTCATTGCGGATCGACGGCGGGCCGGTCTTGAAACCGATGTCCGCGACGAGCCCGAGCGGGATCTGCGGCATCGCCGTATCAGCAGGCGCGGCCTTACCCATGCGGCTGGGAAGTGGCTCGGCTACTTGCTTGGCGGATGCCTGCATCATCGGTGCGGGAATGAGCACACGCTTCAGCGCGTCGATGTCATCGCGAAAATCCCGCGCGTACCGGACGCTGATCGGGTACCGCTCGCGGCCCTCCACGGTCGTCGCGATGGTCTTGCCGCCGATGGCCGTTTCGATGACGTCGTTCACATCGCCCACGCGCAGGCCGTAGCGCGCGGCGGCTTCGCGGTTCACGGTGAAGTCGAGAAAATACCCGCCCGTGGTGCGCTCCGCGAAGACACTGCGCGTATCCGGCAGGTCGCTCAGTGCCTTCTCGATTTGCACGGCGACGTTTTCAATCTCCTTCAAATCCGCGCCGAAAACTTTCACCCCGAGCACGGTGCGAAAACCCGTCGTCAGCATCTCGGTGCGCGTCTGGATCGGCATCCAGAAAATGTTCGCCATGCCCGGCGTTTTGATCTTCGCGTTCATCTCGGCGATGAGCTTTTCCCACGTCATGCCGGGCCGCCATTGGTCGTGCGGCTTGAAGGTGACGACGGTCTCGAACATTGAGAGCGGCGCGGGATCGGTCGGCGTTTCGGACTGTCCCGCCTTGCCAAAGACGCGCTCGACCTCCGGCACTAGGCTCAGCATGCGGTCCTGGATTTGCAGGATGCGCGTGGCCTCATTGATCGACATGCCGGGCACCGCTGTCGGCATGTAGAGCAGCGTCCCTTCGTTCAGCGGCGGCATGAATTCCTTGCCGAGTTTCGAGTACGGATACCACGTCGCTGCGAGCACAAGCACCGCGGCGATCATCGTCAGCCAGCGAAAGCGCAGCACGAAATTCACGAACGGCTGGTAGGCCCAGATGAGGAAGCGATTCACCGGATTTTTCACCTCAGGCGTGATCTTCCCGCGCACGAGCAGCAGCATCAGCACTGGCACGAGCGTGATGCCGAGCAACGCGGCGAAGAACATCGAGAACGTCTTCGTGAACGCCAGCGGCTTGAACAGCCGCCCCTCCTGCGCGCCGAGCGAGAACACGGAAATGAAGCTCACCGTGATGACGAGCAGCGAGAAAAACAGCGGGCGTCCCACGGTCTTCGCCGCGCCCACGATCACCGTGAAACGCTCTTCCCCGCTAGGTTCGCGGCCATGCTCGTCGCGGAAATGCTCCAGCGCCTTGTGCGCGTTCTCGACCATGATGATCGCCGCATCGACCATCGCGCCGATGGCGATGGCGATGCCGCCGAGCGACATGATGTTCGACGTGAGCCCGAGCCCCATCATCGGCAGAAACGCGAGAATGATCGCGATGGGCAGCGTGATGATCGCGACTAGCGCGGAGCGGACGTGCCAGAGGAAAACGATGCACACAAGCGCGACGACGATGCTCTCCTCGATCAGTTTTTCGCGCAGCGTGTCGATGGCGCGTTTGATCAAATCGCTGCGGTCGTACGTCGGCACGACCCGCACGCCCGCGGGCAGCGACGACTGAATTTCCGAGAGCTTCTTTTTCACGCCGTCGATGACGT
>JAYVNN010000067.1:0-6714 GCA_043758435.1 Chthoniobacter sp.
CGCCGCTCGTCGCCGAGACACATTTCGCCCGTCCCCTCGACGACGAAATATACCTCCTCCTGCTCCTGATTATGCCACGGCACCTGCCCACCTTGCGGATCGAGCGTCACATTGCCCATGGCGAAATTGCGCGTCTGAATCGGCGCGACCCCGCCCGCGAGATTCTGCGTGCGCCGCCGCGCGGGATAGCGGCTGCCGGGGATTTGGGAGAGGTCGCTGATGGTCATGCGCGGAGTTTTTGAGCAAATCCGCGCCGAGGGCAAACCCGCAGTTGATGAAACGAAACGCTACGCTCCGAAGAATGTGAGATACGGCTTTTGCTCGATGATGCGCTGGAGGTAGAGCGCGAGTTCGCGGGCGTGGTAGTCGCCCCACATGCTGCTCTCGCCATTGGGCACGCGCTGGTCGGGGGCGATGTGATCCCAGCCATTCGGACGGTGGTAGATGCTATGCAGAATGAGGCCCTGATGCTCGGGGTCTGTCGAAAGATAAGGCTCGGCGAAAAGGGTGTCGCAGACGGTGAGGCCGGCCTGCCAGTAGCGGTCGGCGTCGGGGGAGGGCGCGCTTTTTTGCAGGTAGCTGCCGAGGCGGAGGAGACCCTGCGCGGCGATGGCGGCGGCGGAGCTATCGACGGGCTCGAAGTTGTTGTACGGGTCGGCGGGCTGCGCGAGGTAGTCGCCCATCCAGCGGAGGCCGGGTGCGCCGGTGTCCCAGTACGGGATGCCGTCGGTCGGCGTCTGCTCGATGTAGAAATCCGCGGTGGCGCGCGCGGCGTTGAGCATCACGCTTTCGATGGCCTCCCGCCCGCCGAGCCGCTCCAGCTCTTGATTCGGGCGCTCCGCCAGCCATTCGAGCAGCTCCGCGTAGCCGCAGAGAATCCACGCGAGGCCGCGCGTCCAAGTGGTGAAAGGCGACCAGCCTTGCTGCGAATTCGGGCAGCGGTGGGAGCCGTCGTTGATATTGAAAATACTCTCGTGTGCCACCCGCCCGCGCACGTCGAAGGCATCGCGCCCCTGGCCGTAATAGACCGCCCACTTCGCCGTCGTGCGCGCATGCTGCACGAGCCGGGTAAGCAGCGAAATACGCTCGTCCTTTTCCCCCATGAGCACATGCCCGAGCTGGTGCGAAAGCGCGAGCGCGCGCAGCGAGCGGATGGTATCCGCGAAGAGCGAATGCGGCCCGTTGAAGGAATGGATGAAGCCCTCGCCATTCGCTGCGTGCGTCCAGCGCGCGGCCTGCACGGCGCCGGAGCATTTCAGCGCCAGCTCGTAGAATTGCAGCTCGCTCTCGTCGTCGGGGAGGCGGCCTTCGAGCATGAGCCGGCGGAGATTGCCGTAGGTGGAGACGTTGTTGAAACCGTGGTCATGCACGCCGGTGTGCGTGATGTGATGGGCCATGCGCGCGAAGGTGCGGGCGCGCCCGATGGCGAGGAACTGCTCGTCCCAATACGCATCGAACTGTAAAATCGCCGAGCCATAGACGAACCCCTGCGTCCACTCCGTCCACCCGCGCGACGTGTATTTGCCGCCGACCGTGAAGACGGGCGTGGCCGCGCCGGGCACTTCCGCGGCGTCGATGGCGAGGATCTTTGGCGCGGAGACTTCCCACAGCCGCTCGATTTTCTGGAGCAGGTCTTCGGGGCGGAGCGTGGTTTGGATGCGGATCATTTCAATGGAAGGAACGGCGCAGAAAACATGCCGTCAAATCGTCCGCAAATGAAACCCGCCATCGACGTTGAAAACCTGTCCGGTGGAGTAGGGGAAATGACCCGCCGCCACTGCGGCCACACACTGCCCGATGTCCTCTGGCGTGCCCCAGCGGTTCAGCGGCGCGAGGCCGGCGGCGAAGAGCGCATCATATTTCGCCCTCACCGGCCCCGTCATGTCCGTCTCGATCACGCCCGGCTGCACCTCGAAAACGCCGATGTCAAACTCCGCCAGCCGCACCGCGTAGAGCTTCGTCATCATCGCCAGCCCCGCCTTCGCGATGCAGTAGTCCCCGCGGTTCACCGACGCCGTGAAAGCTGAGATGCTCGTCACATTCACCACCGCCCGCGGCAGCCCGGCGAGCGGTGCGGAGTCGCGCATCAGCTTCGCCGCCGCCTGGGTTAAAAAGTATGGCCCCTTGAGATTGATCGCGATCAGCCGGTCGAACGATTCCTCGCCCGTGTCGAGAATGTCCGCGCGCACATTCGGCGCGACGCCCGCGTTGTTCACCAGCACATCCAGCCGCCCGAATTTCTCCCGCACAAACTCCACCATCCGCGCCCGATCCGCGGCCACGGACACATCGCCCTGCACGATTTCCACGCGCCCTTTTTCCCCGCCCGCCTCTCGGCAAAGTCCCGCACATTCCTCCGCCGCCGCGGCGTTTCCAGCGTAGTTGACGACCACATCGTGCCGCCCCGCGCGGGCCAGCGCGAGGGCGATGCCGCGGCCAATGCCGCGCGAGGAACCGGTGATAAAAGCGACGCCATTCATGGCCCGCATTGAAGGCCGCGCGTCCCGAGCAATGCACGCGCAAAAAGCGCTTGCAATCCCCGCACTGCCCCCGCACTTTCCCGCCCTCGCAAACGGGGTCTTAGCTCAGTTGGTAGAGCGCCGCAATGGCATTGCGGAGGTCAGGGGTTCGAACCCCCTAGGCTCCATTTTTCCCTCCCGCGGGCAGACGCCTGGAGGCCGTCCCGCACCAGCCGCTGCACAGCGCCCCGCCCGCTCCTGCGCGCGGAGGTCTTTGAGCAGGCGGGCGAAGGCGGCCTCGAAGGGGTCTTGCTCCTTCCAGTGCGAGAAATCGGGGATGAAAGTACTCGCGCAGCTCGGTCATCACCCATTCGCTTTCCAGCCGGAACTGGAGCGGGCGAGGCCCACGGAGCACCTCTCCTCGCAGGGCTGGTATTTGCTGGAGCGTCATGCGAGTCTTTTCCCTTATGGCATCTCCAGAACATTGCACCGTCGAGCACTTAGCCGAGGTGCTTGGACGGTGCCAGGACGAGATCATCGGCGAATGGCGGCAGCAGACCGGCACCCTCCTGCGTGAGCTGCATCTCGATAATTCGACCATCACCGATCACATCCCAGACGTCATCGCCGAGATCACCCGCGATCTCGCGCTGAGCCGCGCTGGCACCCTCTCCGCCGAGCACACGCGCGGCAGCCCGCCCGCCCACGGCGTGCAGCGCTTTCACGATGGTTTGGACGTCGGCGAAGTGGTCGCCGAATACAATCTCCTGCGCATGGCGTTCGTCACCGTCGCCGAGCGGCATGATCTCTACGTGGTCGGCGAAGCGGCGCGGATCATCAACCACCGGATCGACGAAGCGGTGCGCCTGGCTGTCATGGCCTTTGCCGCCCAGCAGGCGCTCATTCGCAAGGAACAGGAGGACGAACATCTCGCCTTCATCGCCCACGATCTGCGCACGCCGCTCAATGCCGTGGGCCTGTGGGTGGAGGAACTCCAAGCCGGCCTCGATGAGCCGGCGCGCGTGGAGGCCGCGGATGCTTTCGAGGGCCTGCGGCGCAATCTGCAGCGCGTCGAAGCGCTCATCAAACGAGTGCTGAAAACCAACCTCCAGCCCTCCGGCATGGGCAGCTCATTCCATCCCGAGCGGCGCACCTTCGAGCTGTGGCCCCTCGTCCAGCGCCTCCTCGTGGATCTCCGCCCTGTCTCCTTGAAACACGCCACCGAAGTCCGCAACGAAATCCCACGCGCGCTCACCGTCTTTGCCGATGCGGGCCTTCTCTCCCAGGTGTTTCAAAACCTCCTCGACAACGCCTTCAAATATGCGCCCAAAGGGCAGGTCGTGGTCAGCGCCCGCGAGGCCGATGGCATGGTCACTTGCTCGGTCAGCGACAATGGCGCGGGCATCGCGCCGGAGATGCTCCCCAAGGTCTTCGATAAAATGGCGACCGACCCGGACAAGGAGGGGACGGGCCTCGGGCTGGCCATCGTGAAGCAGATCGTGGAGGCGCATGGCGGCACCGTAAATGTCGAGAGCGTCCACGGCGCGGGCGCGACGTTCGCCTTCACCATCCCGACGCCCGAGGTGGGCTAAACGCCTACTCCGCCACGCGGGTGCTGGCCTCGGTGAGAAAGGCGGAGCGGTCAGTTGCGGGCAGCGGGAGACCCGGCATCGCCGACATTGACGCCGAGGAAAGCGACGAGTTGATGATCGGCAACTCATAGGTCTCCCACGGGCTGTCCACGGAGTCGCCGCGCTGGAGGGAGAGGCGGCAGGTCCGGGTAGGGTGGGCGTCCCGCCCGCCGGTTCCCGCGTCTCGCGGGGATCTTCGGACGTCGTTGGCGCGTCATTCGCGGCTGACGCATCTCCCGATTCGGATGGCCCAGGCGGGACGCCCGGCCCGGCGGGCGAGACGCCCACCCTACCCGAGGCCTTCGCCTTCTCCCAATTCACGATGCTCACATACACGGCGGCTTCGCCGCTCCAGACTTGGGTGGCGACGGCTTCGGTGATGACGCCGCCGTTTTTCACGATGTAGTCGAGGCCGCCCGCGCGGGAGTTGTTGTTGCGGATGTTCTGCGTGCCGACGGGCCCGGCGGGTGCATCCGGTGCTAGATGATCGTGCGTTTTCCGAAACCAATAGACGCAGAGATTGGCCATGCCGGGCACATCGGGAAATGCGGCGCGCAGTTTCTTCACGTAACACCGCCGTGGCCACGGGGCGATGATGGCGTTCGCCGGGGTGCGGCGACTGCGCGGGTCAGCGGGCTGCGGGGTCGCGGCCTTCGTCGAGGTCGATGTAGTCGAAGAGCGTCTGGATGTCGTCGCGACCGGGGATGCCGCTTTCGTTTTTGCGCTGGACGAGGCGCTCGGTGGCTTCGTCGTTCCAGCCGCGTTTGCGCATGAATTCGTTCCAAATTTCAATGTCTTCCTCGCTCGGCTGGCGGCCTTGGGCCACGCACCAGTCGAGGATTTCCTCGTCGGTGCCGCCCTGCCGGACACGCTCGGTGAGGGCGGGGTACTCGATCCATAAAAAGTGGACGCAGCGCTCGTCGAAGCCGCCGCCGAGATTGGCGTGGTAGTCCGCGGGGAGCGCGCCGGCCTGGTGGAGGCGGATTTTGTCGAGCATGCGGCCAAAGTATTTCAGGCCGCTGACGGCGGCGTGCGGGCTGCGGAGATCGGGGACGTTCATGGGCGCGAGGCTAGCGGCGTGCGACCGGGCCGACAAGCGCGATGGCGGGCCGGTTTGCGGCGAAACTCCACGCTGGACGAGGCCGGGCGCTTTGTCTCAGATGCGCGGATTCCCGACCAAGGGTGAGCCCAGTTTTCCTCCAATTTTCGCAATGTTTCCCGGTGCCTGAATGAAGACGATCCTGATTATCGACGATGACGCAAACTGTCGGCGGCCGGCGGCGAGGCTGCTCGAACTCGACGGGTGGAAGGTGCTGGAGGCGGAGGATGGCGAGGTGGGAATTGCGCTGGCGCTCGAACACCGCCCGGACGTGATTCTTTGCGACCTGCTGATGCCGCGGGGCAATGGCTACCATGTCTGCCGGACGGTACGGGAGCACGCGGCGCTGCGGCACACGAAAGTGGTGGTGGTGACGGGCCGGGATTACGCCGCCGACCGGCAGAGCGCGGAAGATGCCGGCGTGGATGACTATCTGGTGAAGCCGATCCAGATCGAAGAACTGCGGGTGGTGCTGAAGCGGCTCGCCTCGCAGTCTGCGCCGAGCGTGGGGGTCGGGAAAGCGGCGGAGCCCGTGCCCGTGCGAAGCGCCGCGGCGGAGATCGAGGCGCTGGCGGCGGGGGAGTCGGGGACGCGGATGAAATTCTGGGGCGTGCGCGGGTCGATCCCGACGCCGGGGCCGTCCACGGTTTTTTTCGGCGGCAATACCTCGTGCGTGGAGCTGCGGGTGGACGGCGAACACATCATCCTCGATGCGGGCTCGGGCATCCGTCCGCTGGGGCAGGCGCTGGATTTGGAGTTCGGCGAGCGGCCGATGAATATCACCGTGCTCGTCACGCACACGCACTGGGATCACATCCAGGGCTTCCCGTTTTTCCTCCCCGCCTACCGGGCGAAAAACCGGGTGCGCATCCTCGGCTACGAGGGCGCGTGCGACGGGCTGGCGGCGACTTTGGCGGGGCAGATGGAGAGCCCGTATTTCCCCATCGCGCTGAAGCAGATGCCGGGAAACATTGTCATCGAGGAGCTGAAGGAGATGACCTTCGAGGTCGGCGCGGTGAAGGTGGAGGCGTGCTTTTCCAACCACCCCGGAATCTGCGTGGGCTACCGCATTTTCACGGCCAGCGGCTCGATCGTCTATCTGCCGGACAACGAATCTTTCAACGAGGAGACGGCGGCGGCCCACGGCGGCGCGGTGCCGCGGACGATCGAGGACAAGCTCGCGGAATTCGTGAAGGACGCGGACGTGCTCATCACCGACGCGCAGTACACCGCTGCGGAGTACGCGGAGCATGTCGGCTGGGGCCACGGGTGCGTGGACGACGTGGTGCGCTTCGCCATCGCGGGCGGGGTGAAGCGGCTGTTTCTGTTCCATCACGACCCGGAGCACGACGACCGCATGATCTCCAGCATGCTCATGCACGCGCGCGAACTGGCGACATCCCTCGGCAGCAGCATCCGCGTGGAGGCAGCGCGGGAAGGGCAGGAATTTACACTTGCGCCGCGGGTGGCTGGTTGAGGCTCCGCGCAACTGTAGGGGAAGCTGCCAGCTTCCCCTACAGTTGCG
>JAYVNN010000068.1:0-6682 GCA_043758435.1 Chthoniobacter sp.
CCGCTACGCCGCGAGCCGGGACGAAGCGCTGAAGCTGCTCGGCAACGGCGAGGCGAAACACAACCCCGCGCTCGACCCCGCCGAACTCGCGGCGTGGACCAACGTGGCAAGCACCATCCTCAACCTCGACGAAACCGTGACCAAGGGCTGAGCCGCCGCGGAGAAACGGCTTCCCTTCGCGAGCCGCTGGCCGCCTAGTCCAGCACGCACTTTTATGGAACCCAACCCCGCCACCGACCTCGCCGCCGAAGTCGCGCTCATGCAGCGCGTGGGCGCGGGCGACCGGCAGAGTTTCGAGCAGCTTTACGACCGCTTTTCCGGCGTCCTTTTTTTCACCGCCTACCGCGTGCTGAACAATCAGGAGGCCGCCGAGGACGTGCTGCAGGACGCCTTCGTCATGATCTGGGAAAAGGCCCCGCTCTACGATCCGGCGCGCGGCAAGCCGATGACCTGGGCGGCCACCATCACGCGCAACAAGGCCATCGACCGCCTGCGCTCCACGGTGCGGCGCAACCGGCTGCGCGACGACGTGGAGCGCGAGGCGGAGACCTTTGAGAAATTCGACGACCGCAGTTCCTTCGAGGCGCTGGTGTCGGGCGAGACGGCCCGGCAGGTGCGCGAGGCGCTGCAAAAGCTCACGCGGGATCAGCGCGAGGCCATCGAGCTGGCGTTCTTTTCCTCACTGACGCAAACGGAAATCGCCGAGCGCCTAGGCGAGCCGCTCGGCACGGTCAAGGCGCGCATCCGCCGCGGCATGCTGAAGCTGCGCGAAGTGCTCGTCCCGGAGCTGTAGGGGAAGCGGGCAGCCTCCCCCGAACAGGCGCGCAAACTACGCCGCTGCGCGGTCCGTCAGCTCGCGTTCGCGGGCTACCAGCCACAGCGGCTGGCCGGCCTCGTCCAGGATCGGGGTGATCGCGATTTCGACCCAGTAGGGCGTGCCGTTCTTGTGGTAGTTCAGAATCGTCTCGCGGCACGGGCGGTGGGCCTGCACCGCCTCACGCATGCGGATGGCGGCGGCGCGGTCGGTTCTTTCGCCCTGCAAAATCGGGCCGAGCTTTTTGCCCTGCACCTCCCCGAGCTCATAGCCGCACATGGCGCCAAAAGCGGGGCTGATCCATCGCACCAAGCCGTCCGGGCCGGTCACGACAAGCGCCTCCGGCACGGTCTGTTGCGGGCGGCCGCCCAGCAGGCCGACGATGCGCCCTTTCAGCCCCGGCGAAGGCCTCGCGCCACCCGCCGGCAGCGTGCCGAGCGTGATCGCGACCGCCGTCTCCGCCAGTCCGCCCGCCAGCGCGCGCAGCTCCTCATGGAATTCGAGAACGAGCTCGAACTGCTCCCGCTCCGGCGCAGTCATGGTGCCCGCGGCGTAAAGCGCGGCGCGTTCTTGGAGGAGTTCGCTGATCATGGAAGTATCGGAAGGCAGGAAACTGTTTTGTAATGCTACGCTCCCCGCGGCCGAAAAGATACGCCCCAAGTGTATCATTTTTTGCCACGGTGGTCAAAGCGGGATCGAAGTAGCGGTCGCGGGCGTTTGGGGCTTTCCACGCGGGCCCATCGCGTGAATCTTCCCGGCCCGCCACATGCCAGACCCCATCGCCAGCGCCACCGAACTCACCGTCCGCTACGGGCCGCAGACGGTGCTCGACCGCGCCACCATCGCCATCGGCGAAGGCGAGCGCATCGGGCTCGTCGGGCGCAACGGCTGCGGCAAGTCCACGTTCCTGCGCATCGCCGCGGGTGAGTTGCAGCCGGACGGGGGAATGTTCACGCGGAAGCGCGACCTCATCACCGGCTGGCTGCCGCAGGCTTTCGCGCTGGAGGAAGACGCGACGGTTTTCGACAACATCCACGCGGGCGCCGCGCACATCCTCGCGCGGCTCGCGGAGTATGAAATCACGCCTGCCGAAAGTCCGCGCAGCGCCATCCTGCTCGACGAGATCAATCACTTCGACGGCTGGGAACTCGACCACCGCATCGAAAGTCTCGCCACGCATCTCCACGCGCCCGAGCGCGACCGGATCGTAGGCACACTCAGCGGCGGGGAAAAGCGGCGCGTGGCGCTGTGCCGCGCGCTCGTCGCGCGGCCGGATTTTCTCATCCTCGACGAGCCGACGAACCATCTCGACACCGAGAGCATCGAGTGGCTGGAAGACTTTCTGTCGCGCTATCCCGGCGCGTGCCTCTTCGTCACGCACGACCGCTACTTTCTCGACCGCATCGCCACGCGGATCATCGAACTGCAGCGCGGCGGCTTCATCTCCTACGAGGGCAGCTACAATGACTTCCTCATCGCGAAGGCGCTGCGCACCACGACCGAGGAGGAGCAGGAGCGGAAGCGGCAGAAATTTCTCAAACACGAACTCGCGTGGGTGCGCAAAGGGCCACGCGCGCGACGGACGAAAAGCGTGGATCGGATCGAGCGTTATTTTGAAATGGCGGGGCAGGACGGGCCGGAGCAGGAGTTGGATGTGGAGCTGATTATCCCACCCGCGCCGAAGCTCGCGAACCGCGTGATCACGCTCACCAACGTGGGCATGGAACTCGGCGGGCGCACGCTTTTCAACGGCGTGAATCTCGACCTCGCCGGCGGACAACGGCTGGGAATCGTAGGGCGCAACGGCGTGGGCAAATCGACGCTGCTCAAGATCATCATGGGCGAGCTCACGCCGACCTCGGGCCAGGTCGAAATCGGCGCGCGCACGCAGGTGAATTACATCGACCAAAACCGGCTGCTGCTCGATGACGCGAAGACGGTGTGGGAGGAAGTGGGCGAAGGCAGCGAGAATGTGCGGCTCGGCGACGAGAGCATTTCCCTGCGCGCCTATCTGCGGCGGTTTCTTTTCACCGACGACCGGATCAATTCCAAAATCCAGCACCTCAGCGGTGGTGAACGCAGCCGCGTCATCCTCGCAAAAATCCTCAAGCGCGGCGGCAACGTCCTCATCCTCGACGAGCCGACGAACGATCTCGATCTCGCCACGCTCCGGCTGCTCGAGGAGGCGCTCTGTTTTTTCAAAGGCACGATCATCATCGTCAGCCACGACCGCTATTTCCTGAACCGCGTGTGCTCCGACACGCTGGCCTTTGAGGGCGACGGCGTGGTCACGCTGAACGCCGGCAATTACGACTACTATCTGGAAAAGCGCGCCGCCCGCAAAGCCGCCTCCACCCTTGCTCCCGAGCCAAAGGCCGCGCCGCGCCGCGCGGAAAAAGTGCGCAAGCTCAGCTACAAAGAAACGCGCGAGTTGGAGACCATCGAGGCCGACATCCACGCCGCCGAGGAGAAGGTCGTGCAGATGGAAACCGCGCTGGCCTCACCCGATTTCTTCGCCAAGCACGGCCACGATTGGGAGGCCCTCGAAGCGCAGCTCCACGCGGCAAAAGACCGCGTGCCGAAGCTATATGCGCGGTGGGAGGAGCTGGAGCAGATCAGGAAGGGCGCGTAACGCTCCCCGGAATTACTTCGCCGCCAGCGCGTCCTCGATCGCCTTCGTCAGCTCCGGCGAATCCGGAGTCACCTTCGAGTCAAATCGCGCGAGGATTTTCCCGTCGCGACCGATGAGAAACTTCCCGAAATTCCATTTCACCGGGCCGGGCACCGGCGATTCCGGGCCGGTCAGCGCCGCGTAGAGCGGGCTCTGGCCGTCGCCTTTGACCTGCACTTTGTCGAACATCGGAAAGGTCACGTCGAACTTCGACGAGCAGAACTGCTTGATCTCCTCGTTCGTCCCCGGCTCCTGCGCGCCGAAGTCATTGCTCGGAAAGCCGAGCACCATCAGCCCCTTGTCCTTGTATTTGCGCCACACCGCCTCGAGCCCCGTGTACTGCGGCGTGAAGCCGCACTTCGACGCCACATTCACGATGAGCAGCGGCTTGCCCGCGTAGGTCTTGAGCGTCGCGTCCTTCCCGTCGATGTCCTTGAGCGGGATGCTGTAAATCTTCGTGTCGTCGGCGAAAGCAGAGGCGGCCATGAGGAGGAGAGTGCAGGTGGTGAGGAGCGTGTGGAGGGTTTTCATAAAACGGTGGGCGTTTTTTGGCGCGAGGATTTTCCTAAACCACGGATTTCCAAGATTTCTCGGATGGCTCGGATTTTTCAAAAAAGAACCATCCGTGAAATCCGTGAAATCCGCGCAATCCGTGGTCAAATTTTGGGGCCGGTTTCAGCGCGCGCCGGTCGGGCCGGCGGCGTTGGTCGCTTCGCGCAGCGAGGCGGAAGACCAGGAGTGAAACTTCATCGTCTCCTGCTTTTGCGGCCCGGCTTTGGTCGTCGGCGCGTCGGGCAGTCCGGCGGAAAGGATGCTGCCTTTCATCGCCTGCGCTGCGCCGGCATCGGCGGGTGTCGTGCCCGGCCCGCTCGCGATTTCGCTCGGGCGCTCGGTCTTCCCCGGCTTCGGGTTTGACGCAAGCCGCACGGATGGTTCGGTTTTTTTCGCCGCAAACGCAACGGGCGCAGCAGGCGTGTTGCTCGCGATGATGACCGGCGGCGGCGGCTCCACGTACTTGTGCAGCTTCGGCAGTTTCTCCGCGATGATGCTGACCGGCGTGCCGACCGCGACGCCGGTGAAAAGATCAATCACATCGCTCGACCGCATGCGGATGCAGCCCCAGCTCACCGGCTTGCCCAGCCGCTTCTCCTCCGTCGTCCCGTGGATGTAAATGCCGCGCGCCCTGGCGTTGCGGTTTTGCTCGTCCTGCCCGTCGAGCCACAGGATGCGCGTGACGATGGGATCGCGCCCCGCCGCATTCGCCGCCAGCACCTCACTCGTCGCCGCGCGGTGTTTGATGACCGTGCCGCTGGCGAGATCGTCGCCCACTTTGTCACACACCTTGAGATGCCCGAGCGGCGTCTTGTAGCTCCCAAAGGAATCGCCGATGCCGAACTTCGAGGTCGAGATGGGAAACTTGCGGATCACCCCGCCGTCGCGCAGCACCACCAGCTTCTGTTCCGCCACGCTGATGACCACCTCCAGCGGCTGCACCGTCACTTCCTCGGCCAGCCCGGTCGTGGAAAAAGCGCACGCGAGCGCAGCGAGAAAGCGTTTCGAGCGGATGAGAGTTTGCAACACGGGCGCAGACTGAACCGCGTTCTCCCCCGCGTGGCAATGCCGGAATGCGTCCGCGCCTTCGAGAGGTTTGTTTGAGGTTGAAACTGACCCACTGGCGGGTCAGATGAATTCATGCACCGAGCCAGTCCGGCCATTACGTTTCGCAATGCAGTTCGCGCCGATCTGGATGCTATCCTCGCCGTAGAACAAAGCTGGCCCGAGAGCAGCCGCGCGGGCGCGGATAAGTTCCTGGCCCGTCTGGAGCGTTTTCCCGAGGGCTTTTTTGTCGCCAGTGTCACCGAGGCCGGGCGCGAAAAGCTCGTCGCCACACTGACCTCGATGCCCCTGCAGTATGATCCTGCGCACCTCCAGGCTTTCGGCGGTTGGGATGCCGTAACTAATAGAGGCTACCTGTTCCCGGATATGGACCTCGCGCGCTGCAACGCCATTTACATCGTGTCCGGCGTGATCGACGACGCCTACCGTGGGCTGAACGTGTTCGGGCCGGGTGTGCTGCTGGCGGTGGAGTTGGCGAGGCGGCTCGGGCTGCGCTACGTCATCGGGGGGGCCGTGCTGCCCGGCTACAAGCGCCATTGCGAAAGACACGGGCAGCTCGATGCCTACACCTATTGCCGCAGGCGCCGTGGCAAAACCTTGGTGGATCCGCTGCTGGCGATCTACGAAAGCATTGGATTTTCCGTGCCCGACGCCAGTCATGTCATTCCGGAATACTACCCCGATGACGCGAGTAAGAATTACGCCGCGCTGGTCGTGCGGGATCTCCGGTAGGACGGGCATCCTGCCCGCCGGTCCTGGCGTCTCGCCAGAACGCACTTTCTTTTCGTCAAAAAGCCCGCGACGCAAGATGCGGGTAGTGGCTCAATTTGCCAGCAAGCTAGGCTGCCTAAACACAGAGGCACGGAGAACACTGAGAGACACAAAGGCGGAAAGGCCGGGTGGTGTTTTTTCCAAACCTCTGTGCTCCTCCGTGTTCTCCGTACCTCTGTGTTAGAGCACTCAAATTGAGCCACTACCAAGATGCGTCACTCGGCGGGCGGGATGCCCACCCTAGCCGGGAAGATCCACAAGGCTTACAAACTCCTCAAACTTGCCCCTGGCACCCGCAGGAATCGCGTCGCAGTGAGTGATGCGAATACGGAACGGATGTCCCAGGTTCTCTTGCACCATGCGCATCACCTTGTCCGCTTCTTCGGGCGTGAAGACACGATCGGTGACGTATTTCACTTCGACCTCCTCCAGACTGTGCTGCACGAACTGAAAGGCCTGCACGCGCACACCCGTCAATCGGTAAGTCTGGCCGTGCTCGCCGAGATACGGAAACTCGCTGCGACCGTCGGGAAGGATAAGCCGATTGCGGGTGCGCCCGAGCACCTTGGTGATCACGGGCAGGTGGCGTCCGCACGGGCAGGCTTCGCCGAAGACCGCGTGATCGCCCAGTTCATAACGCAGCAGTGGCGTGGCGAAATTGTGCAGGGAGCTGATGAGCACCCGTCCGCTCTCACCCGGAGCGCAGGGGTTGCCAGCCTCGTCCACGATTTCCACAAACACGTTCTCAGACTGCACATGGAAGTGCTCGTGCATGGGACACTGCAGGGCGATATAGCCGGTCTCTTCGC
>JAYVNN010000069.1:0-6675 GCA_043758435.1 Chthoniobacter sp.
GCTCGGATACGGTTCTTTGGTGTGCATCCCAAGCCTTGTCGGTAATTGCCATAAATAGTACAAGTCCTAAATTGTAGTCATTTTTTAGACGCCCTCTAACGCTCAGCGACTGTGGATGCTGCAGCGCACGGTTAGGCGTTTTCTGGTGCGATAATGACGCGCTTCTGGCCATCAGACATGAGGGGTGATGTGTTGACTGCGGAATCTATAGTCGCGTAGAGCATCTGCCCAACTGCGGATAAAAGAATACCGAGGCAGAAGTGGAGGACGAGAATTAAAAATCCGCTCATTAGTCCGCCGAAAAAACACAATCCGCGGGCTGGCTCTGGAAATCCCTTCGCAAACACGACACCTCCAAAACTAACCGCAAGCCCAGTAAAAAAGCCCAAGAATTTAATTACGGTGCCGAGGCCAGTAACGGCGTTGGCGACGCGATAAGCATCGTAATAGCGTTTTCGGAGGTCGAGTTCAGCGGATGGTATATTTGTCGGCATAGTGTTTTTTCTTGGGTTTCGGGAGGCGCATAAAACGCCTAACAGGTGATTATACGGCCAGCGACATCCGCGAAAGACTTCTTCACGGGGCCGGGGGGGGGTGGTGGGGCTGGGTGCCGCCGTCGGGTTGGGAGCGGTCGCGGGGTGGGAAGGTTTCGAGGAGGAAGCGGGCGCGGGCGGCGGCGGTGCCGGGGCGGGTGGAGGGGTACTCGAGGCGGGCGGCGTTTTGCACGTAGAGGATGCCGTCGTAGAGGATGCCGTCGTAGAGGGTGTTGGCGGCGAGGGTGAGGTCGTCGGTGAATCCGGCGCGGGCGGCGAAGGCTTCGCCCTGATCGTCCCAATGAATGGTTTTCATTTCCCGGAGTAGGGGAAGCCTTGTAAGGATGACGGGAGGGGCTGGCAAGGAGGAATATCGCGCCGGGGCGAGCCTTGCCGGGGTATGTGCTTTTGGTGAAAAGGCTGGCGCGTACGGTGGCAAGGCCGCCGCCGTCCGTGCGGAGGCCGCCGCCTGCGGTTTCGGGGTATGCCCCGGCAGTTTTATGGCCCGCGCCTTCCGTTTCATCCCGGTCGCCGCCGGGCGGGGTGTCGCCATTTGCGCACAATCGTGACGAGTGGTTCTTTTCGCCCACGGGAGAGCGGTGGGCGGGTGGAAAACGTGGGCGCGTTTCCACTGAAAAAGGAAGGATTTGGAGCCGTGGCATATCGGTTGCTAAGGGCACACCAGACCAGCCGCTGCCGGCTCCTGCGTCCCGTTTTGACGGCTGCCTAAAAGCATCCATCGGCGGGGCCGCAGATCGCGCAGCGGCCAAATCCAACAACCTAACCACCACACCAAGAACCACCGATGAAACCAATCCGTCACTTCACCGCGCTCGCCGCCGCGGCCGCCCTCTCTTGGGGCGCGCTCTCCGGCAGCCTGTCCGCGCAGGACGCCGCCACCCCGGCGGTCGCCGCGCCTGCTGCCGCCGCTCCAGCGGAGGCCACCACCCCAGCCGTCGCCGCACCCGCGGCGGATGCGGCCAAGCCCGAACCGACCGTCGAGCAGCGGCTCGCCGCCGTGGAAGCCTACATCGGCAACACGGATCCGACCGTGGCCTTGAAGGACAAGGACGGGAACATCCCGAAAGACCTGACGACCACGACCATCGGCGTCGCCGGTCCCGGCCACAATGGATTTATGATGATCTGCGCGGCCTTGGTGCTGTTCATGACGCTGCCGGGTCTCGCGCTTTTCTACGGCGGCCTCGTGCGGAAAAAAAATGTGCTCAGCGTCTGTGCCCAGTGCCTCGGCTGCGCAGGCCTCGTGACCGTGCTGTGGTGGGCCGTGGGTTACTCGCTGGTCTTTGGCAAGAGCTTTGACGACGGCAGCGGTGGGATGCTGGGCAAAATTCTCGGCGGCAAGGAATTCTTCTTCCTGTCCGGCGTGACCAGCGCGCCGAATCCGGACTACGCCTACTGGGTCTCGCAGAACGTCTTCTCCATGTATCAGCTTATGTTTGCGATCATCACTCCGGCGCTCATCGTCGGGGCCATCGCCGAGCGGATGAAATACATGGCCGTCATGGTCTTCATCGCCATCTGGATGTTCGTGGTTTATTTCCCCATGGCCCACATGGTCTGGGGCGTCACCGGCCTGATGAATGGCGTGTGGAATGCCAAGGCTTCGATTCAGGCGATTGACTTTGCCGGCGGCACCGTCGTCCACATGACCTCGGGCTGGAGCGCGCTGATCCTCTGCATCATTCTTGGAAAGCGGAAGGGCTTTGGGAAAGAGAAGATGAGCCCGCACAGCATGGTGCTTTGTATGGTCGGCACCGGGATGCTCTGGGTCGGCTGGTACGGCTTCAACGCCGGCTCCGCCGTGGCCGCCGATGGCGTGGCCTCGAATGCCTTTATGACCACCACCCTCGCCGCGGCGACTGGCGGCTTTGTCTGGGCGCTCGTGGAACTCATCCACAAAGGCCACGCCTCGATCCTGGGCTTCTGCTCGGGCATCGTCGCCGGCCTCGTCGTCATCACGCCGGCGTGCGGCTTCGTCAATGCGACCGGGGCGATGATCATCGGCCTGCTCGCCGCCATCGTGCCGTACATCTTCGTCGTGTTTGTGAAAAACATGATCGGCTACGACGACGCGCTCGACACCTTCGGCGTCCACGCCATCGGCGGCACGCTCGGCGCGATCCTCACCGGCGTCCTCGCGACCGCCGACGTGAACTCGAACCTGAGCACCAACCTCAAGGACATCGTCGGCAAGACGCTCGTCTTCGAGCAGCTCAAAGCCGTCGCGCTCACCCTGGTGCTCTCGGTCGTTGCCACGGCGATCATCGCCACGGTGGTGAAAGTGATCATCGGGCTGCGTCCGACGGTCGAGGAAGAAACCCAGGGCCTCGACATCACCGACCACCAGGAGGAGGGCTACGTCCTTTAAGGCCGCGCTCGAAAACCGAAACTCGAAAACCGAAACGAAATCAGCATGAAAAAAATCGAAGCCATCATCAAACCCTTCAAACTGGAGGAAGTGAAAGAAGCCCTCGCCGAAATCGGCGTGGAAGGCATGACCGTGTCCGAAGTCAAAGGCTTCGGACGCCAGAAAGGCCACACGGAAATCTACCGCGGCAGCGAGTACACCGTGGACTTCCTGCCGAAGATCAAGATCGAAGTCGTCCTCACCGACGACCTCGCCGACAAGGCCGTGACCGCCATCGTGAAAGCCGCCAAAACCGGCAAGATCGGAGACGGCAAGGTCTTCATCTCGCCCGTCCTCGAAGCCGTGCGCATCCGCACCGACGAGACCGGCGACAAGGCGGTCTAACCCGTCGCACTAAGGACAACCCTCAACCGCCGGCGGCCAGGAAACTGGCCGCCGGCTTTTTTGTGCGCGGATGACGGGGCGCAACTGTAGGGGAAGCTGCCAGCTTCCCCTACAGTCGCGCCCCGCCACCTTCCGCATTGCCCCGCACCCCGCGCCCCGCCAGCATCCGCCGCCCCAACCCTTTTCCCCAAACCCGCCCGCCTGAAAAAAGCCGCCCTCACCACGCTGCAAGTGCTCGTCACCCTCGGCATCTTGTACGCCGTCTTCCACGATCCCACGAAACGCGCCGAGATGATCCGCGCGCTCGACAAGGCCGACCGCCACTGGCTCCTCGCCGGCTTCGCGGCGTACGGCGTGGTCGAAATCTGCGCCGGCGTCCGCCTCCAGCTCCTCCTCCGCGTCCAAGGCATCGCGCTCAGTTGGGCGCGCGTTTTCATGCTCCTGCTCATCGGCGTGTTCTTTAATTTCATCATCCCCGGCGGCACCGGCGGCGATGTCGTCAAAGTCTTTTACCTCCTCAAAGAAACGCCCGGCAAACGCACCCAGGCCCTCCTCGCCGTGCTCGTGGACCGCCTCATCGGGCTCTTCGCGCTCATCGCCATGGCCGGCGTGCTCATCGCCGCGCAATGGTCCTGGCTGCGCAGCTCGCCCGACGCCGCGAAATACATCTGGACCGCCCTCGCCATCCTCGGCGGCAGCCTCGCCGCGCTCGGCGCGTCCTTTGTCCTCACCGGCTTCGGGCTCATCCACAAACTCCCTGCCCGCCTGCCGGGCCGCGACAAACTCGCCGAGCTCGCCCTCGCCTACAATCTCTACGGCCGCGCGTGGAAGCCCTCGCTCGCCGCCATCGTCCTCTCCGTCGGCGCACATCTCGGTTACTTCGGGATGTTTTACTGCTCTGCCGCCGCCTTTCGCGCGGCTGTGGAAAGCATCCCCACCTTTGGTCAGCTCTGCGCCATCATGCCCATCATCGCCACCATCACCGCGCTCCCCATCAGCGTCGGCGGCCTCGGCGTGCGCGAGAAACTTTTCCAGATTTTCCTCGGCGACCTCTGCGGCGTGAGCGACGCCGTCGCCGCCATCATGTCCACCACCGGCTACGCGCTGAACCTTGTCTGGGGCTTGCTCGGCGGCCTGCTTTACCTTTTCTACCGCCCCTCCGAGCACGCCCGCATGCGCGAGATGCGCACCGAAGTTTCCACCCTCGAACACACCGTCGCCGAGCAGGAAATCGCCCTCGAAACCGCCGCCAAAAAAAAGCGCTGATGCCCAGACTCCCGCGCCCCTTCGTGACCGCGAATTTCGCCCTGACCTGGGACGCCCGCGTCTCCACCCGCCGCGGCACGCCTTCGGATTTCTCCTCGAAAAAGGACAAGCACGGCCTCCTCGAAATCCGCGCCGCCTGCGACGCCGTCCTCGTCTCCGCGAAAACCATCGCCACCGACCGCATGAGCATGGGCCTCCCCGACCCCGCTCTCCGCACCGCCCGCACCGCCCGCGGCCAGCCCGCCTACCCGCTCCGCGTCCTCCTCACGAACTCCGGCCGCATCGACCCCGCGCTCCCCATCTTCGCGAAAACCTTCTCCCCCATCATCATCTTCGCCACCACCCGCATGCCCGCCCGCACCCGCGCCGCCCTCGCGGAAAAAGCCGACATCTGGCTCCACGACAGCCCCTCCGTGAATCTCCCCGCCATGCTTGCCACCCTCCGCACCGACTACGCCGTGCGCCGCCTCGTCTGCGAAGGCGGCCCCCAAATCCTCCGCGCCCTCCTCACCGCCGGCCTCGTCGATGAACTCCACACCACCCTCTGCCCTCGCATCTTTGGCGGCGAAAAAGCCCCCACCCTCACCGGTCTCGCCGGCGAGTTTCTCCCCGCCTCCATCCCACTCACGCTCAAAAAAATGGAAGTCATCAGCGGCGAATGTTTCCTCCGCTACCGCGTCCGCCGTTGACTGTGTATCCTCGTCACCAAGCTCCAGCTTGGTGACGCACTTGTCCCCGAAGCTCCGCTTCGCCGGCGCGCGGACTTACTGCCACGCATCGCACTTCAGCACCGCCTGCGCCCCGTCCAACCACTCATGCGCGGAGGAATAGCGCCAGTGCTCCGGCGGGGCGACCCATCCACGCTTGACCGGATTGTTATGCAGGTAGTCCAGCTTTTGCCGCATTATCTCATCGCTCGGAATGGCCTGCGGATGGGAGCCTTCCTGCCAGAGCTGATACTCATTGGGCTTATGCGCGGCGCGGTAGTAGCGGAGCTGGTTGAGCAACCAGTCGCGGCGTTCGGTCTGCAACTGGGTGAGTAACTGCCGTGCGGTATAGCTCTTGAAATCGCGCAGGGTGGCGGAAAGATCGGGCGCGGTGAGGATGGCGTGGAAGTGGTTGTCGAGGATGACCCAGGCGTAGATTTTGAGCGCCTTGTGCTCGCGGCAATAGGCGAGGGAGCGGACGAGGATGTCGCAGCAGGCGGCGGAGGTGAAGATGGGCAGCCACTCGACGATGGTGGCGGTGACGAAGTGGGCGAGGTCGGGGGCGTGAACCAGGTAGCGGCTGCGCATGGTGGGCGGGAGGTTAACGAAGCGGAGCTTCAGGGACAAGTGCGTTGCCAAGCTGGAGCTTGGCAACGAGGGAGGAATTCTATTCTAGGGGTCGATGTAGCCAGCTTTTTGGTCAGCAGTCATGGTATCAAATTCCTCCTGCCGCACGCCAACTAACTCATCGTAGCCAATTCCCCGGATCGAGATCTTTTTAAGAACAATCCCTTCGCTAAACACCCTTGGCCACTTCTTAGATTCAACGAAACCGCGTAAATTGAAGGCGAACTTTACCCCTGGAAGTTTCTGAAGACGAGCGGCCATATTAATGCACGGACCGACATAATCCCGATCCGAATTAATTGAGCCGACTGAGCATACGGTTCCTCGTGCAACGCCGCAGCGCAGCGCGGTTGGTGCATATCCCACCGTCTTATTGATTTGGCGGAGGAACTTTTCATATCGTCTGCAAATCGCAAAACTCGAACTAACGAGGTTAAGCAGGTTGCTCTCTAAATTGTCCCGGTTGTCTCGAGTGCGCCAAAGCACGAGCACCCCATCTCCAAGATACTTCGTGAAGAAGGGTAACGAATGCCACAGTCGGACTGCCGTTGGCGTTTCTCCGCGCTTAGCTTCATCTCGAATTTGCGCAAGGAGCCAGCGGAGGAATTCACTCATGAAGATAGGCACAGTGATCTCTGGATCAGGTTGGCTGCAGAACTTCGTAAAACCCTCTAGTGAAACGGAACATAGATAACGGCCACGGAATAAGATAGCTTCTGTGGGTGCTCACCAATGACTTGATTCTCACTCTGGAAGAACGTGGAGAACT
>JAYVNN010000070.1:0-19324 GCA_043758435.1 Chthoniobacter sp.
GCCGGACTACGGCAGGCTGGAAGCCAGCCCTACTTCGCATGATCCCCTTCGGTGATTTCCCCTTCTTCGGCCTGCTGCTCTACGCGGTCATCCCGACCATCCTCCTCGGTCTCATCGGCCGCGCCGGGCGCTGGTGGACGCTGCTCGTCACCCTCGGCGTCCTCGGCCTGCAATTCAGCAACGACCTCCTCGTCCGCCCCGGCGTGGAGCTGCGCGAGATTTGGATCGTCCTCGGCTATGCGGTTTTCGAGGGCGTGGTCGCGCGCGCCTTTCTCCGCTGGAAAACACGCGCCACTTTCTACGCCGCGCTCGCGCTCACGCTGCTCCCGCTCGTCGTCGCCAAGGTGCTCCCCTTCCTCACCGCCGAGACCGCGTTCGGCTTTCTCGGCATTTCCTACGTCACCTTCCGCGCGCTCGATGTCGTCTTCAGCATCCACGACGGCGTGGTGAAAACGCTCCCGCCCACGCAGTATTTCGCGTTCCTCTTTTTCTTCCCCGCCGTCTCCTCCGGCCCCATCGACCGCTACCGCCGCTTTGGCCAGGACTGGCTGAAGACCCGCACCCGCGCAGAGTTTCTCGACGATTTCGACTTTGCGATTTCACGCATCTTCCGCGGGTTCCTCTACAAATTCATCATCGCCGCGCTCATCCACGCGCACTGGGTCGGCCCGGCCACGAAAATCTCCGGCCCGCTCGCCAAATTGAGCCTGATGTACGCGGAGACGTTTTATTTGTTCTTCGATTTCGCCGGCTACAGCGCCTTCTCCATCGGCTTCGGGCGGATGTTTGGCATCCGCACGCCGGAGAATTTCAACCTGCCCTTTCTCTCGCAAAACATCCGCGAATTCTGGACGCGCTGGCACATCAGCCTCTCCGCGTGGTTCCGCGATCACGTCCACATGCGCTTCCTCCTCGCGGCGGTGAAAGGCAAATGGTTCGCCGGCAAACACACCGCGAACTACGCCGCGCTCTGCCTCACCTTCGGTCTCATGGGCCTGTGGCACGGGCTCGAACTGCGCTACATCCTCTACGGTGCCTACCACGCCGCGCTGCTCTGCGGTTACGACTGGTTTTCCCGCTGGAATAAAACCGCCCGCCTCTGGGGCAGCGGCCCCGTGTGGCGCGCGGTGAATATCGTCGTCACCTTTCACGCCTTCGCTTTCGGCATCATGCTTTTCAACGGCCACCTCACGCCGCGCATCGCCCCGCGCCGCGAAGAGACCGTGGACACCTGCGACTGCCACACCATCACCGGCGTCGCCTGGGATCGTACGAAACCCGGCGAGGCGCTCCAGGTGGACATCTACGTGGACTACGCCTGGGTCACCCGCGTGCGCGCCGACCAATTCCGCGCCGACCTCCTCGAGCGCGGCATGGGCGATGGCCGCCACGCCTTCACCTACGCCTTCGAGAGCTACGTCCGCAATGGCCGCTCCCACACCATCGAGGCCCGCCTCTACGGCCCCGGCCGCTACCTCCACGGTGCGCCTGCGATGATTACCTGCACGCTTGAGGAAGTCGCCCCGCCGCCCGTGCCGCCGGTACCTTAAGACTCTGGCTCGCGCTTCCGCTTCCGCCGGAGGCGCAGCCAGTTGTTTAGAGTCTTCCGCAGCTTGTCGCGCGGGCTGAGGTAGCGCTGGTTCAGCTCCGTGCCTTTCGCGATCTGCCCGAGAATGCCGCGCACGGAAAAGTCCTCCGTAGGAAAAATCGTGTACGCCGTCCCGATCGCCGCCTCATGGTGCGCGTCGCTTCCCGCGGTCATCGGCAGCTTTTTTTTCGTGGCGTACTCAAACGCCTGCCGGTTGTAGCGTTTCAAAGTCGTGGCCGCGTTGAACACCTCCAGCCCGTCGATTTCCAAAGTCTCCAGCACCGCCTCTCGAATTCCTGCGCGGAAAAGATCGTACGGATGCGGCGGAATCGCCAGCCCGCCCAGTCCATGCACCATCCGGCAAATCTCCGCCGCTGGCGTGCCTTTCAGCCCATTCGGCAGCACCACCCCGAGGCAGAGCAGATGCCCCTCCGCCGTCGTAATCTCTACGCCGGGGATGATGAGAAACCCGTCCACCGGCTGCCCGTCCTCGCGCGCCAGCCCTGCGTCCACCAAATGCCGGTAGCCGTCGCACGTATTGTGATCCGTCAGCGCAAACCCATGCAGCCCCTTCGCCCGCGCGCTCGCGAGCAACGCCTCCGGCGAGCTCACACCATCGCCGGAAAACCACGAATGGCAGTGCAGGTCGATGTGGTAGGGCATGGGCGGAAAGGATGAAGGCGGAAGGCGGAAGGCGGAAGCGAAAAGCCTTCATCCCCCATCCTTCATCATCCATCCTTCCGTCCATGTTTGGCTTCAAAGAATGGACCCTCATCTGCGACGCGCTCGGGCGTGGGGCGCAGAGCATTATCCTGCGCAAAGGCGGCATCGCCGAGGGGCGCGCGGGCTTCCGGTTTCAGCACGGGGACTTCCTGCTTTTCCCCACGCTCTTTCACGAGCAGGTCGCGAAGCTCAAGCTCCCACCGACCACGCCGCTGCCCGCAGCGCGCGCGGATGGGCAGCACGAGATTCTTTTCCGCGTGCGCGTGGAGTGGACGGAAGACGTGACCGACTGGGAAAAGGCGCGCGCGCTCGCGCCGTTCCATTTGTGGCAGGAAGCGGAAGTGGAGAAGCGCTTTCGCCAGGACGAAAAGCCGGGTGTGAGCCTCGCCTTCGTCCGCGTGGCGCGACTGGCGGAGCCGTTCGTCTTTCCCGATTCGCCGCGCTATGGCGGTTGCCGCTCGTGGATCACGCTGCCGGAATTGCCGGCGGAAATTTCCGCCACCGACGTGCTCGATGAAACGACCCATCGCGAGCGCGAGCGGGAGATTCGCGCGGTGCTGTAGGGAAAGCTGCCAGCTTCCCCTACAGCAACGCGATTCGCGCCCAGCCAATTTTTATGAACCTCCCATTGACGATCCTCCTCGCCTTTCCGTTCGCCGCGCTCGCCCAGACCGCGGAGGTGAATCCGCACGCCGCGCACCTCGTGCCGCCGCCGAAGCCCGCGGAGTTTCCCTTCGAGCGCGCGCCGCTCCAGCCGGAATTCTGGCCCGCGTGGAATGAACCCGTGAACCGCGACCGCATTTTCGATTTCTATGCGAAGCAGGCCGAGTGGGCGCTCGCGCAGCCGCAGCGGCCCGCGCTGCTCATGCAGTATCCGGGGCTCGACGCGGGAAAATTCGGCCACTGGGGAAATCAGAACGAAGCGGTGTGGCGCGACAATCGGTGGAATGAAACCGACCTCGGCACCATCGCCAGCGGCGTGGTGCGCGGTGGTGAAAAGACGATTGCGAAAGGCGTGTGTGTGCGGCTCGGCGACAGCAGCGAGATGGCGTGCTGCTTCGATCCGCAGACGCTCACGGTGCCGCTGGTGTGGACGGGCGGGTTTGTAAAATACGACGCGTTTCGCCACGGCATCGGGCAGGGCGTGACGGTCGAGGGCGAGGTGCTGCCGAATGCCGCGCGCGCAGCGGCGGCGGGCGCGTTTGTCTATCACGGCTACTATCGCCACGGGCGGCGGGTGATTTTCAGCTACGCGCTCAGCGGCGTGGAGATGCTGGATGCGCCGTGGGTGGAGGCGGAGAAATTCACGCGCACCGTCGCGCCATCAGCCACGCATCCGCTCGCGGATTTGTGCAAAGGCGGGCCGGCGCAGTGGCCACAGACCGTGGAGACAAAAGGCGTGCGCGGCACCACCGCGCCGTTCGCGGTGGACACGATCACGCTGCCGTTCGCGAATCCGTGGAAGTCGCTTTTCTTCGTGGGCGACCACGATTTTCTGCCGAATGGCGACGGCGTGATTTGCACCATCATGGGCGAGGTGTGGACGGTCGGCGGGCTGGATGAAAAGCTAGAGCATCTGCGCTGGCGGCGCATCGCCACGGGACTCAATCAGCCACTCGGATTGCGCGTGGTGGACGGCGTGATCCATGTGCTCGGGCGCGATCAGATCACGCGGTTGCACGACTTGAACGGCGACGGTGAGACGGACTTTTACGAGTGCTTTTCTAACGCCTACGCGAGTTCGCCCGGCGGGCACGATTACATCGCCGGCTTGCAGCGCGACAGCGGAGGCAATTTCTACACGGTGTCCGCGAATCAAGGACTGATGCGGATCTCCGCCGACGGACAGCGCGCGGATGTGATCGCCACGGGCTTTCGCAATGCGAACGGGCTGGGCCTCGCGGCGGACGGCACGCTGACCACTTCCTGCCAGGAAGGAAACTGGACGCCAGCCTCGCAGGTGTGCCTCGTGCCGCCCGGCGGGAGCGGAGTTTATTTCGGCTACGGCGGGCCGCGCAGCGACGCGCCGACCACACCGCCGCTGATTTATTTTCCGCGCGGCGTGGATAACTCGACGGGTGGCCAATGCTTCGTGGACAGCGACCGCTGGGGCGTGCCGCGCGGCGCGCTGTTGAGCCTGTCGTGGGGCACGGGCTCGACCTTGCTGCTCCTGCCGGAAAAAGTGGACGGTGTGTGGCAGGCGGCGGCGGCGCAGGTGCCGGGCGAGTTTCGCAGCGGCGCGCATCGCGGGCGGTTCAGCCCGCAGGACGGCCAGCTTTACGTCAGCGGCTGCCAGGGCTGGGGCAGCTACACGCCCGACGACGGCTGCTTTCAGCGCCTGCGCTGGACGGGTGCGCCGACGCAATTGCCCGTGGAATTCCACGCACGCGACAACGGTGTGCTCGTGCGCTTTCCGCAGCCGCTGGACCGCGCGTTCGTGGAAAATGCGCGCGGCCATTTCGCGCAGGCGTGGAATTACCGCTACGCCGCGGACTACGGCTCGCCGGAATTTTCCACGCGCTGGCCGGGCACGCCGGGACACGACCCGCTGGAAATCACCAGCGCCCACCTGCTCGCCGACGGGCGTACGCTTTTCGTGGAAATCCCACAGCTCCAGCCCGTGAACCAGCTCCATCTGCACCTGCGCATCGGCGCGCAGCCGCTCGATCTTTTCGCCACGCCGCACCGGCTCGGCGCGGCATTCACGGACTTCCCCGGCTATCGCGCCATCGCGAAAGAAACATCCGTCGCGATGCCGCCCACGGTCGCGCCCGCCGAGCCGAATCCGTGGGTGAAAGGCGAGCCGGGCCGCGCCGTGCGCATCGAGACGGCGAGCGGGCTGACCTTTGCCACGAAGCGTTTCGTCGTGAAAGCGGGCGAGCGCATTTCGCTCACGCTGGCGAATCCCGACTCGATGCCGCACAACCTCGCCATCGCGAAATCTGGCACGCTCGCCAAGGTCGGCGACGGCGCTAACCGCATGGCCGCGCAGCCCGACGGCGGCGCAAAACGCTACCTCCCGCCCGGCGGCGACGTGCTTTTTTTCACCGACATCATCGAGCCGGGAAAAGCGTTCACGATCCATTTCAACGCGCCCGCCGTGCCCGGCGAATACCCGTATCTCTGCAGCTTCCCCGGCCACTGGCAGATCATGAACGGTCTCATGGTCGTGGAGTAGGCCGGCGAAAAATCCGGCAACAAAAAATCTTCCCAGCGGTTAGTGAATCTTGATGCGATGCTCGGCGAATGCCGCATGGCACCAATCCAAACAAAACCAAACCATCCACAAACCCTACCATGAAAAAACTGCTCACCACCCTCTGCGCCCTGTCGCTGTCCACCGTCGCGCTTTTCGCGGGCGATTTTCCTGACATCAGCATCGCGGAGTTGAAGAAGGCCATCGCCGAGAAAAAGGTCGTCGTCATCGACGTCAACGGCACCGACTCCTACAAGGCCGGGCATGTGCCCACGGCCGTCGATTTCGCCGCCGTGAAAGGCGACCTCGCCGCCGCGCTGCCCAAGGACAAGGACGCGCTCGTCGTGGCCTACTGCGGCAGCCCCGCGTGCCACGCCTACACCGCCGCGGCCAATGCCGCGACCAAGCTCGGCTACACCAATGTGAAGCACCTCACCGCCGGCATCAGCGGCTGGCTGGAGGCCAAGGAAGCGACGGAAAAGTAAGTTGCGCCCGATAGAAATTCGCGCGGGCTGCCACGGCTGCGAAGGCTGTGGCAGCCCGCTTTTTTTTGCCGCGTAAATTGCGATGCCAACCTTCGGATTCGTCTTGGAAAAAGCGCGCCTGATTCTGCTCGGCGTGGTGCTCGCGACCGGTGCGGTGCGGGCCGAGGAAGCTGTGCATCACCGCTTCAACGAAGCGCCGCACAACTACTACTCGCGCGAGCCGCGCGATGCTTTTTCGCGGTTCCTCACACGCCTCGGCGGCGGCGAAGTCCAGCTCGACGCGGGCAGCGACAAGGCGCAGCTCGTGAGCCTGCTCGCGGCGCTCGACGTGCCGGTGAGTTCGCAGCTTCTCGTCTATTCGGCGACAAGTTTTCAAGGCGGGCTGATCCGTCCGGCAAATCCGCGGGCGCTGTATTTCAACGACGAGGTTTATGTCGGCTACGTGCCCGGCGGGCGCTTCGAGGTCGCGGCCATCGATCCCGACCTCGGCCCGGTGTTTCGCATTTTTCGTCCGGTGCAAAATGGCCGGCCCGAGGTCACGCGCTCGGAGCGCTGCATGAACTGCCATGCTGGCCGCACCAGCCGGCAGGTGCCGGGCCTCGTCGCGGAATCCGTGATCTGCACCGGCACCGGCGCGACGCTCGATGGCTTCCGCCGCGAGCAGGTCGGCCACACCATTCCGCTCAATCTGCGGCTCGGTGGCTGGCATGTCACCGGCGCGCACGAGCATGGCGAACACCTCGGCAATCTCATGGGCGAAGCCGCGCCCGGCGGCTACCGCCGGCTGCCCGATGCACCCGGCTCGCTTTTCAACTGGGCGAACTATCCCGCGCGCACGAGCGACCTGCTCCCGCACCTCATCCACGAGCATCAGCTCGGCTTTCACAATCTCGTCACCCTCGCCGTCTATCGCACCCGCGACGCCCTCGACGCCGGCCACGGCACCATCCGCACCGAGGACCGCGCGACGCTCGACGACCTCGCGCGCCAGCTCACCCGCTATCTCCTTTTCGCAGGTGAAGCCGCGCTCCCCTCTGGCGGCGTGCAGCCCGATGCCGATTACCTTCGCGATTTCCAAGCCCGCCGCATCGCCACTGCGGACGGCGCCTCGCTGCGCGATCTCGATTTGCACACCCACCTGCTGCGTTACCGCTGCAGCTACATGATCCACGCCGCGAGTTTCACCGCACTGCCGGCGGAGTTCAAAACCCTCGTCCTCGCCGACCTCACCGCCGCTCTGCGCGAGGAAAACGGAGCGCCCGATTTTGCCTACATCCCCACCGCAGAAAAGCGCGCCATCCGCACGATCCTGCGCGAGACGAAAGTGCTCCCGTAAAATGAAATACGGGGCCGGCGGCCGAATGGCCGACCGACCCCGCTGTTCCCCCCAGAACAATCTTTCAAATACTTTGGATAAGACCGGCGGCGGTGGAATCCGTTAGAAAATAACCGGGCTTTCTTTGTGACAATTGCGTTACCAAAGCGCGGGCTTCATCACACCGAGCCAGGCCATGATGCCGACGAGCGTGAGGGAGATGAGCAGGGCCACGGCGAGCGGCGGTTTCAGCCGGCGGAAGATCATCGGCAGCGCGCCGATGACCACCCACAGCACGGTTTTCACGATGGCGAAATGCGGGAAGCCGAGGTTCATTTTCGCCACCATGCCGAAGCCCGAGACGAGCATGACGAGCAGCGCGATGCCTTGCAGGATGGCGAAAGGTTTGCGGTTGCTGCTGCCGGCCAGCATGCCGCCGACGCCGAGGGCGAGCGCGGAGATGCCGATGAGGTGGATGATTTTGTAGGTGGTTGCGTCCATGCACGGATGATGCGGTTTGCGGGGCGAAAGCTGCAATGGCGGAAACTCGCGCGCCTGTAGGGGAAGCTGGCAGCTTCCCCTACAGGCGCGCGGCGCGTAATCTCCCGGCGTGCATAAGGAAAAAATCTTCACCGTCGCAGAGCCGAGTACGCTGCTGCCATTTCTGCTCGCGCTGCCGGGCGGCATCTCGCGGAAGGACGCAAAGAATTTGCTGCGCTTCAAGGCGGTCGCGGTGCCGGGCGTGGCCGCGCCGGCGCATGACACGCCGCTCGCCGCGGGCACTCAGGTGCGCGTGAGTTTTGGCAAGCACACGCCCGCTGGCACGGTGCTGCCGGGCGGACTGGAGATCGTGCATGAGGACGACGCCATCTTCATCGTGAACAAGCCCGCGGGGCTGCTGACGATGGCGACGGAAAGCGAGAAGGCGCGCACGGCTTACGCCTTCCTCAGCGCCTACGTCCGCGAGCGTGCGCCGATGCGGGATGCGCGGGTTTTCATCGTGCATCGGCTGGATCGCGAGACCTCGGGGCTGCTGATTTTTGCGCGCACGGAATCGGCGCAGCGGACGCTGCAGGAGGATTGGAAGGCGGTGACGAAGAAGTATCTCGCGATCGTGGAAGGCATCCCGGCGCGCGCGGAGGGCACGCTGCGGAGTGCGCTGGTGGAAAGCGACACGCTGCAAGTCCACAGCACGGACCCGGATCGGCCGGATGCGAAAATCGCGATCACACACTACCGCACTTTGCGCACGGGGGTGCGGATGGCGCTGCTGGAACTGACGCTCGATACGGGACGGAAAAACCAGCTTCGGGTGCAGCTCTCCGAAGCGGGCCATCCCATCGTCGGCGATGACAAATACGGCGCGAAAACTGATCCCGCGCGGCGGCTGGCGCTGCATGCGGCGGAACTGCGGTTGCAGCATCCATTCACGGGTGCGCCTCTGCATTTTCAGATTCCGTTGCCGGAAAAATTGCGCGCGCTGATGAAGGCCGCGCCGCCGCTGTAGGGGAAGCTGGCAGCTTCCCCTACAGCGGCGCGGCGCGGGGCGCGCGCGTTACGCTTCGACGGATTCCATCTCCACTTCGCGGATGAGCTTTTCGGTTTCCGCGTCCGCGTTTCCGCCGCGGCGGTCGCGGGCGATGAGCATGTAGATGGCGGGCAGGACGAAGAGCGTGAAGATGGTGCCGATAATCATCCCGGAGACGAGCATGACGCCGATACTGTTGCGCGCGCCGGCGCCGGGGCCGCTGGCGAGGACGAGCGGAAAATGCCCGGCGACCGTGGCGACGGAGGTCATCAAAATCGGGCGCAGGCGGGTGCCGGCGGCTTCGATGACGGCCTCGAGTTTCGCGGTGCCGGACTCCTGCAAATGGTTGGCGAACTCGACGATGAGGATGCCGTTTTTCGACACGAGGCCGACGAGCGTGATGAGGCCGACCTGGCTGTAGATATTCAGCGAGGTGAAGCCGAGGAAGCTGAAGAGCAGCGAGCCGGAAAGCGCGAGCGGCACGGAGCCGAGCAGGATGACGAGCGGATCGCGGAAGCTCTCGAACTGCGCGGCGAGGACGAGGAAAATGAGGATGAGCGAAAGGACGAGCGTGGTGCTGAGTTTGTTGCCCTCCTTGCGGAGCTGGCGGGCTTCGCCGGCGTAGTCGATGGAGTAGCCTTTCGGCAGGATTTTCGCGGCCTCGGTTTCGAGGACTTTGAGCGCCTGATCGAGGGTGATGTGCGGTGGCACCGCGCCCTGGATTTTCGCGGAGTTGAGCTGCTGGAAACGGTTCAACTGCCGCGGCTCGGTGGACTCTTTGAGGCCCGCGAAAGTCGAGAGCTGCACGAGCTTTCCGCCGGGCCCGGTGACGTAAAAATCCTTGAGCTGCCCGGGGTTCAGCCGCTCGGTGCGGCGCACCTGCGGGATGACTTTGTAGCTGCGGCCCTGAATGCTGAAACGGTTGACAAAATTGCCGCCGAGCATGGTGCCGAGATCCGCGCCGACCTGGCCGAGATTGACACCGAGCGAGGCGACCTTGTCGCGGTCAAAGACGACCTCGGCCTGCGGCATGTCGTATTTCAAATCGCTGTCGGCAAACATGAAGATGCCGCTTTTCATGGCCGCCTCGACGAGCTTGTTGGCGATGTCGAGCAGTTCGATGGGCTCGGCGGTGGAGGCGATGACGAACTCCACGGGAAACTGTCCGCCGCCGGGCAGCGGCGCGGGCGTGGTGGCGATGACGCGGACACCGGCGACGGCACCGAGTTTGCCAAAGGCCTCGGGCATCATTTCCTCGGCGCTGCGCTTCCGCTCGCTCCACGGTTTCAGGCCCATGCCGGAGAACCCGCCGAAGGGTTCGGTGAGCTGGAAGGTGTGCTTCGTCTCGGGGAAGGACATGAAGACATCGTTCACTTTTTCCGTGTAGAGCGAGGTCTGCTCGATGGTCGAATTCGGCGAGGCCTGGACGATGCCGAGGATCACGCCCTGGTCTTCCTTCGGCGCGAGTTCGCTCGGCGTCATGATGAAAAACGGGACGCCGAGCAGGATGATGATCGCCGCGAGCGTGAGGGTGACAGGCCGCCAGCGGAGCGTGCCGGTGAGCGTGCTCATGTAGCGGTTGCGGAGCGCGTCGAAGCGGCGGTTGACCCAGCCGGCGAAGCCTTTGTGCGAGTCGCCGGCGCGCAGGAGTTTCGAGGACATCATCGGCGAAAGCGTGAGCGCAACCACGCCGGAGACCACGACCGCGCCGGCGAGGGTGAACGCGAATTCGCGGAAGAGCGTGCCAGTCAGGCCGCCCTGAATGCCGATGGGCGCATAGACCGCCGCGAGCGTGACGGTCATGGCGATGATCGGGCCGACGAGTTCGCGCGCGCCTTTGATCGCCGCCTGCAACGGCTTCAGCCCCGCGTGCAGATGGCGCTCGACGTTTTCCACCACGACGATGGCGTCGTCCACCACGAGGCCGACCGAGAGCACGATGGCGAGGAGCGTGAGCAGGTTTAGCGTGAAGCCAAACGCGAGCATGAGAAACGCCGCACCGATGAGCGAAATGGGAATCGCCACGACCGGGATGAGCACCGAGCGCCACGAGCCGAGGAAAAGAAAGATGACCACGACGACGATGGCGAGCGTCTCAAGGAGGGTGTGCATGACCTCGCGGAGCGCGTCCTGGATGTAGAGCGTGGCGTCGTAGGGCACGCCGAGTTTCATGCCCGCGGGAAGCTGTCGCTCGATCTCGGGCAGCTCGGCGCGCACGGCTTTGATAACGTCGAGTGAGTTCGCGGTGGGCAGCACCCAGATGCCCATGAAAGTCGCGCGCAGGCCGCTGAAGCGCACGTCGGTGTTGTAGTCCTCCGCGCCGAGTTCCACCTCGGCGATGTCTTTCACGCGGATGATGGCGCCGCCTTGCTCGCGCAGGACCAGCTCGCGAAATTCGTCGGCGTTTCGCAGGTCGGTGTTGGCGATGAGGTTGATCGTGGTCATCGAGCCTTTGGTCTGGCCGACGGCGGAAAGGTAGTTGTTCGCCGCGAGCGCCTGCCGCACCTGCGTGGCGGAAATATTGAGCGCGGCCATGCGGTCGGGTTTCAGCCAGATGCGCATGGCAAAGGTGCGCGCGCCAAGGATGTCGGCCTTTTGCACGCCGCTGACCGCGGTCAGCTTTGGCTGGACGACGCGGGTGAGGTAGTCGGTGATTTGATTTGGGGAAAGGTCGGGCGAGGAAAACGAGATATACATCTGCGCGAACTGCGTGTCGCTCAGCGTCAGCTCGATGATCGGCGCCTCGGCCTCGGGCGGCAGGTCGTTGCGCACCTGCGCGACTTTGGCCTGCACCTGGGTGAGCGCGGCGGTGGTGTCAAAGTTCAGCTTGAGGTGGACGGTGATGATGCTCAGACCCTGCGAACTGCTGGAGTCGATGTAATCAATGCCGTCGGCGCTCGCGATGACGCGCTCCAGCGGCGTGGTGACGAAGCCGCGCACGAGGTCGGCATTTGCGCCGATGTAGCGCGTTTTCACGTTCACCACGGCGATGTCGCTGCGCGGATACTGCCGCACATTCAGCGAGCGTACGGACTGCAAACCGGCGAGCAGAATAATGAGGCTCACGACGCTCGCAAACACGGGCCGCCGGATGAAAAAATCGGTGAATTTCATAAGGTGCGTTTCTGCCGCGCGCCGCTCAGGTATTGGCGGGCTTGGGGTTCGGGTCGTTGCCGGGCTGCACGCGGTTGTCCACCTGCACGGGCACGCCAGGGCGCAGGCGGAAGACGCCGGCGGAGACGACTTCATCGCCGTCTTTCAAACCTTTCAGCACCGCGACCTGGTCGCCGCGCTTGGGCCCGAGTTGCACGAACTGCTGCTCCACTTCCGTCACCGTCTTGCCGTCCGGCCCCGCCTTTTCGCGCACCACATAGACCGAGTCGCCGTAGGGCGCGTAGGAAATGGCGGACGAGGGAATGGCCAGCACGCCCTCTTCGTCGGGAAGCAGGACTTCGACATCGGCAAACATGCCGGGACGCAGCTTGCCGTCGGGATTTTTCACCGTGCCCTGGACGAGGACGTTGCGCGTGTTGGGATCGACCAGCGAATCAATCGCGGTGATCTCGGCGTCGAATTTTTCGCCGCCCAGTCCGCTCACCCCGAGGCGCAGTTTTTTGCCGACGGCGAGCTTGTCGAACTGCTGCTGCGGGACGGAAAACTCGACGTAGATCGGATCGAGCGACTGGAGCGGCGCGATGGCCGCGCCGGGATTCAGATACTGCCCGAGATTCACCTGCCGGATGCCCGCGAGTCCGTCGAACGGCGCGGTCAACTGCTTGCGCGCGACGAGCGCTTTCATCTCCGCGACCGACGCCTGCGCCTGGGTGAGCTGGCTCTGCGAGGTGTCGAGGTCGGACTCGGCGATGGCCTTTTTCGCGATGAGGTCGCGCTTCCGCTCGATGTCGGATTTCGCGAGCGTCAAGCGCGCTTCAGCGGAGCGCAATTGCGCGTCCTCCTGCTGCGTGTCTAGCTTCACGAGCAGGTCGCCTTTCTTCACCGCGGTGCCGGATTCAAAGGCGATCTGCGAGACGATGCCCGCGAGGTCGGTGCTCACAGTCACACCATGCACGGCCTTCAGCGAGCCCACCGCGCTGAGCACGGGCTGCCACGTTTGCGCCTTCACTTTCACGGTCGTCACGGCGGTCGGCGGCGGCGCGAATTTCGCGCCCATGGCCATGCCTTTGCGCACGTTGAGGATTTTCAGGCCGACGATGATAGCGACGGCCACAACCACCAAGGCCAGCATGAGAGACATTCGTTTGAACATAAGAAATAAGCAGTTAGTGCGCGGCGGCGGTGAGTTCTCCGGCAGGCGAGTCGGCGTGCAGTCCGCCTTGGATTTTCTGGAGCAGACGCACCAGTTGTTTTCGTTCCGTCTCGTTCAACGGCTGCATGATTTCCGCGACCGCGGCGAAATAGCCGGGCAGCATTTTGCCCATCAGTTTGCGGCCCGCGGCAGTAAGCTGCACCGGCACGGCGCGGCGATCCAGCGGGTCGCTCTGCCGCGTGACGAGGCCGTCTTTTTCCAGCGTGTCCACGAGGCCGGTCATCGTCCCGCGCGTCACACCCGCCGCGTCCGCCAGCTCCGCGGGCGTCGAGGGCTGATCATGGCAGCGGTTCAAAAGCATGAGCACCGTGAAACGCCCCTGCGTGATCTCGTGCCCGGCGAGGAAATCGCTCTCCGCGGCGAAGACTGCATCGCCCGTCCGCAGCAGGTGAAGAAAAGCCGCGGACGCGCTGGGATTGAGCGTGGGGTAGCGTTCCGCGGCATTGAGCAGGCACTCGTAGCGCGGCACGTCTTTGAGCATGAGGAGGGGCATATTTGGTAAGCTGGCGAACAGTATGCGCCATTGATAGTAAGGAACCAAACCAAAGTCAACCGCGCGTTTTTTACCGCGCCATCCCACCAGAGTCCGCGTCAGTCGTTTCGCTCAAAGCGCATCGCGAAGCAGGGTTCGCAGATGGGATGCTTGTGCAAGTCAGGCAGTCCCTGGCCGCAGCGGCGGCAGCGACGGACGCTTTTTTTGCGGAGCGAGTTGGAGATGAACTGATTGGTGTCCGAGGAGACGGCGAGGGCGTCCTCGATGTCCGGGAAAAGGTCGGGCATGCGGTGGTGCATCCAGCGGTAGGCGGCGAGCAGGCGCACACGGGTCTCGGCGCCTTGCAGCGCGGTGGCGTTGGTGGTGCTGCCGTCGGCGGGGTAGCGCTGGCCGCGGGGCAGGGGCGAGGGATAGTCCTCGGCGACGGCGGCGACCCACTGCCGCCAGACGCGCATGTGCTCGCCGCTGCGCGTGTCCACGGGGCAGGCGCAGAGCGCGAACTGCACGGGCAGCGGCAGGCTGAAGTCGCGGATTTGCCCGGCGAGATCGCGCATGGAAGAGACGTCCGCTTTGCAAAAAAGATCGGTGTCGCCGGGGAGCGCGGCGAAGCAGTCGAGGAGCGAGGGCAGGTCGTTGCGGCCGGTTTCCTGCGCGAGAAAATCGAGCATCTTCATGTGCGGCGCGATGGGCGCGATGACCGGGAGCGGCTCCGCCTCGGCGGCCATGGCCGTGCGGATGTGCGCGAGGTCGCGGCGGTTCAGCGCGGTCACGATGCCCGTCTCGTGCATTCCGTAGCGGCCCGCGCGCCCGGCGATTTGGCGGATCGAGGAATCGCTGAGCGTGATCTCTTTTTCGCCGTCCCATTTCGTGAGCGTGGTGAAGACGATGGTTTTCACCGGGAGGTTCAGCCCCATGCCGATGGCGTCGGTCGCCGAGACCACGCGGGCCTCGCCAGCGGCAAAACGCCGCGCCTCCTCGCGCCGCACCTCGGGCGCGAGCGCGCCGTAAATCGCCGCGCAGTCCGAAGTGCCGAGCGTCTGTTTCCACGCGAGCACATCGCGCCGCGAAAACGAAATGAACGCAGTGCCGTCCTCCGGTTTTTTGTCGGACGAAAGCGGATGCTCGGCGACCTCCAGCGGCGTGAGCCGCTCGGTGCGCTGCACGGAAAATGTTTCCCCGAGACGCGCCGCGATCTCGCGCAGCACGGCTTCCGCATCCGGCGAGCCGACGAAGATCACGAGCTTCGCGTTCACGCCGACGATGGCCTGCGTCCACGCCCAGCCACGGTCTTTGTCGGCGATCATCTGCACCTCGTCGATGATCGCCACATCGTACTCCGCATCGGTCGCGAGCATCTCGATGGTCGAGGAAATGTGGTGCGCATCCGGGTCGGGAAAACGCTCCTCGCCGGTGTTGAGCGAGCACGGCACACCCGCGGCGCGCATGCGGTCCCAGAACTCCGCCGCCATCAGCCGCAGCGGCGCGAGATAGACGCCCGACTTCGCCGCCGCGAGCTTTTGGAAAGCCGCGTAGGTCTTCCCCGAATTCGTCGGCCCGGCGATGAGCAGCAGCTCCCGCTGGCGGGCGCGCGCGCCGGGAAACGTCTCGTGAAAGCGGTGCAGCGCGATGCCTTCCGCCATGCGGTGATTCGCCGCGCGCAGCGAAAGCTCGCGCACCATCCGCGACACGCGGTCGATGAAATGACGCACGGACAGCGGCTCTTCGAGCCGCGCGCATTCCTCGCGAATGTCGCTCTCCAGCAGCCGGTCGCGATGCTCCGCAATCGCCTGCTCGATCCGCGGAAGCTGCGCGCGAATCTCCTCCGCGATGACCGCCACCCGCCGCCCCGCATCCGCGGAAAGCTGGCGCAACCGCGCCGTCAAAACGTCCGCGCGTTTCGGCCGGTTGACCGGCAAAATCTCGAACACATTCACCGCGCAAATCTGCCCGCCGATCATCTGCTGCTCAGCCACCTCGGCCACGATCATCGACACATCCCTTTCACAAAAAAGCCCCAGCCCCTGCGCCTCCGGCAGCTCGCGGATGTCCTCCCACCGGTCCCGCAGCCACGACTTGAAAACCGGCCTTCCGCCCGCCGGGTCGATTGGCGCGAGCCCTTCGTCGGCGCGGCGCTGCGTGAGCCAGCCGTCGAATTCGGCGCGCGAAAAGCTGCTGGATTGGCGCTCTGTTTGAGTCATGGACATGAGTGGGTTTTTGAAACGGCGGCGTACCGTGGAAGCACAGGCGGCAGACTGGCGGTGCGTTCAATCTGTTCCGGCGAAATTCGCCACGGGCGAAAATCAAAGACCGGTTTCGGCTGCAAAACCTCTGCCCAAGCCACTTTCAAGGCGGTTATGGAACGCAGCCCAATACAGGCTTCGGGCCGCTGCGTCAAACGATGTCGCGCGGGGCGCTTGTCATCGTCGCGGTTCGTGACGAGACTCCCCGCCCCTTTCGCCATGAAAATCCTCGTCGCGCCGGACAAATTCAAAGGCTCGCTCTCGGCGGTCGCGGCCGTCGCCGCGATCACCCGCGGCCTGCGCGCGGTCTGGCCCGATGCGGAGATCATCGCCGCGCCCATCGCGGATGGCGGCGAGGGTTTCGCCGAGGCGCTCGGCCAGGCGCTCGGCGGCGTGTGGGTGGAAACGCGGGCGCTCGATCCCATCGGGCGCGAAGTCGCGGCGCGCTACATCTGGGTCGAGGCGGAAAAGCTCGCGGTCATCGAAATGAGCGAGGCCTCGGGGCTGTGGCGGCTGACCAAAGACGAACGCGCCCCGCTGCGCGCCACGACCTACGGCACCGGCCAGCTCATCCGCCACGCCACCGAGCGCGGCGCACGGAAAATTCTCGTCGGCCTTGGCGGCAGCGCCACCACCGACGGCGGCACCGGCATGGCCGCGGCGCTCGGCTACGAATTCCTCACCAGCGATGGCGAAGAACTCGAACTCATCCCCGGCAAACTCATCGCCCTCACCCGCATCCAATCGGGAAACGCGATCGACTTTCCCGAAATCATCGCTGCCTGCGACGTGCAAAATCCCCTGCTCGGCCCGCGCGGCACCGCCCACGTTTTCGCTGCGCAAAAAGGCGCAACCACCGCGGACATCGCCGCGCTCGAAGGCGGGCTGTGCGCGCTCGCGGACTGCGTCGCCACCGATCTCGGCTGCGATTTCCGCGACACTCCCGGCGCAGGCGCCGCCGGCGGCATCGCCTTCGGCCTGCTGAGTTTTTGCGGCGCAAAAGTCTGCTCCGGCTTCGACCTCGTGGCCGAAACCCTGCGGCTCGAAGAGCGCATCGCCGCGAGCGACCTCGTCATCACCGGCGAAGGCCGCATCGACGGCCAGACCCTCGAAGGCAAAGGCCCCGCGGGCGTCGCCGCCCTCGCCCGCCGCCACGGCAAACCCGTCCTCGCACTCGCCGGCTCCGTCGCCGAAAACGCCGCCGTCCACGCCCTCTTCGACGCCACCTGCGCGATCATCGACGAACCTGTGACCCTCGACGTCGCCATGCAGCGCGGCGCGGAATTTCTCGAACGTGCAGCCACCCGCGCCGCGCGCCTCATCTCTCTCGGAACGCAACTCGGATGACCGCAGAGTATTTGCCACCACAGATGACGCAGATTTCGCAGATGGTTTTTACAAAAAGATGACATCCGCACAGATCCCTCCCCATCCGCGCCATCTGCGTCATCTGCGGTTCATCTCCTCCGCGCCATCCCCGTCACTCCACAATCCCCGTTTATGAAAGACCAACGCATCGCCATCCTCTTCGCCGGTCAGGGCGCGCAAACCGTCGGCATGGGCCAGGACCTCGCCGCCAAATATCCCGCCGCCGCCGCGCTCTTTTCCCGCGCCGACGAAATCCTCGCGCGCCCGCTCAGCGCCATCGCCTTCACCGGCCCCGATGAGGAACTCACGCAGACCAAAAACTGTCAGCCCGCGCTCTTCGTCCACGGCCTCGCCTGCCTCGCCGCGCTGCGCGCGGAGATCGGCGAGTTTCCCATCCACGCCGCCGCCGGACTCTCGCTCGGCGAGTTCACCGCGCACGCCGCGGCGGGCACTTTCGACTTTGAAACCGGCCTGCGCCTCGTCGCCCAACGCGGCCTATTTATGCAGGAAGCCTGCGAGCAAAACAGCGGCGGCATGGCCGCGATGATCGGCGCGGATGAAAGCGCCGTGCGCGCCCTCGCCGCCGAGACCGACGTGGACGTGGCGAATCTCAACAGTCCCGGCCAGGTCGTCATCTCCGGCGAAAGCTCCAAGGTCGCGCTCGCCGTTTCGCTCGCCAAAGAGCACGGCATCCGCCTCGCGAAAACGCTCAACGTCGCCGGTGCCTACCACTCGCGGCTGATGAACTCCGCCTTCCTCCAACTCGGCGAGGAGCTGCAAAAAATCGCGCTCGCCACACCGCGTTTCCCCGTCATCTGCAACGTCGATGCCGCGCCCGTTTCCGAGCCCGGTGCCATCCGCGAATCCTTGCAGGATCAGGTCACCGGCACCGTGCGCTGGAGCGAGAGCATCGAGTATCTCGTGGACGAAGCCGGCTGCGAACTCTTCCTCGAACTCGGCCCCGGCGGCGTCCTCGCCGGCCTCCTCAACCGCATCCGCAAAGGCACGCCCTGCCACTCCATCACCGACTGCGCCTCGCTCGAAGCCGCCGTCGCCGCACTGCGCGCCTAGCGCGCGGCTGTAGGGGAAGCTGCCAGCTTCCCCTACAGCCGCAGCGTGACGATCCGCCGGTTCTTCGTATCGGCGACGCGGATGCGCATTTGAGCGTCCACCGCCAGGCCCCACGGCGTGCCAAATTCGCCTTCGCCGCTCCCGCTGTGGCCGAGCTGGCCAAGCAGCTTTCCCTCCGGACTTACGCGCGAAAGCCGGCCTGCGCCGTATTCCACGATGTAGAGCGCGCCATCGTCGCCAGTGGCGATAGCGTAGGGCAAATTGAAAGCGAGCGGCTTCCCCGCTTCGCCGAGCAAGCCGATGAATTTTCCGCCGTCCGAAAAAATCAATATGCGATTGTTGATCGCATCCGCGACGTAGAATCGTCCGTCTTTCCAAGTCAGCCCCGACGGGCGCTGAAACTGCCCCGGCCCGGTGCCGAAGCTGCCGAAGCTCGCGAGCCATTTTCCCTCGCGCGTGAATTTCTGCACGCGGTCGTTGCCGCCGTATTCGCACACGTAGAGATTCTCAGCCGCGTCCGCGCAGATGCCAACCGGGTAGATGAACTCGCCGTCCTTCGTCCCGTGCTGGCCGATGTTTTGCAGCCACCCGCCGCCCGCGGCGAACCACACCACGCGATGATAATGCGTGTCGCACACGACCACGCGCCCGTCGCGCAAAACGACTATGCCCTCGGGTTTTCCCACGCTCACATCGAGCACCTGCCACTGCTGTTTCACCGCGCCATCGCCGTCGTAAATGAGCACGCGCCCGGCGGTGTCGAGCGTGGCGATTTCGCCGTCATTGCCCACTGCCACGCTGCGCGGCGTGGGCAGAGATGCGCCGTCCGGCGGCAAATTCCACACGCGCCACTCGCGCGCGTGCATCTGCAAATCCGCGGGCGTGCGCGAGCAGGCGCAGAGCACGAAGGCGAAGAGTAAAAGGATGTACCGAAACTCCGCGCGAACAGTGGCGGGCTGTAGGGGAAGCTGCCAGCTTCCCTCGATTCTC
>JAYVNN010000071.1:0-6649 GCA_043758435.1 Chthoniobacter sp.
CAAACATGTGCCCGCCGATGACGCAAAATTTGCCACCGACAAAGTCATGATCGCCAACAGCATGGCCGGCCTCACCCGCTCCGTGCTTTTCTCCGAGTGGCTGAAACTCCGCCGCGCCGAGGCCCACATCCAAACGCCCACCCGCAGCTAGGCCCGGCGCTTTTTCTCCGCGAGAAAAAATGGACGCGCCGCCCGCAGTCGAGGACCTCTTCGACGACGCCAACGGCGACCTTGCGCTCGGCGAACTCGAAAGTGCGGTCGCCAAATACGCCCGCTGCACGGAACTCGCGCCCGACTTTTTCGACGCCTGGCACGCCCTCGGCATGGCGCTGATGAAACTCGGCCGCTACCCCGAGGCCATCGAGGTCGGGAAAAAAAGCGTCGAGCTGAATCCCAACGACCAGCTCGCCTGGTCCAGCCTTTCGCTTTTCTACGTCCGCGCCGGGATGATCCCCGAAGCCGAATCCGCCGGCGCGAAAGCGAAGATCCTCGGCTGGGGCGGCAAGCTCAAAAAGGGCGCGTGAGTTTTCGCCCTGTCCGCCCCGCCGCCCGCATGCTAATTTCCGCGCCATGTCCGTGAAAGAAACCATCCACCAGTGGGTCGAAAGTTTTCCCGACGACTCGCCAGGGCTGCGCGAACTCTACGAGGAAGCGCGACTCGACCTCGCTATTACGCAGGCCAAAAAATCGATTGCCGAAGGGCGCAGTTTCACGCTCGAAGAAGTGGAGGCGATGATGGAAAAGAAATGGGCGAAGCAGCGTTCCGCGTAAGTTTCGCCGCCGATGCGTGGGCGGACTTGGACGAACTGGCCGATTTCTGGATTACCCGCGGCGAAGGCTGGCGGGCTGAGAAATATTCACGCGATCTCGTGCGTACGGCGCGGGCAGAACTGAGCGAGCCGATCCGTGCGCGCCGCGGCCGGCCAATGCGGAGCCTCCAGCATCCCGAGGCCCGCGAAATTTTGGCCTTCGGAATCTACCGCATCATTTACGAGATCAACGAAGCGCAGCAGCATGTCGAAGTGCTGCGTTTCTGGCACGCGCACCGCGCTGCGCCGCCGCTTGCCTGACCCCTTTCCATGTCCAAACCCTTCTTCATCACCACCGCCATCGACTACACCAACGGCGCGCCCCACATCGGCCACGCCTACGAGAAGGTGCTCGCCGATGTCCTCGCCCGCTACCACCGGCTGAAAGGCGAGGACGTTTTCTACCTCACCGGCGTCGATCAGCACGGGCAGAAGGTGCAGCAGAGCGCGGAAAAGATGGGCGTCGAGCCGCAGCAGTTCGTGGATGACATCACGAAAAAATTCACCGCGCTGTGGGCCAAGCTCGACGTGCAATACAGCGCGTGGGCGGCGACGACCGACCCGCTCCACAAGGAATGCGTGCGCGCCAATCTGCAGCGGCTCTGGGACGACCAAGACCCCGCCACGGGCGCGAGCCGGTGGCTTTACAAGAAGACGCAGCGCGGCTTTTACAGCGTGCGGCAGGAGCAGTTCCTCACCGACAAAGAGCGCGGCCCCGACGGGCAGTTCGGCCCGGAGTGGGGCCTCGTCGAGGAGCGCGACGAGGAGAACTTCTACTTCCGCCTCACGCAGGATCCCGCGACCGGCCTCCCCGGCTGCGACCCGAAGCAGTGGCTCCTCGACTTCATCGACCAACGCAGCGCCGACAAAAACCCGTTCGTCGTCCCCGACTTCCGCGTCGCCGAACTGCGCAACGCCGTGGACAAACTCGAGGGCGACCTCTGCATCTCCCGCCCCGCCTCGCGGCTGAAGTGGGGCATCCCCTTCCCCGAGAGCTTTGGCGCAGGCTTCGTCACCTACGTCTGGTTCGACGCGCTCGTGAACTACCTCAGCTTCGTCCCCGGCCATGATGTGGGGAAAGGCGAAAGGCGAAAGGCGAAAGGCGATGGCATTGAGAGCGAGGTGAGCCATGCCGATTCGGCTGACGCCATCGCCCTTCGCCTTTCGCCTTTCGCCTTTTCTTCCCTCTGGCCGCCCCTCCACGTCATTGGCAAAGACATCCTCATCCCCGCCCACGGCGTCTATTGGCCCGTCATGTTGAAAGCGCTCGGCTTCTCCGACGACGAGATGCCCACCCTCCTCGTCCACGGCTGGTGGAATATCTCCGGCGCGAAGATGAGCAAGAGCCTCGGCAACGTCATTGACCCCGACGCCCTCGCCGACAAATACGGCCCCGAGGCGCTGCGCTATTATTTGATGAGCGACATCGCCACCGGCAAAGACGCCGACTTCGACGAAAGCCGCCTGGTCATTCGCTATAACACCGACCTCGCCAACAGCCTCGGCAACCTGTTGAACCGGTCGCTGAGCATGGCGGGGAAGTATCGGGGGGGCGTATTAAAGCTGCCGAATCGCGAGACACTTTCGATACCCGTCAATGACGCCAAACTTCCTCTAGCCGACTGGATCGAGCCGTTCATCCAAGCCTATCAAGATCACTTTGATGGTTTCTCGCCTGTTGAGGACTGGGAGGTTCGAGAAGCTTCGTCATCCTTTCTTGTTAGCGAGGCTATTGATCGGGTGGGCGACATAGCCTCCCATGCCAATGGGGTTGTTGAATCCAGTGCCCCTTGGAAGCTCGCCAAAGATCCCGCGCAGGCAGAGCGTCTCGACGCTGTCCTCTATCACCTCGCCGAGTCCCTCCGCATCATCGCCATCCTCATCTCCCCGGTGCTGCCGAAGGCGGCGCAGGGCATTTTCGACCAACTCAACTGGAAGATGAATGAGCAGGGACAGGAGACCCGCTTCCGCCTCGCCGACGCCACTTGGGGCGGTCTCCCCGACGGCCACACCCTCGGCCGGCCCACCCCGCTTTTCCCCCGCATCGAGACGCCCGCCGCGTAGCAAAGTCCGCGAGCCGGAACGACAGCAAACCTCGTCGGAAAACCGATAGTCGCTCAATTTGCAAACAGCCTGTCATCCCGAGCGGAGTTCCGTGCGGGCGCAGGCGGGACGGAACGCAGTCGAGGGACCCCGGCGGTTCATTAACGTATGACGCTGGAACGAACCGCCGAGGTTCCTCGACTCCGCTGCGCCCACCTTTCCACCTTCGCTCCGCTCGGGATGACACGCTTTTTCAAATGGAGCCACTACCGGGCGTTGCCCTGGGCTGGCATGGGTCGGGCCTTTGGCCCTGCATCGGTCGCTGTCGGGACCGATTTCCTGCCCTCTGAACGGCATGCCACCGGGCCAACACACCACGCCCTTTCCCCCAAAAAAACCCGCCGGTCAGCGGCGCTCGCGCGCACTGACCGGCGGGTGGGTTGAAGTTGTCCGGCGCTTAGCTCCCGCTGTCGGTCACGGCGGCGGGCTCGACCGGCGTGGGCGGCGTGGAGGGCGGCGGGATCTGCACGACCTGGAAATTCGCGGTGGTCTGCTGGAGGAGCTGCGCGAGGCGGACGACGCCGGCGGGCGTCATGGCGATGCGTGTGTGGATGGGCATGATCGACACGCCCGGACGATCCGCGACGATGCCGGAAGTGAAGTCGATATAGACCTCCTCCGCGCCGACGCTGACGAGCGCGTGGTTCGCGTAACGGGCGGTGAAGTTCTCGTATTTGAGCTGCAAGGATTGCTGGGGATTCTGAGGTTGGTTGGACATAGGGCCGCTTGCTTTAGCAGCCCGCGGTTTCTTTGCAACCGCACAAAACGGGGGCGTGATATTTTTTGCGGAAGCTGGCGCGGCGCGAGGCTCCAGAGGAAGCTGGCCGCTTCCCGCCACGCCGCATGCCGCTCGAAAAACTCTCCGCACTCTTCGAGGAAAACTTCACCGCGTTCGGCGAACTCGGCGCGTCGGTCTGCGTGTGGCGCGAGGGGCGCGAGGTGCTTTCGCTCGCGGGCGGTTTTTGCGACCGCGCCAGGACGGAGCCGTGGACGGCGGAGACGCCAGTGCTGTTTTGGTCGGCGACGAAAGGGCTGGCCGCGGCCTGTCTGCTGCACGCGTGCCAGGAGCGCGGCGTGGCGCTGGACACGCGCGTGGCGGAGCTGTGGCCGGACTTTGCACAGGCGGGAAAGGAGCGCGTGACGCTCGCGGAAATGCTCTCGCACCGGGCCGGGCTCGCGGCGCTCTCGCGCGCAGCGGACGCACAGGATCACGCCGCGGTGGCCGCGGCGCTGGCGGCGGAGGCTCCGAATTGGCCGCCGGTCGCGGGGCACGGCTACCATCCGCGCACCTTCGGCTACCTCGTGGATGAAGTGCTCAGCCGCCTCACCCACGTGACGCTGCGCGAATACTGGCGCAGGCACTTTGCCGAGCCGCTCGGCCTCGACGTGTGGATCGGCATGCCGCCGGAGCGCGTGGCCGGGGCGTCGTCCATTTTTCCAGCCAAAACCGCGCCGCCGAAAGGCGACCCGTTTTACACCGCCTTCCTCACGCCGGGCTCGCTCACCGCGCGCGCCTTTGCCTCCCCGCGCGGGCTGCACAGCGTCGCCTCGATGAACGCACCCGAGGCGCGCGCATCCTCGTTCGGCGCGTTCGGCGGCATTGGCACCGCGCGCGGGCTGGCAAAATTCTACGCGCTGCTCGCGGGCGGCGGCGCGCTCGGCGGGCGGCGCTTTTTCACCCCCGCCACGCTCGGCTGGATGACGACCACGCTCACCCAAGGCCCCGACCGCGTGCTGCTCGCCGAGACCGCGTTTTCCGCCGGCTTCATGCGCGACCCGCTCGATGCGCATGGCGCGAAACTGCGCGCGCACTTCGGCCCGTCGCCGCGCGCCTTCGGCCATCCCGGCGCGGGCGGCAGCCACGCCTTCGCCGACCCGGACACCGGCCTCGCCTTTGCCTACGTGATGAACCAGATGGAGCCCGGCGTTTTCCCCGGCCCCAAAGCCCTCCGCCTCGTCGCCGCGCTCTCCGCCTGAGCACTCCACGCCGTCGGGCTGCGCCATTTCCTCGCGAAGCTTCAGCCCGCCGGACGTTAGACTAGAGCCTGTTAGGCACTTTGGTGAGGAGCAGGCATGAGCCAAAGTGCGGAAAATGTGCAAAGTAGCCACTCGCTTTCGGGGAAGGATCGCGCATTATCGCGATTGAATTCGAGTGCTCAACCCGATGTCCGAACAAGATCCATACGCTGTTCTCGGTGTTCCGCGCCATGCGACGGAAAAGGAAATTCGCAAAGCCTACATTTCCCGCTGCAAGGTTCTGCATCCCGATAGATTCGATCCGAAAACGCAGGCTAAAGAATGGGCACAAGCGAATGAAATGCACGCGGAGTTGAATCGCGCTTACGCCACGTTGCGCAATGCGAGCCAGCAATCGGAGTCGGATGCTCAAGCCGCTGGTGCGAAGACCTCCCACAGTCAGGCTACATCTCCAAACTCGACGCCTGGGACACCGCCAGCGCCCCATAGACCAAAGCGGCCATTTATTGATGGCCGCGTCTTTCTTGGCCTGATCTTCGCGGGCCTTTGGGGGCTATACTCGGGAGCGACGAGCCTTTGGCGGGAGTCCGGCATCGACAAAGTGCCCCACCACCTTTCGTTGACGGAACTGCGGTACGGCACCGTGCCCAACAACCGCCTGCTGAGGGTCAGCGACGCCGAGTGCGACCTTGGCCACGGGGTTGCGTATCTTGAGCACTCCACACCTCAAGCCTATTACATCCCTCTCGTCGCCTCATCGGTGCGGCTCGAATCGGAAACTCCCACGCCGGGCAGGAGAATCATTCTTCGGTTGACGAAAAAGCTCTTTGATGCCCACTCCGGCGCACTTCAAAATGCAGGTGCGCCACTGACTTTTGAAGGCATCCGGCTGCTGAACACCGACATCGAATCGCGCATCGAAGGGTTCCTGAAGAAAGAGCTGGGCATCGCGAGTCTCGATAACGTCGTGGTGATCGACGGTGGCAGACAGCCCATCGGCTCCCTCCTTCCCATCAAGGTTTTGATCATCTCCAGCGTTTGGTTGCTTATGTTGTTCTTCAACTTCGTGATGAGGAGGCCAAAGCTCACATGGAGTGCTATCGCGGTTTTGTGCGGAGCCTTCGCCATCGTTCCTGATCGTCTTTCGATTGAGCCTGAATACAAATCCCCGTTAGGTTTGAAAGCAACAAACACCAGAGCTATCCATGGCCAGCGTGAATCAAAATCCGACGCCTCTGCACGACGAGAACCTGGCGCCCCTCACGCGATAACATCGCAGGATCCACCCACTAAGCCAGCGGGTGACCAAAGTGAAATCGATCTCGACCCAATAAAGCTACGCAAAGCAGCCGAACAAGGGGATGCACCTGCACAGTTTCGACTCGGTCTGGAGTTATTTTCTGGACTTAGAGTGCCGCAAGATTTTGCCGAATCTGCAATATGGTATCGCAAAGCTGCTGAAGGCGGCGAGGCCCATGCAGAGAATGCTCTCGGAGACTCATACACATATGGGTGGGGGGTTCCCAAAGATTCGGCTGAAGCCGTTATATGGTACTCCAAAGCTGCTGAACATGGGAGCATAGATGCAATACGGACACTGGGGTTCTACTATGGCAGTGGCGTTTCCAAAAACATCAGCGAGGCGGTCAGGTGGTTTCGTAAAGGTTCTTGCGGGAATGGAGTGGGTTTTTGATTTGGGTTGGAGAGAAGAGAGTGGAGTGGAGGCGGGGAGCGAGTGCAGGATGGGGGGATGAGAGACA
>JAYVNN010000072.1:0-6639 GCA_043758435.1 Chthoniobacter sp.
CAAGAGCGGCACGGGGCGTCTGATCCTGACCAATGCGGCCAACAACTACAGCGGCACGACGTATGTGAACGCGGGCACCCTGCGTTACAATGTGAGCGCCACCCCGGCCTCGACCGCGGCCATCGTCCACAGCGGTGGAGCCATTGAGCTGATCGACGGCGTGACCATCACCGGACAGACGGCGACCCTCTCCGGCGTAGGTATCGGCGGCAATGGAGCGCTCGTTGGGGCGTATGGCACCTCCACCTGGGCGGGCAATGTGGTTATCGGCGACATCGAAGCCCGCATCGGCGTGGCGGCCGTTTCCACCCTGAACATCAACGGCGTCATTTCCGATGGTGCGGCGGCCAACGGCGTGTTGAACAACAAGATCATGCTCGATAGCAGCAGCGGCACCGGCACGATCGTGCTCAATGGGAGCAACACCTACACCGGCAGCACGAACATCATCCGCGGCTACGTGAAACTGGGCTCCTCCACCGCCCTGCCGAGCGCGGCCGCGCTCGATGTCCATTCCGGGGGGCAGAACTTCGGCCTCACCGCTACTCAAGCCACGCTGGATCTCAACGGCTACAATGCCACCGTCACCGGCCTGACCCGCACAGACACGACGGGCAGCGGCACCATCACCAACTGGACGGCTGGCACCAGCACGCTGACGCTCAACAACGCTACGGCCAATACCTATAGCGGCACCATCACCGAGGCCTACGGGAAGATTGCCTTCATTAAATCCGGCGCGGGCAACCTGACCCTGAGCGGCAGCAACAGCTTCAGTGGCGGCCTGACCATCAACGGTGGCACCGTCTTCATGGGCAATGCCAACGCCCTCGGCAGCCAGGCCCAGCCCAACGCCCTGACGATGACCGGCGGCACGCTGGACGCTAGCGGCATCGCGAGCATCAACGTCAACGCCCTCAGCGGCACGGCTGGCACGATTACCGACAGCGGCATTCTGGTCGGCACCACCACGCTGAATTCCAACAGCACGACCAACGAGACTTTCGCAGGGAACATTAACGATGGCTTGGTGCGCAACCTTTCCTACATCAAGTCCGGCAGCGGTATTGAGACGCTGACTGGCACCACGAATGGCTACACCGGAGCCACTGCGATCACTGCTGGCACTCTCTCCATCGGAGGTGTGGGCCGCCTCAACTCCGGAGCCTACGCTGGTAACATCATCAATAACGGCATCCTTGATTACGCCAGCACCGCCAGTCAGACGCTCAGCGGTTCGATCTCCGGCAGCGGAGCCCTCAAGAAGTCCACCGCCAGCACGCTGACGCTGACCGGCACCAACAGCTTTACCGGCAATGTCACGATCGACGGCGGCACAGTGATCGCAGGCGGGAACCAAACCAGCTTCGCGCTCGGCAGCCCGACTTTCGCTGGGCGCACGGTCACGGTGAACTCTGGTGCGACGCTTTCCCTCATCACGAATAACGTCTTTGGCGACGGTGTGGGCAACAGCAACCTGCCCGCTGTCATCCTGAACAGTGCCACCCTTACCTCGACGCGTTACAACGTCCTCGGCAACCTCACGCTCAACGGCTCCACGCTGACGCAGGCCGCGACGGACGGTCCCGGCGCCTATGAGGGCTACCAGTTCCGCGGCACCGTTACGGTCGGCGGTTCGTCCGCCTCGACCATCACCGCCACGACTGGCCGCGCGAACCACTTGGGACCTAACACGAACTTCATCGTGGCGGACGCTACGGGTGACAGTGCCGCTGACCTTACGGTCTCCGCTGCGCTGAAAGACCAGTCGGGTGACTTTGTCTCCGCCGCCGGTGCGCTCACCAAATCCGGCGCGGGCACGATGGTGCTCACCGGCACTAACACCTACACCGGCACGACGACCGTGAGCAACGGCACGCTGCAACTCGGCAACGGCGGCGCCACCGGCTCGCTCTCGCCGAGCAGCACGATCACGAACAACGGCACGCTGGCCTTTAACCGCAGCAACGCCGCCACCCAAGGCACGGATTTCGCCAACGGCATCAGCGGCAGCGGCGGAGTGGTGCAGGCGGGCGGCGGGACGACGACCTTTAACTCCGCGAACAGCTACATGGGCACGACGCTGATTAGCGCAGGGACGTTGCAAATCGGGAGTGGGGGCACGACCGGTTCGCTGTCCACAGCGAGCACGATTACCAACAACAGCACGCTGACCTTCAACCGGTCCAACGCGCTGACCCAAGGTACGGATTTCGCAAATGGAATCGGAGGCACCGGCAGTGTGGTGCAAGCCGGCAGCGGCACGACGACGCTCAGCGGCACCAATGCCTATGGCGGCGCGACGACGGTGAGCGCGGGCACGCTGGCAGTCAGCGGCAGTCTGAGCGCCACGACCGCGGTGAACATCAATGCGGGCACGCTGCTGCTCGGCAGTTCCAATGTCATCAATAACGCGGCCTCGATGAGTCTCGGCGGCGGCACGTTCAACACGGGCGGATTCAGCGACACGCTGGGTGCGCTGACGCTGACGGCCACCTCGACGATTGATTTCGGCGCGGGTAACGCGAGCGAGCTGACCTTCACCACGCTGACGCTGGGTGGCAACAGCCTGAACATTTGGAACTGGACGGCGACCAATCCAAATGTGGCGACGGGGACGGACACCGGCACGGCGGGTGACGGTCTGCGGGACCGCCTCGTCTTCACGACGCTTGGGTCTTTGAGCACCACGGAGCTGAGCCAGATTCATTTCTTCAGCGGCGCGGGGGCCGGTGCGTTGGGCGACGGTCGGCAGATTTCCTTTGGTGGAAATCAGGAGTTGGTGCCGGTGCCGGAGCCGACGACGATCTTTGGGGCGCTGGCGCTGGTCGGGCTGGTGGGTTATCGCGAGCGCCGCCGACTAAAGGCCGCGAAAGGCATCGTCGGCGGCTGGATGAGCAAGGCTTCGTAAAAAACGGGGGCTTTCGCTCCGAGCCACTCACAAAAAAACCATGCTCACGCAACGCACCCGCGGTTTGCAGACCACGGTGCTTTTTTGCCAGGCGCTGCTGGTCACGCTGGTCTTTGTGGTGGTGGCGCAGGTGACGTTCGCGATGTTCTTTGCCGGGAGCCCGGCGGGTCTCGAGAGATACCCGATTTACTGCGGGCTGCTGATTCTCGGGCTGGCCGTGGAGGCGCTGTACCGGGACAAGGAGGACAGTTCTTTCGGGCGCGATTTTCTGGTGCAGCACGGGGTCTCGCTGCGGCAGAGCGCGTGCGCGATCGGGGTGCTGCTGGTCTTTCTCGCGGCGGCAAAGGACGCGTTCATTTCACGTACCTTCCTCGCGTTTCTCGCGCCCTCGGTCTATCTCGCGCTGCTGTGGTCCAACATGGTGCTGCCGCGGCTCGTGGCGCGGCGGATTTTCCGCGGGCTGCGCCGGGAGCGGGTGCTGCTGGTGGGTTCGCGTGAGCGGGCGGAGCGGCTCCAGTCGTGGATGCAAGCCAAGGAGGTTTTCGGGCTGCGGGTGGTCGGGCTGCTCGGGGAGAAAGCGCCGGGCGCGGTGGAAAATCCCGCGCTGCGGTGGCTCGGGGAAACCGCTGATTTGGACCGGGTGATCGCAGAGCATCGGATCACGCAGGTGATCCTGCTGGAGCTGCCGGAATTTTCCGAAAGCCACCGGCAGATGGTGCGCAGCGTGGAGGGCCAGGGGGCGCGGCTGCTCATCCTCAATAACCTCGCCGAGAAGCTCAATCATCCGGTGGTGAATGTGGAGGACGACGGGCGCAGTTTCATCGCGCTGCGGGAGGAGCCGCTGGAAAATCCGCTCAACCGCATTCTCAAGCGCGTTCTCGATGTGACCGTGGCTTTGCCCGTGGTGATTTTCGTGGTGCCGCCGCTGGCCGCGGTCATCTGGCTGGTGCAGCGGTGGCAGTCGCCGGGGCCGGTTTTTTTCCGGCAGCGGAGGGCCGGCATCCAGAGCGAGGAGTTCGACATCATCAAATTCCGCACGATGCACGCGGACAACCCGGAGGCGGCGCGGCAGGCTTCGCCCGAGGACGAGCGGGTCTATCCGTTTGGCCGCTGGCTGCGGCGGCTGAGTCTCGATGAACTGCCGCAATTCCTCAATGTCGTGCGCGGCCAGATGAGCGTGGTCGGGCCGCGGCCGCACATGGTCGAGCACAATGTGGATTTTGCGCGGCTCATGGGCGGGTATCATCTGCGGAGTTTTGTGAAACCGGGGATCACCGGGCTGGCGCAGGTGCGGGGTTTTCGCGGCGAGGTGCATTCGGTCGCGGACATCCGGCATCGTCTGGAGTCGGACATTTCCTACCTCGAGGACTGGCGGCTGGTGCTCGATGTCGCGATCATTTTCCGCACGGCGCTGCAAATCCTGCTCGTCATGGCGAACGGGATTTTCCGCAAAGTGCGCGGCCCGCGAGCGGAGCCGGTTCACGCCTGGCCGGCGCAGGCGGCGGAAAGCGGTGCGCCGGAGAGCTACAGCCCGGCTTATTTCCGGCGCGATTACCGGCAGATTTTGGGGCTGCGATTTTTTGTCGGGAGCGCGGCGCAGGCGGTGGCGATCGGCATGGAGGGTGGGCTGGTCGTGGCTCCGGCGGCTCCGATGCTGCTCGCTTTGGAAGATGATCCGTCGCACCGCGCGGCGGTGCTGGGGAGCGATCTCCTGCTCACGGACAGCGGGTTGCTCGTGCTGCTGTGGAAGCTGATGACGGGTGAATCGGTGACGCGCGTCTCGGGTTTGGAGTATCTGCAACTGCTGCTCGCGCAACCCGCGCTGCGGGAGCCGGGGGCCACTTTCTGGGTCATGCCGAATCCCGCCTCGATGGCGATCAATCTCGCGTGGCTGCAGGATCACGGCCTGCCGGTGACGGCCGCGGACTGCTATCTCGCGCCGGCCTATGATCGCGGGAATGTGACCGATCCCGCGCTCCTCGAAATCCTGCGCCAGCGGCGGCCGCGCCACGTCGTCATGGCCATCGGGGGAGGCGTGCAGGAAAAACTCGGCGCGGATCTTTTGCGCCAGCTCGACTACCGCCCGGCGATGCACTGCACCGGCGCGGCGATTGGCTTTATGAGCGGCGATCAGGTCGCGATCCCGCGCTGGGCGGATCGCTGCCGGCTGGGCTGGCTGTTCCGCTGCTTCGACCGGCCCGCGACTTTCATCCCGCGCTACTGGGCCTCGCGCAAGCTGCTGAGCCTGATGATCGAATACCACGGACGGCTGCCCGACGCGACGGGGCCGGACGCGGGGGCAAAGATCGTGCAGCTTCCCGTGGCCGCGCCGCCCAGTGGGCCGCCCGCGCCGCGTTCGGCGGGACATTCGGGGCAGGGGTGAAAAGCGGTGTCTGCGGGGCTGCGCTCCGCGCTTTTTAGCAGACTGCTACTTGCCTTCGGAATCCCAGTTGCCGATGTCGTCGCCGGTATTCGGCAGTTTGTCGGGGCCGCAGGAAAAAATGTCGAAAGACTTGGGGCGATGGACGCCTGGATAGACGTAAATGTATTCCTTGCCCCACGGGTCTTCCAAATCACTGGCCTCGGCCTTTTGCGACCATTTGCGAACTCCCTCGGGTTTGGTGACCAGCGCTTTCAAGCCTTGTTCCGTCGTCGGCGGCGACTTGGTTTCCATTTCATACATGGTCAGGCTGGTCGTCAGTCGGTTGATGCCGGCGGCGGCGGCGACTTTTTTCGCCTCATTCAAACTGCCGCCCATCTTCGAGACGCCGAAAGCGAGGAGGACACCGATGATGCAGACGACGAGCATGATTTCCAAAAGCGTGAAGCCGGAGTTTTTGCGGTGAGAAGTTTTCATGGCGTGTTGGGGACGAGGTTGTAGTCGAGGGCGGGCGAGTTGTATTTGAGCTGGAGCTCCACGGTGCGCACGGCGACCGGGCCCGAATCTCTATTAAGCCGCAAAACGACTTTGTTCAACCCGGCGCGGAGGGCGGAACCGGGGATCGCTTTCTGCGCGCGCAGCCAGCCCGCGTAGCGGAAACGCATGTCGCGTTCGAGCGGGCGGACGACGCCGAGGTAGGCGGGGTCGGCGAGGTCGGGCTGGTGGACGGAGGCGGGGCCGAGCGGGCGGTCGTTGACGGTGATTTCGAGCGGGGCGAGGGCGTCGGCGTCGAGAATCTCGAAGGTGACGAAGGCGGTGAGCGGCGGGGATTGCAGCTCGAATTCCCACGAGCCCGAGGGCGTGTCCTGCGGGGTGAGTTTCATCACGCCCGGATCGAGCGAGGCTTTGACCCGCCCGTAGAGGCTGTAGTCATCAGCGTTCAGCGCCGCTGGCGGGAGATTGTCGAAGGCGTCGGCGACCGCGGTGGGCGCGGTGTAGTCGAGCGCGTGCTGGATGTCGGCGCGTTTCAGCGAGGCGAGGAAGACGCCGCGGATATTCGCGCCGTCGCCGAAGGTGGTGATGTCCACGTAATCCACGCCGTCCATCGGGAGTGTGAGATTTTCCGAAGTCGGCAGGCCGAGGCCCGAGCCAAAGGGGCCGCGCGCGTAGCGGGCCGCGCCGGTTTCGGACCATGCGCTGATGGTCGGCGCGGTGCCGGGTTGGTCGTCGAAAAAAAGGCGGAGCTGGAGCGAGTTGTTGAGCTCGCCGACGCGGCGGAAGTGGAGGCGGAAGATGGTTTGCGCAGACGAGCCGTCGCGCGGGGTGGGGCGCTCGGTGCCGAGCGAGG
>JAYVNN010000073.1:0-6635 GCA_043758435.1 Chthoniobacter sp.
CGGAAAGTGCCCTGATGGAGTTCGAGATCGATCTCGTGAAGGACGACGAAAAGCCCGAACTGTCGCAGACCTTCATCACGAAAACCCGGATCGAGGGCATCCCCGGCGAAGTCAACATCGCCGCGGTGGAAAAGTCCGTGGGTGGCAAGGTGCGCATCGCGGCCAAGGACTTCCAGCCGGGCATGATTAACATCCAGACCGGGGTCTTCGACGACCCCTTCATCTTTCCCCGGTTCTTTCGCCGCAACGTCGTCGGCATTGTCACCAGCATCCCGCTTTCCTCCCTCCCGCTGGCCGCGCGCAAAGGCCCCATCGTGCTCTGGGCCACGACCCACAAAGGCACGGGCGAACAGATCGACCACGTCGGGCGCTCCCTGCGCACGCAATTGCCGCGCTTTGGCTACCTCAATACCAAGCACCCTGCGGAGCATGTGAAGGAGATCACGCGCGTCCATGAGCATCCGAGTGTCATGGATGACGTGCTGGCGACTTTCCTCGCGCCGCTCGAAGCGCACCGGCACTACGACTCGATGCCGGATGTGATGATTTATGACCTGCGCCGACCGGCGAAGTTTCCCAATGGCCGCTGGCTCGATGACGATGTCTCGGCCACGCTCGCGGCCGCGGGCGAGACCTTGCTGTTAGAACTGTCCTATGCGGAGTCGAAACAGTTTCCGCGCGCCACGACCAATGACAAACAGTTCAACCTGAAGTTTCCCTATCTCGCGCCGCGCTGGACTAAGGCGGAGGTGGATGCCTACGCGCAGCCTGGGACGACGACGCCAGCGAGGGACACCGCCGCGGGGCCGGCGCTGAGAAAGGATTTCGATGTGCCCCGGCCCGGCGACAGCGCAGCCATCGCGTTTCTCAATCTCAAGGATTCCACATGGCTGACCTTGTGGCGCTTGGAAGTCATCGCGCTCATCGCCCTCACGATCCTGCTGGCCCTGGCTGTGCGGCTAAAGGTGACCCGTGTGGCCCTGGTTCTTCTGGCGCTCATCGTGATCTGTCTGCTGCAAGCCGCGCATGCCCCGAATCTCGCGGGCAATGGCATGGAGGCGATGGCCCAGCCCGCCCTGAAAATCAGCCGCCTGCTCCTCGGCGGCGGGGTGCTCGCGCTGCTCACGCTTGGCTGGGTCTTTGCGCTCGGGCGCAGGTGCAGCGCGTGCCCGCATGAGCCCGAGCCTTTTCCGCCTGGCAATCAGGATGTGACGGACGCGGATGGCCCGGTCTCGACGGATTCCTACCAGGCGGTCAAGGATGCCGTGCTGAGCCAGCCTTACTACGGCGATGCGTGGGGCGGCCCGGATCGCCGGCTGCTGCCCCTTTACCGGCAGACCGTCGGCAGCCTTCTGCGCGGCCTGTTTCCGCTCGGGCAGCGCCTCTTTCTCCAGGCGGCAAACCGGACGGTGCACTCGCGCGCCGACCTGCGCTGGGGCGAGGATCGCAAGGGCTTCCGGCGGCTGCTGCACCCGATGGGTGTCTGTCTCACGGGCACCTGGAGAATAACCGCCGCGCCGGAGGGAAAGGCTTATACGGGTTACTTTGCGAAAGGCTCGGAGGGGCGGATCATCGGACGTTACTCGACCGGCGGCTCGAAGCCGTGGGGCGGCCATTACCGCTCGCTCGCGCTCGTCGGGAAAATCTATCCGCCCGAGGGTCAGCACCTTCCCGGCGCACCGGCGCACTTCTTCACGCAGGAAGATTTGGGCGCGACTTACTCGGATAACATCCGCAAGGCGGAACTGACTAACTCCCCGCCGGTCTCACCGTGGAACCGCGGCAAAGACATCGGCTTTCTGCTGATCAATGGACTTACACTCCTGATGGCGGATGCAAAAAACAGCGAGCGGCAGCTTTACGAAATCGCCGAACTCGGAAAACCTGAAGGCACCGATACCTCGTGCCCGCGCTTCATGCGTCTGACCCTCTCGAAAGAAACCCCGCAAGTCGGCGGCGACGGCGCGGACTTCCGCGATGAAATCCTGGGCATCCTCTACGACCGCGGAAACCCCGCGCCGACTGGGCGAAAGCTGATCTTCGACATCTCCGTTTCCGATGTGGGAAGGAAATGGGGTCGCGGCATCGAGTGGCTGACCGGCCAGGACTGGCAGCCGATCGGGCAGATCATTTTCGACGAGGCGGCGGCCTCGTACAACGGCGACTTCGTCATCCACTTTCATCACCCGGTGTGGCGGAAAGACCGCAACCTCCCCGGCAGCATCCTGCGTCCCGAACTGCGGCCCTGACGGGCGCGGATTTTTTTCGCGGCGGAGGCTGGCACGGCCATTGCTAAAACAAACAACTGCGAGCCTGGGAGACACCAAGTCCCAATTAACCTTACCGTTTCATCCCGCAGCTTCGCACCAGCCCGGTCAGCAATGACCGGGCTTTTTTTTTCCCGGAAATCACCGCCGCGGCGTTCGCCGGGGGCATGGCGCGAGGGTTGCTAAACCCAGAGCTATGAAAACATTGTTCCGGCTGATCTTCGGCAGACGCACAAAAGCAGGCGCGGAATTTCCGCTCTTCCGCTTCTACCTCACGGAATTCAACACCCCCGGACAGACGCGGCGCGATCCGGGCGTTCATCTTTAAGAAAGAGGAACGCCAGCCCCAAAGAGTGCTCGTCCGCCGCGACTTTCACGCAACCACGGCCTTGACGACGTTTCCAAACACGTCCGTGAGCCGGAAGTCGCGGCCTGCGGAACGGTAGGTGAGGCGGGTGTGGTCGAGGCCGAGGAGGTGGAGGATGGTGGCGTGGAGGTCGTGGAAGTGGACGGGATCGCTGACGATGGTGTTGCCGTAGTCGTCAGTCTCGCCGTGGGCGAGGCCGCCTTTGACGCCGCCGCCGGCCATCCAGCAGGTGAAGGCCTGGGCGTGGTGCTCGCGGCCTTTGGCGTCCTTGGCGGTGTTGAAGGGCGTGCGGCCAAACTCGGTGGCCCAGACGACGAGGGTGTCGGCGAGCAGGCCGCGCTGTTTCAGGTCGGTGAGCAGGGCGGCGATGGGCTGGTCCACATTGCGCGCGAGCGGGGCGTGCTCGGCCATGTCGCCGTGAGCGTCCCAGTTTCCCGAAGCGCCGGTGTCGATCAGCTCGATGAAACGCACGCCGCGCTCGGCGAGCCGGCGGGCGATGAGGCACTGCCAGGCGAAGCCTTTGGTGCTGCCGCGTTCGAGGCCGTAGAGCTGGTGGATGGCGTCGTTTTCACCCGCGAGATCGAAGGCCTCCGGCGCGGCGGACTGCATGGCAAAGGCGGTCTCGAAGGAGCGGATGCGCGCGGCGAGCTGCGGGTCGTCGCCGCGGCTGGCGAGGTGGCGGCGGTTGAAGGTTTGCGCGACGCTGAGTTCCATTGCCTGCACCTCGGGGTCGGCGATGCGGCGGCGGATATTCGGCACGGGATCGGGGCCGGGGACGACGTGGCAGCCCTGATGGCAGCCGGGCAGGAAGTCGCTCGACCAGAGCTGCGCGCCGCTGTACGGCAGCGCGGGCGCGATGACCATGAAGCCGGGCAGGTTCGCGTTTTCCGACCCGAGGCCGTAGCTGATCCAAGAGCCCATGCTGGGCCGCGTGAAGGACACCGAGCCGGTGTGGATGCCGAGCGTGGCCTGCGCGTGGTCGGCGTTGTCGGTGAACATGGAACGGACGAGGCAGAGGTCGTCGGCGCGCTCGGCGATCTTCGGAAAAAGCTCGCTGATCCACAGGCCGGACTGCCCGCGCTGCTTGAATTCCCACGCGGGCTTTTTGAAATACTTCACCTCGCTCCGGTTCTCCTGCGCGAAGGCGTTGAGCATTTTCTTCGGCACCTGGTAGGGCGCGTTGTGGTCGGCGATGAGCTTCGGTTTGTAGTCGAAGGAATCCACATGCGACACGCCGCCGCTCATGTGGAGAAAGATCACGCGCTTCGCTTTCGGGGCGAAATGCGGCGGCTTGGGCGCGAGCGGATCGTCGGGTGCAGGCGGTGCGGCGAGCAGCTCGGAGAGGATGCCGGGGAGCACGAGCGAGCTGCCGAGCAGGGAGCGGATGGCGGTGCGGCGGTTCATGGTTTTTTCTCTTAATCTTAATCCTAATCTTACTCTCCTTTGCGTCAGACGATTAAGATTAAGATTAAGAGTGGAGACCCTAATCGAGGTAGAGAAACTCATTCGCGGCGAGGAGCACGCGCGCAAGGCTGGCCCACGCTTGATCGGGCGGCAGGTTCCTTTTTTCGCGGAGCTGTGCGAGGTAGGCGGTGAACATCGCGGTTTCCTCCGGCGCGGGCGAGCGGCCGTAGAGGGTGAGAAAGGCGAGCGTGAGGCGCTGGGACTCGTCGGGCGCGAGTTCGGCGAGGTGCGCGGCGAGCCGGTTCGCGCGCTCGTGGGCGAAGGGATCGTTCATCGCGAAGAGTGATTGTAGCGGCGTGGTGCTGGTCGCGCGGACGGCGGTGCTCGCGTTGGTGTCCGCACCGTCGAAGAGCGCGAGGAAGGGATGTTTCCGCAGCCGCTGCTGCATCTGATAGACCGCGCGCTGGCGCGTGTCGTAGAGCGCGAAGAACTGTTTGTGCTGCGTGAATTCCCAAGTGTTGACCGAAGGAAACGGGTGCTCGCCGCCGGGCGTGAAATCGAGATCGCCGCTGACGAAGAGCATCGCGTCGCGGATGGATTCCGCATCGAGCCGGCGGCGCTCAGCGCGCGACCAGAGCGCGTTGTTTGGATCGAGTGCGGCGTCGCCGCTGCTGGCGAGCTGCCAAGTGTGCGAGAGGAGCAGGAGCCGGTGCATCGCTTTCACCGACCAGCCGCTTTCCACAAAACGCGCGGCGAGAAAATCCAGCAACTCGGGATGCGACGGCGGCTGCCCGCGGGCGCCGAAGTCATTCGGCGTGGCGACCAGCCCGCGCCCGAAATGCTGCTGCCAAAGGCGGTTCACCATCACGCGGGCGGTGAGCGGATTCGCCGGGTCGGTGATCCACTGCGCCAGCTCCAGACGCCCGCTGGCGCTTGATTCGCGCGGCACGGTCTGTCCGCCGAGCACCTGCAAAAACCCGCGCGGCACTTCCTCGCCGAGACGCTTCGGATCGCCGCGTACTTGCACATGCGCGTTCGCGGCGGCGTGCTCGCTCACGGCGTAGGCGAGTGGGTAGAGCGGCGTCTCGCTGAGGCGTTTTCTTTTCTCCCGCACCTCGGCGGCGACCTTCGCGGTGGCATCGACGTGCGCTTTTTTCTCCGGCGACTCCGGCTCCTTTTCCGCGGCGGATTTCGCTTCGTCCGCGGTCTTTTTTTCCACCTCGATCGTGGCAAGTTGTTCCTCGCGCGTTTTGTTGAGCTGCTCGACTTCCATCTTCGGCACGAGCGGGACGAGATTCATCGGGCGGTTTTTTCCCTCGCTGCCGGGATGCGGGAAAGTGGTGCTGCTGAGGATGCCGTAGAGCGCGAAGTAGTCGTGGCTGGAGATGGGGTCGAACTTGTGGTCGTGGCAGCGCGCGCAGTTGATCGAGAGGCCGAGGAAAGCGTGGCCCATGTTGTCGATCGCGTCGTCGATGGTGAGGTGCGGCTCGCCTTCGCCGCCGGCAAAATGCCGCGCCATGGCGAGGTAGCCCGTGGCCACGACATGCCGCTGCCGCTCGTCCTCCGAGGCCGCTGGCAGAAGGTCTCCGGCCAGTTGCTCGCGCACGAACTGGTCGAAAGGCCGGTCCTCGTTGAACGCCTGCAGGACGTAGTTCCGATACTTGAAAGCCTGTGGCACCGGGTAGTCCGAGGCATTGCCGCAGGTGTCCGCGTAGCGCACCACATCGAGCCAGTGCCGGCCCCACCGCTCGCCGTAGCGCGGCGACGCGAGCAGCCGGTCCACCACGCGCGCAAAGGCGTCGGGTGCGGTGTCATTCACAAACGCGTCCACCTCCGCCGGAGTCGGCGGCAGGCCCGTGAGATCAAACGTCGCGCGGCGGAGCAGGGTGCGCCGGTCAGCGTCGGGCGCGGGTTTCACGCCGGCGTGTTCCATGCGGTCGAGGGTGAAAATGTCCACGTCATTCCAAGCCCACGCCTTGTCCTGCACCGCGGGCCGCGGCGGCGTGCTCACGGGTTGAAACGCCCAGTGCTTTCGACCCTTTTCAAAATCAATCGTGCTCGCGATTTTCGCTGGAGCTTCCGCCGCCGGAGCGTCCGTCCGCGGGTCGGGTGCGCCGCGTTTCACCCACTCGATTAGGTCGTTCACTTCCGCCGGTTCGAGCGCGTGCTTCGGCGGCATTTGCAGATCCTTGTCCCAATAGCGCACCGCCGAGATGAGCAGGCTGTCGTCCGGTTTCCCCGGCACGATCACTGCGCCCGAAGCCCCGCCCTTCATCCACCCCGCCCGCGAATCGAGCCGCAAATCGCCCTTCTGTTTCCGCACCCCGTGGCATTCCTGGCAGGTATCCGTGAGCAGCGGGCGGATGCGGCTTTCAAAGAATTCCACGCCCGGATCGGGCTCCGCCGCCGCGGTCATCGCGCCGGGAATCCACAGCAGGAGAGCGGCTAGATGTCGGATTTGGATGCTCACTGATTACACGACTCCGATCAGCGATGCCCCTTAGAGCCTGTCATGCACTTCGTTCAGCCCAATGAGTTATGGCAATTATAGCTGTACTTTTTGAGACAGTTGGTGTGGAACCCTTGGGATGGAAAAC
>JAYVNN010000074.1:0-19209 GCA_043758435.1 Chthoniobacter sp.
GAACGCCTACAGCGAAAGCTTCAACAGCCGCTTTCGGGACGAGTTCCTGAACCGGGAAGCCTTCGCCTCGGTGCTGGAGGCAAAAGTGCTCGGCAAAGAACATCGGCAACGGCACAGCCAAGAGTGACCGCATTCGTCGCTGGACTACCAGACGCCCGTGGAGTTCGCGCAGCGCAGCCTGGCGGCAGCCTCCGCTACGCTCCGGCAGCCGCCAGGCTGCGCCCTTCCCACCGACCACCTCACCACCAACCCAAACCCAGAAAACCAACAAAAACTCTCATAGCGAGTGGATCAAAAACCGGGGGCAGGCCAAAGGCGCTTAACCGTTTGCTGATCTCCAACGCCTACTCTAAAGAGATCAGGCCGAGCCAAAGGCATCGTTGGGAATGTTGCGAATATTTGTCGGGGAAACTGTTCGAAATCATCGGAAAGATGGTCGACCCCCAGTGACGCGATGAGGAACGAATTGCTGAAGATGGCGGAGCCGTGGGAGCATGCAATAAATGGAATTGCTTGGGTTACGCCTAGCGGTTTTCCTGTGTGCCAGCGCGCTTTAAGGTAACAAGAAAGCGTATTAGCGCCGGAAAATTCCGGCTTGTCACCTACGTTCCAAAGATGCCCGAGGAAATTGATTTGATGGCTCAAGGAAGAAAGATCCTTCCCAACTTTATCCATTCACTCGATGCAGCGCATCTCATGCTTACCATTCAACGGTTGCTTTCCGAGGATCTCTGTGACTTTGGGGTAATTGATGATGGCTACGCGATCCACGCTTGTGATGTTGATCAGCTCCAGAAGGCTCTTCGGGAGGAGTTTGTGGAAATGTACCGCAAACCCATCTTGGAAGACCTTTGCGATCATCAAACCCGCGCAGGCCGACTTTTTGATGCCCCATCGCTGCCGCCATTGAATTTCGACATCAGCGAGGTTTTGAAGTCCGCTTACTTTTTTTGCTGACCTTGGGGACCGAGCAAATCTGCTTCGACGCCTACGCCCCCTCCCACGTTCATCGCTAGCACATTCGGCGGCACACTCGGCCGCTCGACCTTTCAATCCATTCCACCAATCGAATCCGCGCGAATTCACGTTCCGCAAAACGTCCGATACGCTTCCGAGTTCGACGGCATGGCGTATTCGGAATGCTCTGGCGAGCGATCGTATGGCTTGGCCAACGCCGCCAATAGACGATGCATCACGGTCAAGTCATCCTTTTCGACCGCCGCGGCTAGCGCCTCTTCGACCTTGTGATTGCGCGGAATGAAGGCGGGGTTGTGACGCTGCATTTGTTCGGCGACCTCACGCGCCGACTGCGGTTGCCGGAGCACGCGGCTTTGCCAGTGCCGTTGCCATTTGGCGTAGGCGAGGTCTTGGGAGAGCGTTACAGACGAGGGGGCGGACAGCGCGCGGAAGGTGTTCGTGAAATCGGCCTGGGTTTGCTGCATCCAATCGAGCAACGACTGGATCAACACCAAGTCATCGCCTTCCTCGGTGAAGAAACCCAGCTTTGATCGCATTCCCGCGAGCCAGTGATGCTGAAAGCGAGCGCCGAAGCTCTCAATCGCCTCGTTCGCGATCTCCATGGCCTGCGCTTCGTCGTCATGCAGCAGTGGCAACAAGGTCTCGGCCAAACGAGCAAGATTCCACTGCGCGATGTGCGGCTGCTGGCCGTAGGCGTAGCGGCCGTTGCGATCGATGGAACTGAAGACCGTGGCCGGATCATACGCATCCATGAACGCACACGGCCCATAGTCGATCGTCTCGCCGGAGAGCGCCATGTTGTCGGTGTTCATTATGCCGTGGATGAAGCCCACGAGCTGCCACCGTGCGACCAGCGCCGCCTGCCGCTCGATCACCGCTTCGAGAAAGTCGACGTAGGGCGCGTCCGCAGCGGCAACTTCCGGGTAATGGCGGCGCAGCGTGTGATCGGCCAATGCTTGCAACGCGGATTTCTCACCGCGAGCCGCGGCGTATTCAAACGTCCCCACCCGGATGTGACTGGCCGCGACGCGGGTGAGCACCGCGCCGGGGAGGGGCTCCTCGCGGAATACTGTCTCCCCCGTCGCCACCACCGCGAGGCTGCGCGTGGTCGGGATGCCTAGCGCCTGCATGGCCTCGCTAAGGATGTATTCCCGCAGCATCGGTCCCAGCGCCGCACGGCCGTCGCCACGCCGCGAGAACGGCGTCGGTCCCGATCCTTTGAGCTGAATGTCGAAGCGCTCACCTCTCGGCGAAACGTGCTCCCCGAGCAGGATCGCCCGCCCGTCACCCAGCATCGTGAAGTGGCCATACTGATGCCCCGCATAAGCCTGCGCCAGCGGGTGCGCTCCCGGGGACAACCTATTGCCCGCAAACAGCGCCGCGTCGTCCAGCAGGTCCGCATCCAATCCCAACGACTCCGCGAGAGGACGATTCAAGACCACCAGCTTCGGCGCACGCACCGCTGTCGGATCCACGCGCGCATGAAATGCCGTCGGCAGCCGGGCATACGAGTGATCGAAACGCCAGCCTGCGGGCGAAGTGGAAGAGGACAGCTTGTCGGTCATGAGGTTCGATGGTGGCGAAGCGATCCAACTTTATATCCACGAGTGCCTCTGCCGCCAACGGCAAGCACGGTGCGCTGCGAGCCCTGCCCTCTTGGGTCCCGGTGAGTTGTCCGCGGTGACGGCTGAAATAGGGCGAGACCGCTGAAGAACAAGGGGGCGCTTTTGAGCGCTGGCGCGGTAGCCGGAACGACCGTCAGGAAAAGGGACTGACCGCGCTCGCTAGCCCGCGGCCGTCATGGATCCACGGTGACGGGCCTGCCTTCTCCCGGATGACGTCGAGGCACTTTCGCTGATTCTTTTCGGGAGCGATCTCCGCGGTATTAGTACCGTCCGTCTGGATGTGAAAGATGAGCCATTGCACCGACGTGCTCCATCGTGATCGCGCGCCCGTTGCGGGTTATAACGACTTCGGGCGGCAATTTGATCTCGTGGCCGCCCATGTGGATGTGCTCTCAGGTGATCGATTCAGTTCCTTTGGTCGAATTCCAGTGCTGCCAGTCGCCGACGCCGTTGTGATTGCGGATCAGCGCTCCCGCTGACACCATGCGAGGGGCGACCGGTTTGCTTGCGCAAGGACTTCGCTCAGGCGCGGTGAGCTTCGCCACGCGAGCGAATCGATCTCCGGCATCCTGCGGTAAAGCGCCAACAAACAGGTGGGTAAACCTGGTCGCTCCCGTGTCACTAGCTACTAAAGCTGGCTTCAAATGTCGCTATCCGTGTTTCGGGATCTCAGTATCAAAGTTCGGAAACATGCGGTCTCCACATAGTGATTCACGATCCACTGCCAATTACTGCCAATTCAAACCGTCTTTATGTGGAGTTATTGTGCGGAAATGCGTCGCCAAAAAAGGAATCAAATCCCTGGAATCACTGTGTGGTAGCCACTTTCAGATTGAAATGAGGGAGTAGCGCTAACGGGATTCGAACCCGTGTCCCCGCCTTGAGAGGGCAGTGTCCTAGGCCCCTAGACGATAGCGCCGTTTTTGAGGAGGGCTTGAAGACTAGCCGGGTTGCCGCGGCGGACAAATGGTATTTTCCCGCCGCGCGGTCAGCGCTTCGCGCGCGGGCCGTCGGCCACGGTGGCGGGCGGCTGCGTGGGGGCGATCTTGTTTTGGTCGAGGTGGCCGAGGGATTCCTGGAGCTGCCGGTCGGTCGCCGTTTTCAGCGTCGGATCGAGCTTCGCCATGCGGCCGTAGAGCAGTTTGTAGTAGCCGCGCAGCACCTCGCGCTTTTCGTAGTCCGTCTTCACCCCGGCGGCACGATCCCATTCCGCCATGATCGCCGGGTCGCGCTGCGCCTTGGTCTTCGCCTCGCGCAGGCGAATGCGCTGCTTCACCAAGTCCTCGGCATCCGCGGTCACATCGCGCCTTTTGATCGGGCTCTCGACGGTGCGCGGGCGCGTCTTTTCCGGCGGCAGCGGAATGTCGGGAATCAGCGAAAGCCCCGCGGGCGGCGGCAGGAGCTGCGCGGGTTTCGAGGGCATGAGTTCCAGCCGGTCCTTGTCCTTGTCCGCCGCGGGCGCGAGCGGCGGCGGCGTGTTGTCGGGCGCGGGCGCTTTGTCTTCGGCGAAAAGCGGGAGCGCGGAGAGGAGCGCGGCGGCGAGCAGGGCGGTCGTTCGTTTCATGGCAAGGGCGCAGACGATACCGGAAACATTTCGTTTGAAAAGCCCGCGCTCCTCGCGCAAGCGGAGGGCGTGCCTCCGTTCACTCGCGCCCCGCTTGCGCCCGACCTTTCGCCGGTCGAGGTCGCGGCACGCTGCCGGCATCTGCCGGGGCTGGTTTTTTTCGACACCGCGCTGCCCGGCGGCGAGGGCGCGCAGCTCTCGCTCCTCGCCGCCGCGCCGCGGGAAATGGTGCGCGGCCACACCGCCGCGGACTGGGCGCGGCTGCGCGAAAAAGTCGCCGCCCGTCAGACCCACACCGCGCCCGACGACGGCCTGCCGCGCGGCTTTGCCGCCGGCTGCGTGGAGTACGACGGCGCGTTCTGCTTCGGCTTCTACGACGACGCACTCGTCTTTCGCCACGCCGATCAGACGTGGCACGAAGTCGGCGATTTCTGGTCGAAAATCGCGCGCGCAGAAACGCCACCCGCCCGCAGCGCGCGCGTGGCTTTCACCCCCGAAATCACCCGCGAGCAGTACTGCGCAATGGTCGCGCGCGCGCAGCAGTACATCGCCGCGGGCGACATCTACCAGGTGAACCTCGCCCACCGTTTCACCGCGCCGTGGCGGGGCGACGCCTTCGCTTTCTACGAAGCCCTGCGCCACTACTCGCCCGCGCCGCACGCCGCGTATCTCGCCCTCGGCGGACGCGCGGTTTTGTCCGCCTCGCCCGAGCAGTTTTTGCAAATCTCGGGCCGCGCCATCCGCACCCGCCCGATCAAAGGCACCCGCCCGCGACGCGCGGAAGCGAACGCCGACGCGCTCTCGGCTTTCGATCTCTGCACCTCGCCCAAAGAAGCTGCCGAGCTGGTCATGATCACCGACCTCGAACGCAACGACCTCGGCGCCATCTGCGAGTACGGCAGCGTGTCGGTGAAGGAGCTGCTCAAGCTCGAAAGTTTCGAGCAGGTGCATCACCTCGTCTCCACCGTCGAGGGCCACCTCCGCGCGGAGGTGGATCACGTCGCCGCCCTGCGCGCCTGCTTCCCCGGCGGCTCCATCACCGGCGCACCGAAAAAGCGCGCCCGCGAAATCATCGCCGAACTCGAGCCCGCCCCGCGCGGCCTCTACACCGGCGCGCTCGGCTGGTTCGGGTTCAATGGCGAGAGCCAGTTCAGCATCGCCATCCGCACCGTCGTGGTGGAAGGCGGACGCGCCCATTTCCATGTCGGCGCGGGCATCGTCGCCGACTCCGAGCCGGCGCAGGAATGGCAGGAGACGCTCGACAAAGCAGCGGGCATCCTCCTCGCGGCGGAGCGGTCGTAGCACCTCACCGCTCGTCGAACTGCCGCAGCAGCACGCGCTTCTGCTCCGCGGAAAATTCCGGCGCGCTCGTGATCCAGGCGCGCGCGGCGGGTTCGTCGCGGTAGGACCAAGTCCGCGCCACGCTTTCGAGCACCTGCTCGCGCGTGGCGGAATCGCCCACGCGGCGCGCAAAATCGAGTGCGCGCGGCAGGTCGCGGTTGAGCGACCAGACGATGCCGCTCAGGGCGGCGTCGCGATCCGGGCCGGGGGGCCACGCGTCGGCGAAGGTCTCGCGGCGCTCGAGCGCATCGAAGGATTGCGACGCACCGAGATTGGAAATCGCACTCTGCCGCGCCGCGCCAGCGGGCTGGGCTTTCGCCCAGGCTTCCGCACGCTGCGGGTCGTCCTGGTAAAGAGCCTGCATCACGCCGCCGCCCACATTGCTTCGGCCCGACGGGGTGATCTCGGCGTAGATCTCGAGCCGTTGCTCGATCGTCCCGCGAGAGAGTCCGTCGCGCAGCATGTCATCGCGCGCGGGCGAGGCAGGCTGCGCGCGCACCCAGGCGAGCGTCTTTCCGCGGTCGCTTTCAAAGGCGGTGCCCACCAGCGAGTTGAAAAGTTCCTCGCTGCCGAAATACACCACGGCGTTGGCCTCGGTCACATCCACACCGTGAGCCGCCGCCCAGCCCAGCGCCTCCGCTGGATGCCCATCTGCCCAGCCCACCTGTGCTGCGCCGAGCGCCGGCGTGCGCAACTCCTCCGGCACATCCGCGAGCGCGGCCAGCGCGGCGGCGGGATCTTTTTTCGCCGCCGCGCGGAGGACGTTGGAAACGAGCCGCGTGCCCTCCGTCCCCGCGCTCAGGCCGGGCGCGAGCGCGGCCAGCCGCGCGAGGCCCGCGGCGGCGTCGCGCCCGGCGAGCTTGCCGAGGATTTCCGCCTGCAGGCCTGTGCGCTGGCGTGGTTCGGTCAGGAGTTCGAGGCTGGCTTCGGAGGCGGCGGGGTCGGTCTCCGCGAGACCCTTGATCACGGCCTCGCACATCTCACCGCGCTGCCGCCCCGCGGGCAGCCGCGCGAGCAGCGCGAGCTTCTGCGCGGGGTCGCCGTTGGCCAGCGAATCGAGCGCATTCCACGCGGTCTCCTGCGCCCACGGAGCGTCCGGCGTCTTCATCGCCTCGGCGAGCGCCGCATCGGGCTGGGCCTCCGTCCAGGCGGCATTCACCGCCGTATCCGCGCCGCGCCAGTCGTGCTGGGCTGCCGCGCAATAACGCTCGCGGTACGGACGCACCGCCGCCGCCGCGCCCGCGGGATCGAGCGCAGCCCAGCGCGCGAACACCGCGCCGAGCACCGGGCCGCGCCGCTCGAGATCCTCGACGCGCACGATGCGATCGAAAAGCACGGCGAGTTCCGCCGCGCCGAGGTGTCCGATGAGGTCGTGCAGCCGGTGCGCGCGCAGCAGCGGCTCCTCCTCCGCGACCGCGCTCATGATCGCGGTGAGCATTTCCTCGTCGGACGAAAACGCGCGCGCATTTTTGGCTGCGGCCACTTTTTCCGCGTCCGGTTTTTCCGCGGAACGCGGCCCCGCTCCCGCGGCAGAATCCGCCGCGCTACGGCTGCCGGAAAACCACGCGCCCGTGCCGAGCCCCGCGACGAAAGCGAGGAGCGGCAGGACGAAGTGGACGAGGCGGCGCATGGCTAGTCGCGGTTGTCGCGCAGGAGCATGCGGACGAGTTCGGGATCGAGATTCGGCAGCGCGGAAAGCCAGACGCGGGCGGCGGCGGGGTCGCGTTCTTTTCTCCGCCCGAAACTCGTCCGCGCGACCTGCGCCCGCCGCCACGGGTCGTCGATGAGATCGAACCACGCGTCGAATTCCGCGCTCTGCTCCGCGCTGCCGGTGGGCCACGAATTATCGCGATTGAGGAAAGCGCCGATGGAGCGGTCGCGGGCCTCGCCGGCGGGAAACTGTGCGAGCCAGTCCTCGACGGCGTGCGGCTCATCCTGCGCCCAGGTGCCGACGATCCCGGCGAGCGCCCTGTTTTGCGCCGGGCCCGGCTCCTGCGCGATCGCCCAGTCGGCGGCCGCGTGCGGGTCGCGCCGCGCCCAGGCACCGGCGACTTCGCGGATGGCTTTCGCGTCCGCCCCGGAGCCGATGCGGGCCAGCACTTGCGTGGCTTCCGCGGAGTCGCCGCGCTCGGCGAGCGCGCGGGCGAACTGCGCCTGCATGGCGTTGCGATTTTCTCCCGCGGGCAGCGCGTCGGCCCACGCGTGGGCCTCGTCTTTTGCGCGCCTGGCCCATTCGCTGAAAGCTATGAGCAAGGCGTCGCTGGTGCCGTAGTTGCCGCCGTTCGGATTGATCCGCTCGGCCTTGGGCCGTTGCGCGAGCCAGGCCAGCGCCGCCGCCGGGTCACGCTGCGCCCACTCCGCGCCGGTCGCGGAAACCGCCGCCGCGAGCACCTGTCCGGTCAGCCCTTCCAGCCGGGCAATCGCCTACGCCGGGTCGCGTCGGGCAAAGGCGTAGAAGGCCGACTTCAATCCGTAGATGTCGGTGTTTCCAGCGGCGGCGGATTTCACCGCGAGATCGACGGCGAGCGCCGGGTCGCGGCCCGCGAGTTCGTTGAGGATGGGGGAAAGCATCCACGGTTTCAGCGGCGCGTTGGCGCGTTGGCGCAGCACGCCGGTGCCCATTTTTGCCGCGCGCTGCGCGGCGTATTCAAGCAGGTCGCGGCCTTTGCGGAGCGCGGCGGCGAGGAGGCGCTGGGTCTTCGCGTCGGTGGTCGCGGGCGACTCGGACGGCGCGCTGGATTCCGTGGGGCGCGCACTTTCGCGCAGCGCCGCGGAAGCCGCCGGTGGGAGCGCCGACGGCCCGCGGAAAAAAGCGAGGCCCACGCCGATTCCGGCGAGGAGCGAAAGGGGAAGCGTGACGGCGGGGCGCACGGCCCATGCGTGGCGAAACGGGCGCGCGAATGCAACGCGCTTTCCCCGCGCTACGGCGCGGGCGCGAAGACCACTTCCTGCACCGCGCTCAGCGGCAGCCGGATCTCCCCGGCGACGGCGCTCTGGCAGATCACCGTTTCATTTTCGATCCGGTAGGCGCTGACCGTGAGCACGCTGCGGTCGCTCAGCCGCAGCCGCACGCCGGACGCGGCCTCCGCCGCGCGCGCGCCGAATTCCACCGCCGTCAGCCGCGGCACCGGCAGCTCGAGCGCGCCGACTTCGGATTCGAGCTGCACCGCTTCCGACGTCGCTCCGCCGACCGTGCCGCGCGCCTCGTCGCCATTCACGAGGAGCACGCTGTCCGGCGGCGCATCGGCGGCGGGCGCCGCGCCGGGCACCACGCCATTCCACGGCGCGATCCAGAGATTGGCGAAAGTGCAGGCCACATTCTGCTGCGGCGCGAGCCCGAGGCCGCGCCCGAGATTGCGCGGCGCAGCGCCGAGCTTCGGCCCGAAGTTTCCCACCACCACATCGTCCACCAGGATCACCACCCGGCCCGCGGGCCGGTCGGCGAGCACGCGGATGCGATGCTGCGCGGCCTCGGCCTTCACCTTTTCGCCAAACTGAATCTGCTGCTGCTGCACCCGCCCGCCGCCGCGCTGCTGCACGCCGGTGTCGTAGATGAACATGCCCGCCTGGTTGAACTGCATCAGGTAGCCCTGATTCGCCGGCTCCCAGAAAAGGTAGGCGGAGAAAAAGACCTGATTTTTTTTCCCGATCGCATCGAAGCTGAACTCCGCCCGCGCGGGCAGCCCCTCGATGATCCGGCCGAGGTTGAAGTTGCCGTTGTTGTACACGCCGGCCTTGTTCGCCGCGGTGCGCTTCACGGCAAACATGCCGTCGAAATACGTCCACAGGCCCGGCACCACCTTGGCTTCCGCAGCCTTCTTTTTCCGCTGCTCGGCGGTCGCGGAGTTGATGTCCAGCCCGGCCTCCCAGACCTCGTGCTCGGACGCGCCGTCGAGTGCGGGCAGCTTTCCGTCGTGAGAAAAATACAGCGCCCGCAAACCCGCGCGCGCCAGCGACACGCGGCCCGCCGCGCCGCTCTCCAGCGCCAGCCGCCCGCCGTCCAGCGACCCGAAATCCCCGGCCACGAGATCGCCATTCCGGCAGCGCGCGAGCACGCCGGTCTTCGCCGCGGGCCGCTCGCCGCGCGGGGCGATGAGCACGCCAGCCATGCGCGCCGTGTCCATCTCCACCGGCGGTGCCGCCGCCGCGGTCCGCCAGCGCAGTTTCTGGCCGTTCGCCGCGGACTCCAGCAGGCCGCGGAGCTGGTCGCCGTTTTTGAAAACGAGCGTGTCCAGCGGCTGCCCCGCGACCGGCGTGAGATGCGCAAACTCGACCGCGCGCACCGCCGCCGCGGGCAGCGCCAGCGGGCCGCCGAAATTCGTCCGCACCTCCAGCCGGCCCTCGCGGAAACCGACCGCCGCCACATCGAACTCCCCGCCCTGCGCGAGCCGCACGCGCGCTACCGTCGGGTCTACGTCCGGCGCCGTCGCGGGTCGCGCGAACCGCAGCAGCGCGATTTTTTCCCGCGCGAGCCAGGCCGCGCCGAGCTGCACCTTGTCGCCCGTCACGCTCTCGATCCGCCCGCTTTCCATGTCGCCGTCGGCCAGCACCGCCTGATCCGTCTTGGGCCGCACGTTTTCGAGCGCGTCGTCCACCGGCACGAATCCATCCCACGGCGTCACCCGGATTTTCGCCAGCGTCTGCTCTGCATTACTCCACGACATCGGTTGAAAAATCAGGCTCCCGCGATTCTCCCCCGCCCTCCCCTTGCCCAGATTCCAGTCCCCGACCTTGCGCCCGTCGATGAAAACGACCATCCGGCCCGACACCCGGTCTTCAAAAATCCGCCAGCGCATCGGCTTGTGTTTCGCCGCCGCGGCGTCCGCCGCCTTCGCCGGCTCCGGCAGCACTTTGGAAAGATCGGCCTGCTCCTGCTTCACATTGTCCTCGCGCTGCGACCAGAGCTGAAAAGTCGTGTCATTGACCATCAGCCGCACCATGCCCGCGCCGAGCCCGCGCGACGCCGCATCCGCGCCGTGCAGCAGCACCGCAAAGGCGCGCGTGGAGCCGCCGCCGTTGTCGAACTCAAAGCGGTACTCCACCTGATCCGGCAGCACCGCAAACATCCGCCCGATCGCCGTGGGCTGCGCCGCGCGCAGCGCGCCCTCGCGCCACGTCCAGCCGCCGCTGGAGACCCAGCCCGACATGTTTGGCGGGCCGTCGTAGCATTCGGGCGCAGCGGTTTTGGAAAAATAAACCCACTCGAGACGCGCGCGATCCACGGCCAGCGCGGTGCCGTCCGCGAGCCGGAGCTGGAGCCGTCCGTCGCGCAGGCCGGTCACGTCCGCGGCCAGCCAGTCGCCGTCCGTCAGCTTCACCGTGGCGTGGAGTTTCGCCGCGGATTTTGCGGGCGCGGAAAATTCCCAGCGGCTGACCTGCGCGAGCGGAAAAATGAGCGGCGCGGCCGCGTCCACGCCGCGCCAGACGAGCTCCCGCTTCACCCCGTCGAGCCCTTCGAGCACGCCGTGCAGGCGGCTGCCGTCGGAAAATTCCAGCACCTGCGCCGTCGCGGGATTCGCCGCCTCGGCCTTCTGCTCGTCGGTCTCTTCTTCGGCGGGGCGGTTCACCGCGAACCCGCGGTTGAGCACGATGCCGTTGGCGATTACGATGCCGCCGCCGCGTTGCAGAACCACCGGCTTCACCGGCGCCAGCTCCCGCTCGATGACCGAAAGCGGACGCAGCCCGCGGGTCTTTAGCGCCGGAAAAAACAGGTAGCCTTCCTTCTTCGACAGACGCTCTTCGATGGCCGACAGCGGTTCGTCCGCGGCGAAATTCGGCACCGGCGCATCGAGCAGCGGCCCGCTTTTGAAACCCAGCGAGGCCGGCGGCGGAATCGGCTCGGCGCTTTTTTTCTCCGCACCCGCCGCCTCGCGCGTCTCGGGAGCGACACGGATTTGCACCCGCACCTGCGCCTCGCACGGCGCGAGCGCGAGCAGCGCCGCGGCGAAAATGGGCGCGAGTTTTTTCATCAGCGTTCGTAGATCGGCAGGTAGCGGTAATTCAGCGCGATCGAGAGCAGCCCGAGCCCCGTCGAGATGCCGCTGCCCAGCCCGCCGTCCCAGCTCCCGTCATCATTCTGCGCCGCCGTCAGCTCTTTCACGCGCTTCTCATTCCACGCCTCCCACACTTTCACATCGCTCTGAAAGAACGCCTGCGCCGCGTAGTACTCGTAGTAAAACGGGTAGTTCCCGCCGCTCTGCGCATCGCTGTCGCGCAGCGCCTTGTAGGCCTTGGTGAAAGTCGGCTGATCCTTCTTCCGCGCATACGCGTAGGCCGCCGTGCCGATGGCCGTGGTCGCGCCGCCGTTCGATCCCGAGCCCGGCGTGTAGCCAATGCCGCCGCCCGTCGGCGACTGGCAGTCCGTGAAAAATTTCAGCGCACCCTCGACCGCATTGTCCGGCACGCGCAGCCCCGCATTGCGCGCGGCGATCAGCGCCACGAAACACGCGCCGCTCACCGTCGAGTCCGCGTCCTGCGCATCCGGCGAATAGCGCCACGCCTTGAAGCGGTTTTTTTCCTGCGAAGTCAGGATCAGCTCGATGGCTTTTTTCAGCGCCGGCCCGATGCGCTCGTCCTGCACCGCCCCGTAGGCTTCCGCCAGTGCGAGCGAGGCAAAGCCGTGGTTGTACATCGAGTTGCCGATGTAGCCGGTCTTCGCGTCCGCGCTTTTCAGCAGATGCTCGAGGCTGCGCTTGATCGACTTCGCATACGGCCCGTGGTTCGGATCATCGCCGTGGGCAAACATCGCGAGCATCGCCAGCGCGGCGGTCGCGGGCTCATTGCCGTAGTTGCCGGGGAAAGTGCCCTCCGCCGCCTGCGCGGTGACGAGCCACTGCAAGCCGCGCTCATAAATCCGCTCCACCTCCGGCGGCACCTGCGTCCCGCGATAGACATTCAAATCCTGCGCGCACAGCGGCGCAGCGGTCGGGAGAAAAAGCGCGAGCGCCAGCGTCAGCGCAGCGCAGCGCAGCTTCCAAAAACCTGTCATTCTGAACGAAGCGGAGGCGGAAAGGCGGGCGAAGCGCAGTCGAAGAATCTCCAACTTTTCCGTGGGCGGAGGCGGCAGGGAGAGCGGCGTGCATCTCGCCCACCACCTGCGCCCCGCAGAAACAATTGGAGATTCTTCGACTGCGTTCCCGCCCGCCTGCGCCCGCCGGGAACTCCGCTCAGAATGACAGTTGGGAGATGGCTGGCGCAGCGGCGGGAGCGAAAGGACAGGCGTGGTTTTCATAAAAAATGAGCGTGGAAAATGGCGGTGAAGTTCATTGTTTTTTTGCCCCTGCTTCCTCCTCCGGCGCGGCGTCCTCCACTTTCTGCGCCAGCTTTTTCGCCGCCGGCATGCGCGGAGCGCGCACCGGTGCGGGATCGAAAATTAGCTCGCCCACCGCACCCGCCGCAAACCGCAGATCGCCGAGGATCGCGCTGTGCGCGGCGAGGCCTTTCCCATCCCAGCGAAAGCCGTCCACATGCACCGCGCCACCGTCCGCCAGCCGGATGCGCGCCGCCGCTTTTCCCGGCGTCATCACCCCGCCAAACTCCACCGCCTGCACTTTTTCCAGCGGCAGTTCCAGCGGCCCGGCCTCGCTTTCCACGGTGAATTTTCCGCCGCCCATTTTCACCGGCACGCTCGGGGCCGAGTCGCCATTGGCCAGCGCCGTGAGCGGCGGCACGCCCTCGCCGGGCCGCGGCAGCTCGCCATTCCACGGGCCGATCCAGAGGTTCGAGAGGATCGTCACGGAGTCGGCTTGGTTTGGCGAGGCCGTGATGCTCACCACCTCGCCGAGTCCCGGCAGCCGCTCCGTCGCCTGCTGGCCGGTGCGCAGGACGAGCGCGCCGTTGATGTAGAAAGCCGTCGTCCCCACTTTGCGATCCACGAAGACCCGCAGCGCCATCCGCGAATTGGCATCGGGGAATTTGTCGCGCAGCGGAAGGTTCCGCGAGTCCTGCCGGCCGCGCGCCTTCGGGTTTTGAATGTAGAGGTAAAGCTGGAAGTAATTGAACGTCGCGTTGAGCGTGCCTTGGTTTTTTTTTGTCCCGAGGATGAGACCGAAATTCGGTGGATTTTCGCCCGCCTCCGTGGCGTCGAAGCGGAGTTCAAACCGCTCCGGGATTTCTCCCATCGGCACGTTCAGTCCCGGCGATTCCTCGCCGCGCGAGCCACCGGGCTGGCCGCGAAAAATGTAACTACCATCCAGCACCGTCGAGGGCGCCGCCAGCGCCACCCGCTGCCCGTCGCCGTCTTTTTTGACCCGCGACACCGGCCCCGCCACGGCGTCGCCGCCGCCGTCGCAGACCGCGAAATGCGGGTTTGGAAAAAGGCTCCAGAGCTGCTCCCGCGCAATCGTCAGCGTGCCCAGTTGCGCGTGCTGAAAGCGAAGCTGCCGCTCATCGAGCGCCACGAATTTCCCGCCCAGCCGGTCGCCATTGCGCAGCTCCACCGTCGCCGTCGCCGCCGGTTTTCCCGCACCGCCGGTCGCCGCGAAACGCACTCCGGCCAACCGCGCGGTCTGCATTTCCAACTCCTGCCCGTTTCCCATTTTCCAGCGCAGCGCAGCGCCCGCCGCCGCGGAAAGCAGCGTGCCGCGCAGCTCGTCCCCGTTTTGAAAAACGAGCGCATCCAGCGGCGGCGGCGTCTTCTCCGCGCGACGGGGAAAGACGATCGTCTGCAGCGCCACCGCCGGCAAATCCAGCGCCGGGGCAAACGCCGCACGGCCCAGCGCCCGTCCGCCGCGGATTTCCAAACCCGCCACGCTCACCTCACCCTGCTGCCCGAAGACCAGCATGGCATCAGCCTCCGCGAGCGACGGCGCGGTTTTGTGGAGCTGGATGAACGTGCCCTCCGCGCGTGTTTTTTTCGCCCCGGAAAAAACCAGCTCCTTCTCCCCGACCGACTCCAGCCGGCCTGTTTCCGGCACCGCTTTTCCGAGCGTCAGCCGGTCGCCCGCCGGCTCTTCCCCGCCGGATTTCGGCAGCGCGCCATCCCACGGCTGCACGCGCAGCCGGTTGAAACGCAGGCCCGGCAGATTGCCATGCTCCTCCGAGTCGAAGCACAGCCCGTTGATCGTGATATTCCGCTCTTCGTCATCGGGCGCGGCGTCCTTCGCCTCCTTGTCCGCCTCCTCGAGGAATTTCCAATCGCCGAGCAGCACGCCGTTGCGCAGCACCGCGAGATGTCTGCCCACGCCATCGTAGAGCACGCGATAATCCACCGGCCCTTTCGCACCCGCTGCCTCCTTCGGCAGCGCGGTTTTTTTGTGCTCAAATTTGCGGATGTAAATGCAGTGCGAAATTTCCTTTTTGCCAAAGACCAGCTCGACCGTGCCGGTGCCGTAGGAATTCGGCTGCGGGCCGAATGGCTGAATCCACAGGCGCAGGCCGGCCTCGCTTTCCTCGGGCACTTCAAACGCGACCTCGAAACGCTTCGGCGGCGTGAGCGCGCGGCCCAGCATCCAGCCGTCGCGCAGCGTGAGCGTGCCGCCGGCCACTTCCATTTGCGTGCCGGATGTCCGCACCGGCCAGCTTTCCAAATCGAGCACGCTGCCCGCAAAGCCAAACGCTGGCGCGGGCTGCGCGCCAAAGTGCAGCCACTCGACCGGCGCTCGCGGAATCGCCAGCACCGTGCCGTCGGCCAGTTTCAGCGCAAAGGTCTCGCCGTCCGCGCTCGTCACGCCGCCGAAAAGCCAGTCGCCGCCCGGCAGCTTCAGCGTCGCCGTCGCGACGGCCGTTTTTTTCTCCGCGTCCTCGGACACCTCCGCTGGCCCGCCATTCATGGCCTTCATCGTCGCCGCCATCTGCACCGTCATCGTCTGGACGATCTGCGGCACCCGCGCGGCACGCGCAAAATCCACCGTCACGCTCTGCGCCACCGCCTCGCCGATGATCCCGCCCAGGCCGGCAGCCACGTCGCGGATCATCGCGCAGATATAGACCTCCATGTTCGCCATGACCATCCGCCGCCCCTCGGAATTGCCGCTCTCCGCACTCGCCGCGAGCACCACCCGCCGCACCTCGTCCCGCGCGAAACGCAGCGGCTCGCCCGCATCGGGCCGCCGCCACACGACCTCGCTTTTCGTCAGCTCCACCAGCTCGCCGCGCAGTTGCCGTCCGTCGTGAAAAACGAGCGCGTGATCGAAGCCGGGCAGCTTCGGCTTCGGCTTCGCGCTTTCCACTTCCTCACCGCCTCCGAACCGCGCGCCGACATCGATCTTCCGCACAATGTCATCGCCGAAAAGATTCGTCTCCGACGGCAGCGCGAGCTGCGCGCGGAGCGGGAGGCTGGCAGCGGCAAGCGCAAGACAGCAGAGGAACGACGAGGGGCGAAACCGGGTAGGGACGGCACTCCGTGCCGTCCGCCGGGCGAGCGTCAGCGAAGTGGCGGGCGCTGCAAAGCCCGCGCGCCTCCCGCCTGCCGCCTCGCTACGCTCGCCCAGGACGGCACGGAGTGTCGTCCCTACCATCCGGCTTCGGACTTCCTTCGTCATTCGTCATTTCATTTCCCCACCTCGACCTGCTGGAAATACGACTGCAACTGGTCGCGGAATTCCTCCGGCCATTCGCCCGCGTTGCTTGCCCCGCCCGCCTTCTCCACCTGCCGCCCTTTGCCACTACCCTGCACCGCCGCGCCGGTCGCCGCCGTGCCGGCAAAGGCGCTGGACGACTTCGCGTTGTTGCCGCCGGCCTTCTTCGCCTTCGTCACCTGCGCCATCATTTTCTGCATCATTTGCTGCATCGGCGACTGCGACTTGCCGCCCTTTTTGTCCGGCGGCACGAGCAGCTCGATGACCGCCGCCTCGGTCTGCACCACTTCCTCGTCAGTCTTCGCCGTGCGCAGATTGCCCGCCGTTTCGTCCATCATAAACTCGACCTTTTCGAGCAGCGGCTTGAAGTCGTTGAACTTCGTTTTCTCGCGCAGCTTGCCCACGACATCGCTCAAATCGCTCTGCTGATTCGCAAGCTTGATCGCATCGAGCGCGTGGTCGGTGTTCAAATCCTTTTTGCCTTCGAGCAAATCCGTCTGCTCGCGGATGCCGTCCTGCACCACCGCCGCGCGCACCATCGAGACGAGCAGTTCCATCAGGTCGGGATCCATCTCGCCGTCGCCGCCCTGGGCCTTGCATTCGCTCTGGAGTGCCGTCGCCCACTCGTCGAGCTGCGCGCCCCAGACCTTCGCGCGGCCCACGGATTTCAGCCCGAGATTCGCGCGGACGAAACCCGCCAGCTCGTTCAGTTCCGGCACCACTTTTTTCTCCACCATGTCTTTCTGCACCGCCTCGTATTTCTCATTCGGCACGCGCTTGATGAACGCCGCCATGTCGTTCGCGATGCTGTCCACGTCCTTCGTCGTCATGTCCTGGCTGCCCGCGACCTGCGTGAAATCCTTCTTCTTCCCCTCGGCGATTTCCTCCGGCTTGAGCCCCACGGTGTCCTTCGCGAGCCCCTTCAAGCCGTCCGAGATTTTGTATTCCGCCTGCGCCGCCGCGCGCATGCGGTTGTAGAAATTGCGCGCGTAAAGATTTTCGTTCGTCGTGTTCATCTTCTTCGCCGCCGCGCGCATCGCGTCGAGCGCGGCCTGCTGCTGCTTCTGCGCGTCGGCGAGCTGCTCGCTGCGCTCCGCCGGTTTCTGCGCGCCCTGCTGGAGCGATTCCGCGGCCTGCTGCATCGGCGGATTCGCCTTCTGCTCCAGCGAATCCTTGAGCTGCTGCCAGTCAGCCAGCGTCCCCGCCGGGATGTCCTTGTTGCGCAGCGCGTCCTTCATCACCGACGCCATTTCTTCCGTCATTTTGGCCAGCGCGGATTCATTCGCCCGTTCGCTCGCCTCCACGCGCTTTGTTTCCTCGCCCGCTTTTTCCGTCGGCAAATCCGTCTTCTGCTCCGCGATCCCCTTGGTCTCCTCCAGCTGCCGCTCCTCGTCGCGGATGCGCTCGTCGAGCTGCTTCAAAACCTGATCCATGCGCTCGCGGATCTTCTCCGCGTGCTTCGCCGGGCTGAGCACATAGACGGTGTGCTTCCACGATTCGACCGGCTTCCGCTCCGGCAGGTAATCCAGCGCGTACGCCGCCAGCTCCACCACGCTGTCCTCCGGGATTTTGTAAAACGCGGGCGTGAACTCGGCATTGCCGGTCAGCTCTTTTTTCGTCTGCGCCCCGTCCGTGCGCGCAGCCTCACCCTTGCCGATTTCGTCCTTCTTCGCGCCCATCGCCCGCACCGTCCAGCCAACCCACGCAGCCTTCAGCCCGAAGTCGTCGCTCGATGCAAAATTCATCTTCAGCACTTCATCCGGCAGAATCGCCATCTCCTGCTCCAGCCCCTGCAACTCGATGCGCGGTTCCGCATCCTTCACCGTGCTCACGCGCACCGTGTAGGGCTGCGTAGGCGTGAGCCCATGCGTGTCCGCCCAGCGGAACGTCGCCTCGCCAGTCAGCTCAGCCACAGGTTTCGCGGGCGTCACGAAGGTTTCGCCCTGCACTTCGGAAGTCGCCAAAGTTTCGAGCGACTGCGCCGGCAAGTTTGGAAAAAGCACACGCAGCCCCGCGTAGGCGTCGCCTTCGTCGGGCTTCACGCTGTTCATCGCGGCGTCCTTCAGTGCGCGGCTGGTTTTGCCCGCAAAGCGCACGCTGCTTCCTTCGAGAAACTCCGCGCTGCTGCCCTGGATCGGCACCGTCGCCGCCGGATAGCCGAGGTACGCCGGCAGCTCCACGCGCGCGGCGAGTTCCTTCATTTCCGGGCGATGCAGCGGACGGATCGCGATCTCCCGCGTGGCATCGCCCACGCGCAGCGCGAGCGTGCCGTTCTGCGTTTGTCCGGCGAGATGGAAAAGGGCGTGCCCGTTTTCCAGCTTCGCCTCCTGGGTTTCGGAGCGGTTCAGCCTTGCCGTCGCGCTCGCCGGTTTCCACGCGGAATCCGCCTTCAATCCGCACGCGATTTCAAACGCCTCGCCGTGCGCCACGAAAAGCTCGGCGGGAAGCGCTTCAAGGCTGGCAAAGGTGTAGCGGTCGATGCTCGCCCACGGACGCAGCCAGCGCGCGAGCGCGTTCGTCGCGGCCTTTGGCACAAAAACAAACGGCGCGGCGGTCAGCGCCGCGAGCGCCACGGCGGCGACAGCCCACCGGCGCGCAGGGCGTACCGGCACTGCGTTTCCAAAATCAAAACGGCCCGATTCCTCCGCCACCTGCCGGATCGCCGCGCGCATCAGCGCGGGTGAAATGTTCGGAGGCAGATCGTCCGTCTCCGTCAGTTCGATGACGCCCTGCAAGCGGTCGCCGAGCGATTTGAAATGCCGCTGGAGCAGCTTCGCGAGCTGCGCCGGCCCGCGCCGATTCCACAGCCAGTGCGCCGCCCAAGCATGCGCAAACCACGCCGCCAGCGCGCCGCCGCTGAGCGTCAGGACGACGCGCGCCACGCGCGGCGTATCGACGAAGCGGTCGAAGACAAACAGCAAAACGAAGGTGGCGAAGAGCCCGACGAGCCCGCCCGCGAAGGCGGCGAGAGTTTCCATTTTTCGCAGCCGCCCTTCATAGCTGCGGAGCTGCGTGACCAGCGAATCAGGCAAGGTGATCGAGTTCATGGCGATCGGGATTCTAGGCGGAATACGGACGGGGGAAACGATTCATTTGATGTGGCGCAGGCATCCTTGCCTGTGGTGGTCCGCCGGGCATCCCTGCCCGGCGAAACTTCGCCAGCAGCTTCGCCGGGCAGGGATGC
>JAYVNN010000075.1:0-19206 GCA_043758435.1 Chthoniobacter sp.
CGACACCGCGCGCACCATCTTCGCCGGCCTCATCCGCGTCGATCCCGGCGCGCACCGCACCGACGCCTACCAGAAAGTCCGCAACCTCCTCCTCAGCGATGAAGCCGAAGCCAACAGCGCGCCCGGCCTCGAGATCGAAGCCGACGACGTCCGCTGCACCCACGGCGCGACCTGCGGCCAGATCGAGCAGGAGGAGCTTTTCTACCTGCTCTCCCGCGGCATTCCTAAAAACGAGGCGCAGCGGCTCATCGTCTTCGGCTTCCTGAACGAAGTCTTCGAGCGCCTCGGCAACGAGCCCGTGCAGGAAAAGCTGCGCGAGCTGGTCCGCATGAAATTCGCCGCGCACCGCGCGCGGCCCGCGGCGTAACCGGACGCCATCTCCACGCAAGCCCCCCCCCTGTTGGATGAAAGGGGGAGCGGGTGAAGAGACTCGAACTCTCGACATCTTCCTTGGCAAGGAAGTGCTCTACCAACTGAGCTACACCCGCGGCTGACAAGGCGCGGAAAGTAGAAGGGCGGCGGCGGCGTTGCAAGGGATTTTTGACGCCGCGCGCGCAGGAAAAATTGCATTGACCAGCCGGGGCGAATTTATAGCCTCGCAAAAACAAGAAGTCATAACTGCTAGAACGGTTCTAGCTAAGCCAAGGGGGGAAATTTTGATAATTACGGTTTATGTTTAGTCCGAAAAAAGAAAGCTGCCTCACCAGCGTAGCCCGGAATTCCGAGCCGGTCTGGGCGTTCGCCCATCGCGCCGCGGGCGAGACCTTCGACGAAATCGCCCGCACCGACCGGCTGAAACTGCGCGACAAGGCACTGCCCGAGCGGCTCGTCATCGCGAGCCTGCTGTGCGATGCGGCGGTCATCGTTTACGCGCTGGTCTTCAGCTTTTGGTTCCGTTTTCAAACGCCGATCCAGGAGCTGGGCATCCCGGTCACCCTCACCCTGCGCGACTACGTGGGCTACATCGCGTGCGGCGGGCTGGCCTTCATATTCACGCTGACCGCGTTTGGGATTTACGAGCGGCAGGCGCTGCTGCGCTTCCGCTTTGTCTCGCTCCAGATCGTGAAAGCGGCCTGCCTCTGGGCGCTCTGCTTCCTGGGGTTTGCGCTGATCTTCAAATTCTCGCCGCCGATCTCCCGCACCTACGTGGCCATCTCTGCGGTGCTCATGCCCGGCGCGCTGCTCGGCTGGCGGGCGATTTTCCACGGCTTTCTCCAGCGCTCATCCGTCGCCGTGAGCCTGCGCCAGCGCATTCTTTTCGTCGGCTGGAATGAGGAGGCCGACCGGCTGACTGCCGCCTTCAGCCACGACCCTGGCAGCGCCTACGAAGTGGTGGGTTGCGTCAACTCGATGCGTGCGCGTTTCCAGCGCAAGCCCAAGGTGCGCATTCTCGGCGCGTTTGCCGAGCTGACGGAAGTCATCGGGCGCGAGTCCGTGGACATGGTCGTGCTCACGGATGTGAACGGCGTGAAAGGCGACATCGTGGGCCTCGCGAACACCTGCGAGCGCGAGATGGTGCAGTTCAAAGTCATCCCCTCGTATTTCCAAATCCTCGTCTCCGGTCTGCATCTCGAAACCGTCGGCGGCATCCCCGTCCTCGGCGTCTCGCGACTCCCGCTGGACCGCTTCGTCAATATCCTCCTCAAGCGCGTGGTGGATGTCATCGGCGCCGTCTTCGGCCTGCTCATCGCCGCGCCGCTGATCGTCCTTTTCGGCTTCCTCGTCTATCGCGAATCGCCCGGCCCGATTCTTTACCGCCAGCGCCGGCTCGGGCGCAATGGCGTCGAGTTCGACATCCTGAAAATCCGCAGCATGAAGCTCGACGCCGAGGCCGACGGCAAAGCCGGCTGGAGCACGAAGGACGACCCGCGCCGGCTGAAAATGGGCGGCTTCATGCGCAAGTGGAACGTGGACGAACTGCCGCAGTTCTGGAACGTGCTCAAAGGCGAGATGAGCCTCGTCGGGCCGCGTCCCGAGCGCCCGGAACTCATCCACAATTTCAAACACGAAATCCCGCACTACAACGCCCGCCACAACGCCAAGCCCGGCATCACCGGCTGGGCGCAGGTCAAAGGTCTGCGCGGCGACACCGACCTCGGCGAGCGCATCAGTTGCGACCTCTGGTACCTGGAAAACTGGAGCATTTTCCTCGACTTCCAGATCCTCGTCATGACGTTTTCACATCACAAAAATGCCTGCTGAAACCACGGTTCAAACCACCGCCACCGATGCTCCCCCAGACATTCAATATCTTCCTTCCGGCGAAGCCTGGGGACGATACCGCCAGTTCCTCGTCGATCTGATTCTCAAGCACGGATGCAAGTCCGTCTGCGAAATCGGCGGCGGGGCCAACCCCTGGCTCCCCATCGAATTCGTGCAGGAGCACGGCATTGATTATTTGATCGTCGATATTTCCGAGGAGGAACTCGCGAAAGCCGACAACCGCTACCGGAAGCTCGTCCTCGACATCACCAAACCCGTCCAAGGCGAGCTCCCGGCCTGCGATTTCGTCTTCTCCCGCATGCTCGCCGAGCACGTCAGCGACCCGCTCAACTTTCACCGCAACATCTTCAACATCCTCAAGCCCGGCGGCCTCGCGTTTCACTACTTCCCCACCCTCTTCGCCCCGCCCTTCGTCCTCAACTATCTCCTGCCCGAGAGGCTCTCCTACTGGCTCCTTGAGAAAGTGCAGGCCGGCCGCGAGCGCGGCGGCAAACGGTCGAAATTCCCCGCCTTTTACCGCTGGTGCCGCGGCCCGCTCCGCTCGCAGATGGCGCGCTTCGAGCGGCTCGGCTACCAGATCGTCCACTACCACGGCTTCTTCGGCAACGAAGGCTACTACAAACGCTTCCGCCCCCTCGCCGCGCTCGACCGCTGGGTGACCGCCTACCTTTGCCGCCACCCCTGGCCGCTGCTCACCAGCTACGCCTACGTGGTGGTGAAAAAGTAGCGCCGGTTCCGCGTTCCGCGCGCGCTGCACGGAGGGAAAGCCGCTGACCCGGCAGTGAGGGCCAAAAGACTAGGCGCGGTCAGCCTTGCCGGTGAAGCAGGGCGCGAACGGCGCGACGGATTTCAAAGACCACACGGTCGGGGTGCCGCCAGAGGCCGCCGCGCAGTTTGCGGCCGAATTCGATGAGCATGCCGCCGCGTTTGCGCCACTGGCGTTTGCGATCGAGGCCGGCGGTCTGCTTGTCGCGGTTCCAGTAGAAATCGCGCTGCCGGGTGCTGGGTTTCGGCGGCACCTCGAAGGCGAGGATGTAGGCGCGGCGCGGGATGTCGGAGGCGTTTGGCCCCGCATAATGCAACGTGCGGCCGTGGTGCATCGTGGCTCCGCCGGGCGGCAGCGGGCAGAGCGTGGCGGACGCGGGATCGAAGCCGCCGGCGCACTCGATGGCGTGGATCCGCGGGTCGCTTTTCGGCGAGCGGTGCGGGAGCACGTCGGCCTTGTGCGTGCCGGCGATGTACTGCATGCAGCCATTCTCCGGCGTGGCCTCCTGCAGCGGCATCCAGATGCTGAGCTGCTCGTAGTCGAAATTCGCATCTACCCGCGTGGCCTCGTCCTGATGCCACGGCGTGGCCGCGCCGTAGCGCGGCGGTTTCAAAATCGCGTGCTCAAAGGACGCCGTCACTTTCGGCCCGAGGAGCTGCCGCGCGATGGCCGCGGCGTTCGTGCGGAAAATGGTGTCGCGCAGCTCGGGCGCAAAGTTCACCGGATTGATGATCGAGGGCAGGGCCTGCGGCTGGTCGTCGTCCTCGTCGTGCGTTACCATGTCGAACTGCGCACCCTCGGCGCGGCCCGCCTTTTGCGCGAAGAGCCGGTCGAAAATCCCGCGCAGCATTTCCACTTCCTCCGGCGTGCTGATCTGCGGGATCGAGAGAAAACCGCGCTCGTGAAACTCCGCGATTTGCTCGGGAGTGAGGACGATTTCGGAGGTCTTTGAAAGGGGCATGCGGGGTGATGAAATGCAGACAGCGCGCCACAGCGATTGCAATCTCATAATCTGGTGCGCGCTTTCCTTGACCCCGCGGCCCAAACCCCGTTTCCTCCGCGCACATGCTCATCGGAGAACTTGCGCCGGATGCGCAACCGCGGATCAAGCCCGTGCGGCGCACGGGTGAGGCTCCCCCGACGGAGCGCGAATTTCTCCCCTCACTCCAGGCCGTGCGCGCCATCGCCGCGCTCTTTGTCGTGCTCTTTCACGCCGCGGAAGTGGCGCAGGACCAGTTGCACTTCACGCTCTTTGGCGGCGCGTTTTCGTGGGGCAGTTGCGGCGTCGATCTTTTCTTCGTGCTCAGCGGTTTCGTCATCTGCCATGTGCATGCGGCGGATGTAGGCCGGCCCGAGCGCGGGCGCGGCTATTTGCTCAAGCGCCTGATCCGCGTCTTCCCGCTTTACTGGCTGCTCCTCGCCGGACTGGTCGCGGCGACTTTCACGATTCCCTCGCTCGGCTCTCCAGCGGACCGCGGGCTCGGGCGCATCGTCAGTTCCTTCGCGCTCTTTCCGCAGCGCGATCTGCCGATCCTCGGCGTGGCGTGGACGCTTAGCCACGAAGTCTTTTTCTACGCGCTCTTTTCGCTCGTCATCTGGCGCGGCGGCGGCACCCGGGCCGTGCTCACGGCGATCCTGGCCGGCTCGGTGCTCGTGTGTTTTCTCGAGCCCGCGGTCAGCATGCGGCCTGGCGCGGAATCCACACTGCCGCTCGCGGTTTCGTTTTGCTTCAGCCACTTCAATCTCGAGTTCGCCCTCGGCACCGGCGTCGCTCTGCTTTTTCGTCGCTGGAAAAAAAGCGCGGTCTCCCGATCTGCCATCGGGCCGCTTTTGCTGAGCGCCGCCGGCATCGCGCTGTTTGCGCTCCGGGCGAGTTTTCCGCAGACGGCCCACGGCGCGCTGCCCGACCCGCTGTTTCGCGTGCTCACCTACGGCGTCGGCGCAGCGCTGCTCATTTTCGCCGGGCTGCAGCTCGATGCGGAGAAACGCGGCGCCCGCCTTTTCCGCCTGCTCGCGCCCATCGGCGATTCGAGCTACGCACTCTATCTCATCCATCGCCCGTTCCTCGTCGCGCTCACGATTTTGCTCGGCCACCGGCTCACCGGTGGCAGCGCGCAGACCGCGTTTTACCTTGCGCTCATTTTCGCGGTCATCCTCATCGCGTGGGCACTGCATCGGGCGGTCGAGCGGCCGATGCTGAAATTTCTGCGCGACCTCCTGCTGCCCGCGCGGCGGTCCTGAAAAGTTATTTCTGCGCGACCGGCAGCGAGCCGTCGCCTTCGGAATTTTCCGCCAGCGAAGCATCGTCCGCGTGACTTTTGCGCGGCGCTTTCCGCGATTGGAAAAACGGGTGGTCGCGGAGATCCATCATCGGCTTTTCAAAATAGCGGAAGAGCAGCGCCGAGAGCGCGAAGACCGCGGCCAGCCACACGCCGCCCTTCGCCGCCAGCCAGCGGTTGTCGGGAAAGACCTGCTTCCAGCCGCTCGAAATCAGGAACATGAGCGGCGGGTGGCAGAGATACATCGAATAGGACCAGCGGCTCATCCGCGTGACCGCAAAACTGAACGCCCCACCGCCCGCCGGCACCGCGCAGAACCACGGCAGCAGCAGCATGAAGCCGAGCGACGTGACGGAAAAAAGCAGCGCGCGCTCCGCCGCGTGCGCGACGATGTAGTGCCCGGCGTCCCGCTGCATTTGGAAAAAGAGAAACACGCCCGCGAGCAGCGCGAGGCCCGGCCAGACGAGCAGGCGCAGGCGCTGCCACCAGGCCGGATGGAAAAAGCGGACCGCCGCCGCCGCGACGCCGTACATCACCGAGTCCAGGCGCAGGAGCACGATCTTGCGCACCCCGTCGTCCCAGTCTTCCGCGGAGTGCGTAAATGCGCGCAGGAGCACGGGGATGAGGGCGAAAAAAAGGATGGACAGCCAGACCGCGCGCGCCGGGCGGCGCACACTCCAGAGCAGCGCCAGCAGCAGCACGGGAAAGGTGAGATAGAACCATTCCTCGACCGCGAGGCTCCAGGAGACGCCGAAAAAAGCCGGTATCGGATGCGCGAAATTCTGGAGAAAAACGAGGTACGTTCCGACCGGCGGCGACGAGCCGGGCACCTTGGCAAAACCCGGATAGTAGAGCCACAGCGTGGTGTTCAGGGCGACGAAAAGAAAGTAGTTCGGCAGCGTGCGAAACCAGCGGCGCAGCCAGAAGTCGCGGAGCGCCGCCGGAGTGAAAACGCCGGCGTCCGCGATCGAGCGGAACAAAATTCCCCCGATGAGGAATCCGCTCAAAACGAAGAACAACTCGACGCCAAAAAACGCGCCCGTCTCGAGCGGCACGCGCAGCTTGCTGTGCGCGGTCGCCGTGGTCAGGCCGTGGGCGACCAGCACCAGCCCGATGGCGCCCGCCCGCAGAACGTCCAAACCGAAATTGCGCGCCGGATGGTTTTTCACTGGGCAGTCATCGTGCGCGGGCCATCGCGTGCGCGGGTCTTTCTGCCAGCGCCTCGCCGGTCGCGCGCGCGGGGTCGTAGAGCCGCCAGTCGCGGAAGCAAAACGCGAGCATCAGCGAGAAGGAAGTGAACGTGACGGTGTCGAAGGAAGCGCTCATCGAATTGCCAAAAATGGCGATCAAAAGCCCGACGGCCGCGCCCGTTTGCAGCAGTTCCTTTTCCCCGAGCGGCGCACCCGAGCGGCGCAGCAGGAAAATCCCGCGCGCCGTCCCCGCCAGCCGTAGGAGCACGCCCAGGGTCAGGATGCACGCACCCGCGACGCCCGGAATGCCCGCGTCGATCCACGCCTGCAAATACAGATTGTGCGCGTGCCCGAACATCAGGTTGTCGTAGCTCCAGCCGGGGCCTTTCCCGAGGACGGGACTTTCCTTGATGACCCCGATGGCCTGCTCCCACGCATCCTCGCGCTCATCGATGGACTTCGCGCTCCGCGGGTCGAACACCGCGGTTTCCACCGTTTTCGCCTCGCGCGGCGCAAACTGCTGGAGCGCGCCGAAGCCCGCGACCGCCCCCACCGCCACCGCGACCGCGAGCCCGCCGATGGTCAGCACGGTTTTGGAAAGCGCGCGCGCATTGCCCAGCGAGGCGAGGAGCAGCGCGAGGATCAGGCCCAGCGGCAGGAGCACGATGTTCGTCTTCGAGAGCGACTGGAAAATCGTCAGCACGTAAACGCCGAGCACGGCCACGCCGAGCAGCCGCGGCAGCCATTTTTTGGCCAGCAGCAGGACGATGAGCAGCGGCGCGGTGCTCGCGGTCACGATGCCGTACTGGTTCGGATGGCCGAGGAAAGCGCCATACCGACCGCTGCCCGCGATGGCCACCGGAATCGGCGCACCCGCCCGCGCCGCCTCCACACACAGCGCCACCACCAGCGCGCCCGCAAAAATCCCATAGACCGCGATCATCGGACGCACGCCAAAGCTGCGCTGCGCGACATGGAAAACGAGCAGCGCGAACAAGGGCAGCATCCAGCGGTCCATGTAGAGCAGCATCTGGGAAGTCAGCGGCCCGAGCGACGGATGCAGCGCGCCGCCGAGCACGAGCAGCGCGAGCCCCGCGGCCAGGAGGAACGTCGCCAGATCACTCCGCCACAGCCGCGGCATGCCGCCCCGGTTTTGCGAGAGGACGATCAGCCCCGCGCCCACGCCCGCGGCGGTCAGCACCATCTGGAGAAAGACGACCGAGATGATCGGCTCGGACTTTAGCTCCTGCTTGATGCGGCCCACCCACACGAGCGCGCCGATGACAAAAAGCAGCGCGAGCACCGCGCTGCGGAGAATTTGCGATCTGTTGGCGGCGGGAGTTTTCATGGGGCGGAAAGCGATTCGCCGCGGTAGATCGCGACCAGGCGGTCCACGCAGCGCTCGGGGTCGAAATGCTCGGCGGCGAGCGCGCCGTGATTGCTCGCGCGGCCCGCCGCGCGGTCGGCGAGCCAGGCTTCGAGGCCGCGGGAAAAACCCTCCGCATCCTCCGGCGGCGCGCTCCAGCAGTGCGAAAGTCCGAGCTTTGGAAAATCCGAAAACCCCGGCCCGGTGCTCAGGATCAGCGGCAGGTCGCAGGCCAGCGCCTCGATCGCCGCGACCGGCAGACCTTCGTAGCGCGAGGGCAGAATGAAGGCGTCGCACGCGGCGTAAAATTTCTCCGGCTCCGCCAGAAACGGCAGTCGCGTCACGCACTGCTCAATGCCGAGTTGCGCGGCAAGCGCAGCGATTTCCGGCTCCAGCTCACCGCGCCCGAGGTGCAGCAGATGCAGCTCGGGATGCCGCTGCAGCACCGGCGCGACGGCGCGGTAGAGCGTCTGCGGATCCTTTTGAAAACACAGCCGCCCGAGCGAGCCGAGCACCACCGCGTTTTCCGGCACGCCCGCCGCAAGTCGCGCGGCGCGGCGCAGCTCCGCGTCGGCGGGATGAAAGCGCGTGCGATCCACGCTGTTGAAAAGGATGTGCAGCCGCGACTCCGGGATGCCGAGCGTGCGGATGGCAAACTGCTTTTCATCCTCCGAGCACGCAACAGTCGTGCCGATTTTTCCGAAGAGCCGCTCGATGCCGTTGTAGAGCGCCGTGTTTTTTCCCGGCGACGGCACGAGGCCGTAGTAGGCGTGCGGGCTGTAGAAAGTGCGCGCGCCTAGGCCGAGCAGCGCGAGGGTGCGGGCGAGCACGCCGGCCTTCGAACTGTGCGCGTGGATCACGTCGGGCCGCACGCGACGCGCCAGCGCCCAGAGCCGCGCCAGCGCGAGTGCATCACGCGGCGCGGGCGCATTGCCCACGCGGAGGTTCAAAGTTTCGCCGCCGCTCGCTGCGACGTGCGCGACGAGCACCTCGAGCTGCGGACTGCCGCGCCGGTCGGAGTACGCGAGATGCAGCCGGTGCCCGCGCGCGAGCAGCCTTTCCGACAGCCGCTCGACGATGCGGAAGACGCCGTCGAGCCCCGGCTCGGAGACGAAAAGAATGTTCAGCGGCGCGCTCATGCGGTCGGGCCGAGCAGCTCCTGCGCGAGCCGCGCGGCAATGGTCGCGGGGTCGAATTCCGTGCGCGCGCGCACCTGCCCGCGCCGCCCCATTTCTGCGCGCCGCGCGGGGTCGCCGAGCAGCTCGATGATCGCGCGGGCGAGCGCGTCCACGTCGCCCTCCGGGATGAGCCGCCCGTCCACGCCGTCCTCGATCAAAAAGCGCGGCCCGCCCGTGGCGAAGGCGACCACCGGCTTCGCGTGCGCCCACGCCTCGATGATGATGCGCGAGAAAGTCTCCGGCCCCGGCCGCAGCGAAAGCGACGGGACAACGAGCAGCGCGGCCTCGGAAAAAACCGCCGAAAGATCGTTCCGGTAGCCGCAGAAAAGCGCCGTCTTTTCGAGCCCGAGTTCCGCGACCAGCGCGCGCAGCTCCGCCGCGTACTCCGGCTCCACGTCGTCGCCGAAAATGCGCAGTTCCGCCGTCGGAAACGCCGCGCCGATCTGCACCCACGCGCGGATCAGATGGTGCAGCCCTTTCCACCGCGCCAGTCGCGCGCAGGCGGCGACAAAGAGCGGTGGCTCCGCGTGCGCCCCGTTGGCACCGGGCGCCGCACCAAGTGTCACGGCATTGGAAAGCGCGAGCAGCCGGCGCGGCGCGGCGAGCCCCCAGCGACGGTAGCGCGCGTCCTCGAAGACCGCCGCGGATGGCGCGAGATAGAGCGCGCGCGGCAGCACGCGGAGCACGAGCCAGAGCAGGTAGTAGTTGAAATCTCGCACGAAAATCCCCACCGGCGCGGGCTTCGGAAAACCGGCCAGCCCCGCGAAGGCGAGCAGGAAGGAACCCTTGTGCCCGTTGGCCAGCACGGCGTCCGGCGCGTCCTCGCGCCAGCAGCGGCGCAGCGTTTGCAGCGCGCCCCAGATGGCGCGCGGCCCGTTGCCTTTGGGCATGCGCGTGAGCGTGAGGCGCGGCCCGGCGTGGCGCGCGAGGTCGTCGTGGTGCCGGTCGTTTTCCACAAAGACGCGCAGCCGCGCGTGCTCCATGAGCTGCGGGATGAGCGTGGTGATGCTCTTCTCCGCGCCGCCGATTTCGCGCATGTTCGAAAGGATGAAAAGGACGCGGTCGCTCATGGTCGGTAGGGGCCGGCGGCGATGACTTCGGCAAAGGCGGTTTCGGTTTGGTCGAGGATGCCGTCGATGGTGTAGCGCGCGCGCACCGTCTCCACGCCCGCCGCGGCGATGCGCTGCGCGAGCGCGGGATCGTCGAGCACGCGGGCCATGTGCGCGGCGAGTTCGGCGGGTTCGTTTTTGCGATAGACGAGGGCGGAGACATCGGGCACCGCGACCTCCAGCAGCGAGCCGTCGTCCGCGCCGATGAGCGGCGTGCCGCAGGCCATGGACTCGATAATCGTGCTCGAAAACGGCTCACCATAGACCGATGAAAAAATAAACGCCGTCGCGTGCTGCATGCCCGCCAGCACTTGCACGCGGCTGAGCTGGCCGAGAAAGGCAACGCGCCCGCCGACGCCCTCGCGTGCGATTTGCGCGTCGAGCTGCGCTTGGTAATGCGGGCGGTTCGAGAGGCCGCCGAACTCGATTTTCCACGCCAGCTCCGGGCGCTGGCGCAGCAGCAGCCCGGCGGCGGCGATGACGTTGTGGATGCCCTTCGTCGGATCAATCCGGCACGCGAGAAAAAAGACCGGCGGCTGCGTGCGCGCGCGCGCGACATCGTCGGCGAGCGGAAAATCTATGCCGCGCGAAATGACGAACGGGCGCTGCGGAAGCAGCCCTTTTTTCGCGCAGTCATCGCGCAGAAACTGGCTGACGAACGCGATGTGGCGCGTGTCGATTTCGTGCTCCATGCGCCACCACTTTCCCGCAAAAAGGCGCAGCGACAGCGCGTAGCCGGGGATGGTGCGAGGCATGTGGTGCAGGTGCTCGGCGAGGTAGTTGTCGCCCGCGTGCCAGAGCATCGGCACTCCGCGGCGGACGAGCGGCTCGACGAGCGCGAGGCCGGTACGGTGCAGGCCGAAAATGTAAGCGAGATCGTACTCGCGCCCCGCGAGATACCGCTCCAGCGCGGCGCGGTTTTCGCCGCCGACGGTGGTGCATTCCACGCGCAGGAAAATGCGCTCGACGTAGCGCCACCACGTCCGGCTCTGGCTCACGGGCACGAAGCGAAAGATGCGATGCACCCACACGGGATCACTGTGCTCGCCGGTGAAAGTCGGACGGTAGGCGCTCGTGGCAAAGTCCACCTGATGCCCGCGCGCCCGCAGTGCGCCGGCGAGCTGGAAGGCGCGCAGCTCGAAGCCGCCGTCGTAGTCGGGCGGGCACTTATTGCTCAGGACGAGGATGCGGAGCGGGCGGGACATCGGGTTTTTAGAAAAGGGTGTAGATGAATGGCGCAGCGCCGGTGGAGCCGAGGATGACGAGCACGCCAAAGGCCAGCAGCACGACGATGATGGGCAGGAGCCACCATTTTTTATTGTGCCGGAGAAACGCGAAAATCTCGCCCGCGAAGCTGGCTTCTTTTTCCTCGCCGGCGGCGGCGAAAGTTTTTGGCGGCTTGGGTTCGGGCATGGCGTCAGTACTGGCGGTAGTAGCGCGCGGGGTCGGTGACGGCGTTGGCTTTGCGCCAGTAGCTCGCAGCCTGCGGGTCGCGGCGGCGCTGCAGCGCGTCGCGCCCGAGCGCGCGCAGGAGCAAGCCAGTGGGCGTGACGACGAGGTAGTAGGCGGCGGCGAGGAGCGCGTTGCCCACGACGAAGCCCGCGCAGCAGGCGGCGAAATACCACGCGAGGTAAAAGGGCCGCGCCACCTGCGGCACGAGCCAGAGCACCGCGCCGAGGGCTGCGCCGCCGATTCCGAGGGCGAGCGTCCAGCCGGGAAAGGCGTGTGTTTTCCAAAAACCCGCGCCCGCGAAAAGCGCCGCGACGACGGGCCAGCCGACGACGAAGCTGCGCGCGAAACGGCGGCGCGCGGCGCGGTCGGGATGCCAGTCGGTGTCGTGGAATGGATTGAGCATCAGTCGGGTGAAAAGCTGGCGATGTAGTCCTGCCGCACACTTTCGCTGAGCGGCGGCTGCGCGGCCTTGTAGAGGATGCAGTCTTCGAGCACGAGCGTGTCCATGTCGCACGCGCGGAAGCAGCGCACGGCGTCCTGCGGCGTGCCGACGATGGGCTCGCCGCGGAGGTTGAAGCTCGTGTTCACGAGCACGCCGCAGCCGGTGCGCGCCTTGAACGCGCGGAGCAGCCGGCAGAAGCGCCCGTGCCGCGCCTCGTCCACGGTCTGCACGCGCGCGCTCCCGTCCACATGCGTGACGGCGGGGAGGCCCGGCACTTTCACGCGCGCGGTGAACTGCATGGCGGGCGATTCGCGGTCGAGGTCGAACCACTCGGCGGCGTCCTCCGCGAGCACGCTCGGCGCGAACGGGCGGAAGCTCTCGCGGAATTTGATGCGCTGATTCATGCGCGACTGCATCGCCGGATCGCGCGCGTCGCCGAGGATGCTGCGGCTGCCGAGCGCGCGCGGGCCGAATTCCATGCGGCCCTGAAACCAGCCCACGACCTTGCCCTCCGCCAGTTCGTCCACGACCGCGCGGAGCAGTGCGCCTTCGTCCGCGTGGTGGTGGTAGGGCAGTTTTTCTGCGTCGAGAAAAGTGCGGATTTCCGCTGTGGAAAAGCGCGGCCCGAGCAGGCCGCCGCGCAGGCTGTCGCGGCCCTGCGGCGCGCGCGCGCCGCCGAGGAGCTGATGCTGCACAAAGAGCGCCGCGCCGAGCGCACCGCCCGCGTCGCCCGCCGGGCCGGGAATCCACACGTCGTCAAAAATCCCCGCGCGGAGCAGCGCGCCATTCGCCACGCAGTTCAGAGCCACGCCGCCGGCGAGCGTGAGATATTTCGCGCCGGTCAGCTCCCGCGCGTGCCGCGCCATGCGGAGCACGGCCTCCTCGGTGATTAACTGGATGGACGCCGCGAGATCCATTTCGCGCTGCGTGAGCGCGCTCTCCGGCGCGCGCGGGGGGCCGCCGAAAAGCGCGTCGAGCGCGGGCGCGGTCATCGTCAGGCCGTGCAGGAAATTGAAGTAGCGCAGGTCGAGGCGCAACGAGCCGTCTGGTTTGAGATCGAGCAGTTTTTCGCGCATCGCGTCCGCAAAACGCGGCGTGCCGTAGGGCGCGAGGCCCATGAGTTTGTATTCGCCGCTGTTCACGCGGAAGCCGCAGAAATACGTGACCGCCGAGTAGAGCAGCCCGAGCGAATGCGGAAACGCGAGCGTCTCGAGCAGCTCGATTTTTGACCCGCGTCCGCGGCCGATGCTCGCGGTGTCCCACTCGCCCACGCCGTCGAGCGTGAGGATCGCGGCCTCATCGTACGGCGACGGGAAAAAGGCGCACGCCGCGTGGCTTTCGTGGTGGCTGGTGAAGGCGATGCGCTTTTTGAAACCGCCGCCGAGCGCCGCGCGAATCTCGCGCGGCAGATGCAGTTTCGTTTTCAGCCACTGCGGCATCGCCGTCATAAACGAGCGCAGGCCGCGCGGTGCGACGGCGAGATAGGTTTCGAGCAGGCGGTCGAATTTCAGCAGCGGCTTTTCGTAAAAGACGACGTGGTCGAGCTGCGCCGCGGTGAGCCCGGCGGCGCGCAGGCAGTAGTCGGCGGCGTTTTTGGGGAATGCGGCGTCGTGCTTGCGCCGCGTGAAACGCTCCTCTTGCGCCGCAGCGACGATCTCGCCGCCGACGAGGAGCGCGGCGGCGCTGTCGTGGTAGAAAGCGGAGATCCCGAGGATGCTGGCGGAGGTTTTTTCGATGGAACTCATGGGGCCGGTGGCGGCGGGCAGCCAGCATAGGCGGAGCAGGAGCGCGCCCGCGAGTCCGGCGGCGCGCGCGGCTTTTTCTCCCCGAAAAAAGGCGGGTGAAAGGCGCGGCGGTCGCGTCATTGCGGCTTCACGGGCGCGGGTGAGGCGGGGGGAGCGGCGGGTTTGGCGGGGGAGGAAAGTTTCGGGCCGGCGAGCGCGTGATGACCGTCCGCGCCACGGGCGAAAGCGCCGGCATCGGCGGAAATTCCCGCGAGGTCGCGGACGTCCGCGCCGCCGCCGAGCGCGGGGCTTTTCGGCTTCAGCGCGAAGTCGCGGCGGGCCGGGTCGGCGAGGCCGAGCGCGGCAGCGGTGTCGAAGGTCCGGCCCTGCGGCCCGGCGAAGCGCGTGCCGGGGCCGCTGCCCTCGGAGGAGCCGGCGGCGACGACGTTGCCGTTGAATTCCATGCCGGAAAGATCAGCGGAATCGTGGTAGCGCGCAGGCGTGAAACCGCGCGTGACGGCGAGGTTGTTGAGCAGGCGCAAACCTTCGATTTTACGATAGCGGAGGCCGGAGAATGAGAAGATGTCGCCGGTCGGGAGGAGGATGGTGTTGTTGAACGCGGCGAGGCCCGCGCCGGGAATTTTCACGAGCGAAGGCGGCACATTTTTCATGGCTGCGTCCGTCCAGTTTTCGTCCGTGCAATGCAGCTCGAAGCACGCGGGCGGCAGGCCGGTCGCGAGCCAGAGTTTCGCGCCGCGCACGGTCGCGGTGACGGTGTTGTGGTGGAAGGTCAGCGGGCCGGGCCAGGGCAGGCCGTGCTTTGGTTTCCAGGCGAGGGCCAGCGCCGCGTCGGCGATGAAATTGTGGTGCGCGTGCAGGCCGGCGCAGTGGTCGCCGGTCTCGATGGCGCAGCTCAGCAGGCGCTCGAAAGTATTGCCCGCGACCTCGGGCTCGCGCGCCTCGCCGAGCGAGATGGGCGAGAGGCCGTCCACGGCGTCGTGGACGTAGTTGCGGAGGATTTTCCAGCGCGCGCCGGCGTGGAGCACGAGGCCGTAGTCGTAGGCCGCGGGGCCGCCGCTGCGGATGTTCCAAAAGTACGGCGGCAGTTTCGCGCGCTCCTTTTCCGGAAGCTCGCTGGCGCGGGCGAGGATTTCCTCGGCGTCGGCAAAGGCGGGCGCCTGCGTGAACTCGCAGCGCTCGACGGTCACTTCGTCCGCGCCCTTGCCCCCGGCGACACCGGTGCGGCAGCCGAGGAACCAGCAGTCGCGCACAGTCACGCCGCCGCCCGCCGCGAAAACCCCGCACAGGCCGGGCGTTTCAAAGGTGAAGCCCTCGATGATGACGCTGCCCGCCGCGGCGGCGAGGACGCCGAAATTGTAGTCCGCAGTTTTCGGCACGCTGCCCGCGCCGGAGCCGGCGGGCGCGACTTTGGTGACGTGCCGGCCCGGATTCGCATCGCCGTCTTTCGCAGCGAGCCGGAGGTGGAGACGGTGCTCATTTTCGTCGTAGAAAAAGCCGCGCGCCGGGCCGGGTGCGCCGGTGGCGAAGGTGAGCGCCTGGAGTTCCGCGAGGCTCGGGTAGGAAAAAAGATCGGTCTCACCGACGAGCACGCGGGCGGGACGCGCGTCCACTTTGAGCGAATGGATGCCGAGCTTCGCGTCGTCAGTTTTCCAAATCACATCGCCCTGCCGGATGTCGCGCCGCGCGCCGGTGAGGATGACGCGGTTTTTTTCCACGGCATCGGCGGTGAAGCGAATCGGCTTTTCCGCGGTGCCCGTTTTTTCCAGCCGCACCGGCTCGAAATAGACTCCGGGATGCACGGTCACGGTGTCGCCCGCGGCGACTTTTTCGCAGGCGTGTGCGAGGGTTTTCCACGCGGTTTTTTCGTCGAGTCCTTCCTGCGTGTCGTCGCCGGTTTTGTCGCTGACGTGATAGGTCGCGGCGGGGAGCGGAGCACCGAGCAGGGCGGCGGCGAGGCAGAGGAGGGCGGTGGTTTTCATTGGGGGAAAAAGCGCGCGGGCGGTCATGGTTCGGTGGCAGGGGCGAGCGTACGGGAGGCAGTGCGCTGGCGGGATTTTTTGTACCAGTCGCGGATCGCGCGCAGGCCGGGGCGCTCGACGAGGAAGGTGAGCGCGCTGGCGAGGAGCAGGGCGAGCGCGGCGGCGGCGGCGATTTGCAACGGACGCGGAAACGCGGCGAGCGCGCGCATGACGGTGTAGCCGATGTTTTGGTGGACGAGGTAGAGGCTGTAGGAAATCGCACCGAGAAAGACGAGCGGGCGAGCCGCGAGCCAAGTGAGGCGGTTAGCAGCAAGCGCGTAAAACGCGGCGAAAAAAGCGACGGCGAAAAGCGCGGCAGTGAGGCCGTGGAGTGCGGCGTGCGCGGCGAAGCAGAGCGCGAGGAGCGCGTGGCGGAGCGGCGTGGAGCCCTCGAAGCGCAGGCGGTAAAAGAGGATGCCCGCGAGGAAGAGGTGCGCGAATTTTAGCAGCAATGAAATCTCGACGATCTTCGGCAGCGCGCGGTGGTGGCCGAGGAAGGCCCACGCGCCTTCGAGCGCGAGCCACGGGACGACGAGCCACTCGATGCGGCGCAGCCAGCCGGTGAGAAAAACCGCGAGCATGATGGCGTAGAACGACAGCTCGACGGCGAGCGTCCAATAGACGCCATCGACCGGCGGCACGCGCAGCCAAGATTGCAGCATCGTAAGATTCACGAGCAACTGCCCCGCGGTCGGCGTGCGGCCAGGCAGCGGCGCAAACGTGATGACGGCGAAGGTGAGCAGCACCGCGGCCCAGTAGCCGGGGTAGAGCCGCGAGAAGCGCGAGACGATGAAGTCGAGGGCCGTGCGCGTTTTCGACAGGGTCATAAAAATGACGAAGCCGCTGATCATGAAGAAAAGATGCACGGCGTTTTCGCCGAGCGGATTGGCGTGCTCGGGCGGGCCGCCGGGCGCGAAGACCTCGGCGTAGCGCACGGTGTAGTGAAAGAACATGACGGCGAAGGCGGCGAGGCCGCGGAGCACGTCGAGCTCCTGCAGGCGCGGGGTGGCGGGGCGGCTGGCGGGAGGAATTTCTGGTGCAGTTTTTTCCATGCCGAAATCAGGTGCGGCTGCCGAAGCGGCCGAGGAGCTGGCGCGACATGTCGCGCAGCCCGGCGGCGTCCGGCCCGAGGAAGGTCGCGGGAAAAAGAAAGAGCGCCCCGGCGGCGAGGAGCGCAGCGGTGGCGCAGCCCGCGGCGAGGATGATGAGCACGGGCTGCGCGGCGGCGCGCAGGCTGGCGGCGGCGAGGTGGGTGGCGAGGAAAATGACGGCGGAGAGAGCGAGCGGCGCGAGGTAGATGGAGATGAAAGTCTGCGCGGGAAGGCGGACGGATTTCAGGCCCATCCAGGCCATGATGAGGAAGAAAAGGATGATGTTCAAAACGACGCCGAGGCTCGCGCCGATGAGCCCCCAGAACTGCCCGATCCACGCAAAGAGCACGATGCCGACCGCATGCACGACGTAGTACACCGCCCAGCGATAAACCACGCCGCGCGCGCGCATCAGGCAGTTGACCATTTTCACGCTCGTCCGCGCGACGAGGGCCACGGTCATGATTTGCAGAGGCACCACGACCGCCGTCCACTGCGGGCCGAGCAGCAGCGCGATGACCTCCGGCGCGAGGACGAAAATGAGCGCGCTGACAGGCAGCATGATGACGGCGAGCAGCGAAAGCCCGCGGACAAAGGCGCGGCCGAGCAGCACCTCGTCGTGGTTCACTTTGACCATCGCGGGGAAGAGCACTTTTTCGAGCACGTTGCCGATCATCGCCGCGGGCGCGACCATGATCTGGTAGGCGCGGCCATAGATGCCGAGGTCGTCCGCGCCGAGGTAGCGGCCCACCACGAGATTGTCGCCGTTGCTCGCAGCGTAGTTCGCCACGCGGCCGATGGTCATGCCGCCGCTGAAATGCAGCAGGTCGCGGAAAGCCGCGCGGCTGCAGCGCAGGCCGGGCCGCCACGGATGGCAGAAAAAGACGAGCACGCTGCGCAGGAGCATCTGCCCGAGGTAGGCGAAAATGAGCGCGGAAACGCCCCAGCCTGCGCGCGCGAGGAGCACTGCGGGCAGGCCGTAGCCGAGCGCGACCACGACCAGTTCGACGCGGGTGAGAATGCCGAAACGCATCTCGCGCTGGAGCAGCGATTGCGAAACGACCGCCGCGCCCGTGGCCGGAAAAACCCACGCGAGCACGCGCAGCGGCGCGGCGACATCCGGCATTTTCAAAAGCGCGGCGAGCGGCTCCGAAAGCAGCCAGAGCGCGAGGCCGACGAGGATGCCGAAGCCGCAGGAAATGAGGAATGCGCCGTCCTTGTGCCCGTCTTCGAGCTGGGTGCGCTGGACCACGGCGGGGCCGACGCCGAGTTCGGAAAAAATGGTGGAGATGCCGACGACGACGAGGGCCGCATTGGCGACGCCGAACTGCTCGGGCGTGAGCCGCCGGGCGATGAGCGCGAGGACGCCGAACTGGATGAGGGTGCGCGCCGCGCCTTCCAAACCAGTCCACAGAAAACCGCGGAGCGTGCGCTGCTTGAGCGAAAGTCTGGCGGGCGGTTCGGACGGGATCATGCGTGCGCCTTTCGCCCCGAACCCTCAGGTGCCATAGACCCCGGCGCTCGAATAGTTCCCCGCATCGTAATAGTAATAGTCGGCGAGCCGCGAGGGGAGCCGGTTGAGGATGAAGCCGGCGGGCGCGGCGTCGGCTCCGTCGAGAATCTGCAGCGCGCGGCGCAGGGTGCGCTCGGGGGTGTGGCGGGCGCGGACGACGAAGGCGGTGGCGTCGGTGTGTTTGACGAGGAGGAGGGTGTCGCTGACGGCGTTGATGGGCGCGGTGTCGAGGACGACGCGGTCGTATTTTCCACGGGCTTCGCGGAGCAGGCTGGCGAATCTTTCGTCGGCGAAAAGTTCGAGCGGGCTGGCGTTGCGATTGCCCGCGGGCATGAAGGTGAGGCCGTTCACCTTCGTGGAATGGCACGCGGCCTCGAAGCTGGATTTGCCGCTGAGCACGTCGCTCAGGCCGTCCACGCCGCCGGGCGTGGGAAAGATGTTGCCGAGGCCGGGTTTGCGCAGGTCGGCGTCGATGATGAGCGTGCGCAGATTCTGCTGGGCGAGCGAGGCGGCGTAGTTGGCGGAGCAAAAGCTCTTGCCTTCGCCGGGCACGGCGCTGGTGAAAAGGACGACCTTGGGCGTGCCCTCGGGGAGCAGTGAGAGCGCGGTGCGCAGGCAGCGGAAAGCCTCGGCCTGACGCGAGCTGGGCTCGTCGATGAGCAGGAGCCCCGGCAGCTTTTTTTTGCCGCGTCCTTTGCCATCGACCTCGGGGACGGCGGAGAGCGAGGGGAGATCGAGCGCAGTTTCCGCCTGATCGACGGAGCGCAGGGAGGTGTCGAAAAGCTGCTGGATGACGATGAGGCCGAGCGCGCCGATGAGGCCGCCCAAAATGGC
>JAYVNN010000076.1:0-6615 GCA_043758435.1 Chthoniobacter sp.
ATCGCGAATGCTGTGGCCGTGCTCATCATCGCATGTCCGTGCGCGCTCGGGCTGGCCACGCCGATGTCGATCATGGTCGGTGTCGGTCGCGGCGCGCAGGCCGGCGTGCTCGTGAAAAGTGCGGAGGCGCTGGAGCGGCTGGAGAAAGTCACCACCGTCGTCGTGGACAAGACGGGCACGCTGACCGAGGGCCGGCCGCGCTTTGCGCAAGGCGTGCCGGCGAACGGCTTTTCCGAAGATGAGCTGCTCGGCGTGGCGGCGGCGGTGGAGCAGGGGAGCGAGCATCCGCTGGCGGCGGCCTTGATCGACGCCGCGAAAGAACGCGGCCTGCCCCCGCGGACGGCCACGGATTTTCAATCCACGACCGGCGGCGGCGTGAGCGCGCAGGTGGACGGGCGCGCTGTGCTCGTGGGCAAAGCCGCCTTTCTCGAAGAGCGCGGAATCGCTGGCCTGGACGCGCTTTCCCACGAAGCCGAACCGCTCCAGAACCAAGGCCAGACGGTCATCTTCGTCGGCATCGGCGGAAATGCCGCCGGCTTTCTCGCCGTCGCCGATCCGATCAAAGCCTCCACGCCCGAGGCCATCCGCGCGCTGCGCGCGCGGGGCCTGAAAATCCTGATGCTCACCGGCGACAACGCGCTCACGGCGATGGCCGTGGCCCACCAGCTCGGACTTTCCAACGTCGAGGCCGGCGTCGCGCCGGCGGACAAGCAGGCGAGCATCCTCGCCGTGCGCCGCGCCGGCGAAATCGTGGCGATGGCCGGCGACGGCATCAACGACGCCCCCGCGCTCGCCGCCGCGGACGTGGGCATCGCCATGGGCACGGGCGCGGATGTCGCCATCGAAAGCGCGGGCATCACGCTCCTGCACGGCGATCTCCGCGGCATCGTCCGCGCGGTCGTGCTCAGCCGCGCGGTGATGCGTAATATCCGGCAGAACCTCGTCTTCGCGTTTCTCTACAACGCCCTCGGCATCCCGCTCGCCGCGGGCCTGCTCTACCCGTGGTTCGGCCTCCTGCTCAGCCCGATGATCGCCGGGGCGGCGATGAGCCTCAGCTCCGTCTCCGTCATCACGAACGCCCTGCGCCTGCGCTCGGTGCGCCTCGAATGAGCGGCAGTCCCTCTGGCAAACGCGCCGACGAATCATCGCAAGATGACGTCCTGTGCATGGCCCGCCTGCAAAGCGGCGAGGACACCGCGCTCAATGAGCTGATGGCCCGCTGGCAGCAGCCGCTGGTCAGCTTCATCCTCCGCTATACCGGCAACACCGAGGATGCGCTCGATCTCGCGCAGGAAACTTTCGTCCGCGTCTTCGAGCACCGCGCCCGGTACGTGCCGCGCGGCCGGTTTTCGACGTGGCTTTTCACCATCGCCACCAATCTCTGCCACAACCAGGCGCGCTGGCGCGCGCGCCACCCGACCGTCACGCTGCACGGCTCCGGCGAGGACGGCGACCCCGGCCTCGAAAGTACGCTGCCCGCGTCCGGCGACACGCCCGCCGACGCCGCCGAGCGCGACGACCTCGCCAGTGCGGTGCGCGAACACATCCAGGCCTTGCCGCACGATCTCAGGACCGTCGTTTTGCTGTTTGAGTATCAAGACCTCGGTTACGAGGAAATCGCCGCGGCCCTCGGCTGCACGCCGAAAGCAGTCGAGACGCGCCTGTACCGCGCCCGCCAAATCCTGCGCGAAAGCCTGGCGCGCTGGAAGGTGGCGTGACGCACACGCCGCCGGTCACCGCGAGGCGAGGAGGCAGCGGCGCCCGGCGGTGTCGATGGTGACGGTGAAGCGGGAGAGCAGGCCGTTGCCGATCAGGCCGGCTTCGCCGGAGAACATCTGCGTGGTGTGGATGCCGGTCGGCACCGCGGCGATGCGCTTCGCGCCGAGCTGCACTTCGGTGTGGAGGTCGCGGATGGAGCCGGAGTTCACGCCGATGGTCGTGAGGCCGAGCCGCTTCGCTTTGTCGCCGGTCACGACCCATTCGAGCGCTGTGTTGCAGCCGGTGTCCAGGCGCAGCCATTCGGGGGCGTTGCCGTTCACGGACAGGCGCGTGCAGAACGTGTCGTTGCGCGGCGTGAGCGGGAGAATTTCGCAGCCCGCTGCGTTCACTTCGCTCCGCAGCAACAGGCGGATGGTCTGCGCGGCGAAGTCGATCTGCACGATGCGGTCGCGGAAGAAATCGGCCCCGAGCAGCCCGTCGATGCGCTGATGGCAACTGACGCTCGCTCCGCTCAAGTCCACCGCGAGGAGCGATGACGGAATGGCGACGCTGGCTGCTGCTGCGGCAAATCCTTTCAGCCGATAGGCCACACTGCGGCCGTGGATGCCCTGCACGGTCTGCCGTTCACCGAGCTGGAGGCCGAGCCGACGGGCCGCTGCCAGGTCGAGCACGCTAGTGCCAGCACCGGAATCGAGCAGGAAATTGAGCGGATCGCTTTGGCCCGCGACCGCGACTTTCAGCCAGATCATTCCATCGCGAAACTGGAAGGGAATCGGCGTCGCGGCGGGGAGCTGGCCTGCGCAGAAAAGAAGCGCGCTGGACAGGAGTGAAAGGCAGCGGCGGGAACGCACGACGACCCCCTTAGCAAGAGCCGTGCGCTACCTGTTAGCGGGTTAGTTTTACTCTGAAAGATAGCGCCTGACCCGCCGCGTAGCCTCTGGAACAATGGGCAAATGGCGGCATTCGCTGGCGGATTTTGCCCATGCCGAAAACGAAAACTCCCAGCGCCCGCGAACGGGCGGCTGGGAGCTTCGCGATGGAGCGACTGCGGGAGCGCTATTTGACCGGTGCGAAGACGCCGAACTGCTGACCTTGGGCATTCATGCGCAACTCGAAGCGCACTTCCGTGCGCTGATCCTGCATCGCGCAGCGGCTGACGCCGTGGCGGTTGGCATAGACGGCGATGGTCGTCGATTGCGGACTGGCTTGCGCGCGCTGCAAGGCGAGCTGGTTTTGCAGTTGCTGGTCGTCCGCAAAGGCGGCGCTGGTCCCGAGGGCCGCAACAGCGGCGGTGAAGAAGGCGAGTTTCGTGATGGTTTTCATAGAGGAGTTACTGACTTGGTTGTTTGTTTGCGTCCGAGGAAATCGGCTGCTCATCCTTAAACGCCGGATGAGCCGCCAAACCCTTGCGCTTTTTTTTGCGCGCCGCCGCGGCATTCCAATGCACCGGGATTTCCTCAAGGGTTTGGCCGGGATGTGGTGTTAAATTCGCCCATGAAAGATTTTGATTCCGATGACCTGTCCGCCAAATTGCGGACTTGGAAAGTCGCGCCACAGGTGCCCGGCTCGTTCCAGCGCGAGGTGTGGCAGCGCATCGCGGCGCGGCAGGCGGTGCGCGAGGAAGCATTCTGGCCGAAGCTCGCGCAATGGTTCTCCACGCAGCTCGCGCGTCCGCAGTATGCGACGGCGCTCTTTGCGATCACCCTCTCAGCGAGCATCGGCCTGGCGCACGTGCAGGCGCAGGAGACGAAGGCGAAACACTGGAAGGCGTTGGAAGCGCGTTACGCGGCGTCAGTCGATCCGATGGCGATGATGGGGCGGTAAATCAGCAGATGAAAAAGGCCGTGCTCATCCTCTTGCTGGCCGTCGGCAGCGCCTTCGCGGGTTACTGGACTTATTTCCACTGCGCGACCGCTCCCACCCGCTCGATGCTCTCGCAGAGCGGCGGCGAGATGGAGTGGCTGCGGCACGAATATCATCTCAGCGACGCGCAGTTTTCGCGCATCCGGGAGATGCATCGGGAATACGCGCCAAAGTGCGACCTCATGTGCGAGAAGATCGCCAAAGCCAATGACCGCCTCGACCAACTCATCAAAGCCAGCAAGACCTTCACCCCGGAGGTGGACGCGGCGATGAGCGAATGCGTCACCGTGCAGGCCGAGTGCCGCCGGGCGTTGCTCCGGCACGTCTATGAGGTGAGCGCGGAAATGTCGTCGGAGGACGGCGCGCGGTATTTGCAAATGATGACGGTGCGGATCGTCGAGCCGGGCTTGAGCCACGAGTCAGTGATTTCGGAATCGGCAAAATGAATGCGACCCGTCAGCGTCCCGCCCGCACCCGCTCCATGCTCGCGAAAACTTCGCTCATTCTCTCGCTCATCGTGAGCCTGCTGTTCAGTCCGCAGGCGGGCGCGGCGGCTGCGCGCCTTGCGAAAACACCCGGATGTGTCGCGATGGTTTGCGTGAAACCGTGCTGCGCTAACATGGTCTGCTGCGCCGGGCAGCCGCCGCGCGAATCGGCTCCCAAGCAAGCGCCCGCGCCCTCCCGCGGCGGAGTCGAGTCGGCGGACATCGCCGCGCAAACCTTCCCGTTTCTCTACGCGCTCCCCGCGCCGCAGCGCCGCTTCGTCATTCGGGACGAAGCCTGCGCGGCGCACACGCTGCCTCCGCTGGCGGCGACCTGCATCCGGCTGATCTGAGTCTCCGGCATCCCTAGTCGAAGTGTGCCCACGGCACACCCTCACCCGCGATGTCCACGACTCCGATCTATGAAAATTTTCCCGCTCTTACTTTGTACCTTTCACCTCACTCTCCTCGCTTCCGCTGAGCCGCCGAAAATATCCGGCAACCCGCCCGCGCCCGCGCTTTCGCTCGCCGCAGTGACGCGCGCCGTGCTCGCCGACAATCCCACGGTCAAGGAGGCGCGCGCCAAATGGGCGGCGCTGCGGGCGCGCGTGCCGCAGGCGGCGGCGTGGGAGGATTTGCGCGTCAGCGGCAAGGTGCGCGCCGGGCGTTTCGTGGAGGTGGCGCGCGACAGTTTCACCGACCAGGCGCTGAGCGTGGAGCAAATGATCCCGCTTTCCGGGCGCAACAAAAGCCGCGAGCGCATCGCCGCAGCGGAGGCGCTCGGCGCACTGGAGGACACGCGGCGCAAGGAACTCGACGTGCTGGCGAAAGCGCGCGCGGCCTACTTCCGCCTGGCTGCGGCCTACGCACTGCTTGAACTGAATGCGGCCGACGAAAGTTCGCTCGCGCAGACCGTGGAAACCGCCCGCGCGCAGTTCGCGGTGGGCGGCCAGACGCAGGCCGCAGTGCTGCTCGCGGAGAATGAGCAGGCGAAGCTCATGGAGGCGCGGCGCGATCTGGATCGCGGCCTTTCCGACGAGGAGACGCAGTTGAAAGTGCTGATGCACCGCGATCCTTTTGCACCGCTAGGCCGTCCGGTGAGCGCGCCGCCCAGCGCTGCCGTTCCGCCCGCCGAGCGGCTTCGGAGCTTGATCTACGGGCAGCGGCCCGAAATCCGCGCGGCGGACGCGGCCCTCGCCGCGGCATGCGCGCGGCTGGAGCTGGCGCGGCGTGAATGGATTCCCGATCCGGCGCTGAGCGTGGAGGCGCAGCGCTACAACGGCGCCGCGCAGGCCGCGAGCGAAGTCAGCGTCGGCGTGTCTTTTAATGTGCCGTGGCTGAACCGCGAAAAATATCGCGCCGAGGAAAGGGAGGCGGCGCGCGGCGTCGAGGCGGCGCAGCACGCGCAGGACGCGGCGCGCACCGAGGCGCTGGGGCTGCTGCGCGATCAGTTGCAAAAAATCGCGACGGCGCACCATCACCGCGAGCTGTTCCGCGACCGGCTCATCCCCACCGCGCGGCAGGCGCTCGACGCCAGCCGCACCGGCTACGAAACCGGCCAGACCGGCCTCGCCGATTTCCTCACGGCCCAGCGCAGCCTGCGCGAACTCGAGGTCATGGCCCGCCGGCATCAGGCCGATCACGAAGCCGCGCTGGCCGAACTCGAAGCCATCGTCGGCACGAGCCTCCAGCTCTTTTCACCCCGCACTACCAAGCCATGAACCGCGCCCAATTTCTCCGCACCGTCGTCCCGCTCGCGGGAGCCATCCTGACCGCCGGGCCGCTTGGCTGCATGAAGCGCGGGCCGTCGCGCGATCCCAATGTCGATTACTTCACCTGCGCGATGCACCCGTCGGTGCGTGCGCAGGATCCCGATGCGAAGTGTCCGATCTGCTCGATGGATCTCGTGCCCGTGCTGAAAAAAGGCACGGCGGCACCGATGGCGAACGCGCAGCCGGAGACGAGCGAATTCACCGTGCCCGTCGAGCGCCAGCAGCAGATTGGCGTGACCTACGCGGTCGTGGAAAAGAAGCCACTGCATCACACCCTGCGGGCCGTCGGGCGGGTCGCGCCGGACAAGACGCGGCATTGGGAATTCGTCGCGCGGGTCGAAGGCTATGTGCAGAAACTGCATGTCACCTCGCCCGGCGAACCGGTGGAGCAGGAGCAGCCGCTGCTCACGCTTTACAGCCCGGAGTTGCTCGCGGCAGAGCACGAGTTTGTGAATCTGCTCGACGTGCGCGAGCGCGCCGCAACCCCGGAGGGCAAGTCGAGCACCGAGCGACTGCTGGAGGCCGCGCGCCGCCGGCTGGAGCAGTGGAATATCACCACCGCGCAAATCGCCGCGTTGGAAAAATCGCGAAAACCTTCGGAGTTTCTGACGCTCGTTTCGCCGTTCAAGGGAATCGTCGAGGACGTGCCTGTGGATCAGGGCCGGCGGGTGATGCCAGGCGATCATCTCGTGGATGTGGCCGATCTTTCGGTCGTGTGGGTCTGGGCGGAGTTTTACGAAAACGAACTGCCGATGCTGGCGCGCGGGCAGAAGGTGGCG
>JAYVNN010000077.1:0-19201 GCA_043758435.1 Chthoniobacter sp.
GACGCCCACGCTTTTCACCGGGAGCAGCACGGCGAAACTCTGCCAGACGCGGTAGTACCAGTCGCTGGCTTTCATCTCGGAGACGACGATGGCGTCGGCTTCGCGGAGGATGCGGAGGCGCTCGCCGGTGATTTCGCCGAGGATGCGGACGGCGAGGCCGGGGCCGGGGAAGGGCTGGCGCAAAGTGACCTCTTTCGGCAGGCCGAGCTGCGCGCCGACTTCGCGGACTTCGTCTTTGAAAAGCTCGCGGAGCGGCTCGACGAGCTTGAGCTTCATGTTCTTCGGGAGGCCACCGACGTTGTGATGGCTCTTGATCAAAGCGGCGGGGTTGCCGGCGATGGCGACGCTTTCGATGACGTCGGGGTAGAGCGTGCCTTGGGCGAGGAATTTGAAACGGGTTTTGGTTCCCACTTTGGTCAGCGATTTCACGGCGTCGTCGAAGACGCGGACGAATTCGTTGCCGATAATTTTGCGTTTGCGCTCGGGGGAGGTGACGCCTTTTAACCGGCCGAGAAAGCGCGCGGAGGCGCGGACGGTCTTGAGCTTGATGTGAAAATTGTCGCCGAAGAGGCGCTGGACGGCGTCGGCTTCGTTGCTGCGGAGGAGGCCGTTGTCCACGAAGACGCAGGTGAGCTGGTCGCCGATGGCTTTGTGCAAAAGGGCGGCAGCGACGCTCGAATCCACGCCTCCGCTGAGGCCGAGGAGGACGTGATCGCTGCCGACTTGCTCGCGGATTTGCGCGCAGATTTGGTCGATGAAACTGCCCATCGTCCAATCCATTTTGCAGCCGCAGATTTCGTAGAGAAAATTCGCGATGAGTTCCTTGCCGCGCGGGGTGTGGACGACTTCGGGATGAAACTGGAGGCCGTAGAATTTTTTCTTCGGCTGCTCGATGGCGGCGTACGGCGAGTTGTCCGTGGTGGCGACGGTGCGGAAGCCGCGGGGGAGTTTGGTGAGCTTGTCGCCGTGGCTGTTCCAGATGTCGATGGCCGCGGGGAGGCCGCGGAAAAGCGGGCACGCGCGCTCTTTCACCTGGAGCAGCCCGCTGCCGTACTCGCGCCGGGCGCTGTGCTCCACTTTGCCGCCGAGATGGTGGCCCATGAGCTGCATGCCGTAGCAGATGCCGAGGATGGGCAGGCCGAGGTTGAAAATTTCCGGGTCGGGATGCGGTGCGTCCTTTCCATAGACGCTCGACGGGCCGCCGCTGAGGATGAGTCCGCGCGGATTGAGCGCGGCGATTTCTTTCGCGGGCAAATCGCAGCGTACGATCTGCGAATAGACCTGGCACTCGCGCACGCGGCGCGCGATGACCTGCGTGTATTGCGAGCCGAAATCGAGGATGACGATCCGCGACGCCGGGGCGACGGCGCTAGGAGCCGACACGGGTGTTTTCGCGGATGACGGGATCCTCGGAGCGGTCGGGCTCGGAAAGCGAGCCGTGGCCGGTGACGCCGCGCCCGAGTTTTTCGGCGGGATTGGGCTTGGTGTGGTCGGGCGGGAGGTCGGTTTCGCAACCGGAGAAGGCGAGGCCCGCACCGGCGAGCGCGAGCGAGACGAGGATGGCTTTCATGCGCGAGTCATAGCGTGCGCGCGGGGAGGAAGTGAAGGTGAAAGTGCGCGCGCCGCACGATTGCGCGCCGCGCGGGCATCGGCGATAAACGCGCCCCATGATTTCGGCGGACCTGCTCCTCCACGCGTATCGCAACGCGGTTTTTCCGATGGCCTCGCCGGACGGTGAGATCGCGTGGTTTTCGCCCGACCCGCGCGCGATCATCCCGCTGGACGAGGGCTTTCGCGTGCCGCACGGGCTGCGGCGGGTTTTGAAAAAAGGCGCGTTCGAGATTCGGGTGAACGCGGCTTTTGAAACGGTGATGCGCGAGTGCGCGGCGCGCGAGGAGACGTGGATCAATGAGGAGATCATCGCGAGCTACACGGCACTGCACCGGCTCGGGCATGCGCATTCGGTGGAGGCGTGGTGCGACGGGCGGCTCGCGGGCGGGCTCTACGGCGTGACGCTGGGCGGGGCGTTTTTCGGGGAGTCCATGTTTCACGAAGTGACCGACGCCTCGAAAGTCGCGCTCGTGGCCTTGGTCACACGCCTGCGGACGCGGGGGTTCACGCTCCTCGACACGCAGTGGGTCACGCCGCATCTGGAAACCTTTGGCGCGCTGGAAATTCCCCGCGCCGACTACCGCGACCGGCTGCTGGCCGCGGTGGAGAAGACCTGCCAGTTTGCGGGGTGAAGACGGCGTTGCTTAGCGGGTCAGGGAGTTATCCTCGTACCAGGAGGCAATGCGGTAATCAATGACCGCACCTTTGTCGCCTTGGGCGGTGTCGTAATGCAGCTTGGTTACGCCATTGAAAAAAATGGTATTGGCGAAGATCGACCCATACATGGCCCCGCTGCTCCCGCCGCCTCTGACTGACGCACTCGCGCTGGGCGCATAGATCATCCCCGCGAACTGCCCGTTGCCATCCACCGACAGGCTTTGCACGACGCTCGGGTCATGGTTTCCGTAAAGGGTCACATTGCCGGGAAACAGGGCGGTATTGACGATGCCATTGCCGGCGATCTTAACGTTGCCATCGATATAAAAAATAACATGCACATGAGCGGGAATGTTAATCGCGCCATTGCCGGAAGTAGTCAGATCGCGGGGAATCCACAGTTCCACGTAACCTTCGCCGCTCGCCGGGGCGATGAAATCAATCGCAGAACCGGTCAGTTTCAAGTCGCCATTGCCATTGATTTTGTAACGCGTCGGAGAAGCGGCCGTCCCAGTGGACATGGCAGAAGTGGAAGCCGGGACACTCGTCCACGAACTGCTGACTGCGGCGGGATCGGGAGCCGGCGGGAGATACTGGTAAAAGTCCTGCGTAATGTTGCCTGTTACATTGCTGGTGCTTCCGACGACCGGAGTGTTATTGGTGGCGATATTCCCATAAACGTGGGCTCCGCTCGGACTGAGATTGATAACTCCGATGCTGCCCCCGCTGGTCGTCGCGTCATCCGTAACGACATTGCCATTGGCCGTCGCTTTGGCGGGATCATAAAGGCCGCTTGTGGAATAAAGCGGACTTCTGGAATCATAGCTGTCGATCACCACGTTCTGGTTGTTGAGATCCACACCTGTCACGCCGAAAAGCGCCGCACTGCCTACGGTAACGGGCTTGGCAATTACCTCAATGGTCCGCTGGGCCTGAGGTCTGGCGAGTGGGTTGCCCGCCCGGTCTGCGCGGAACTGGAGCTTGCGCAAGAAGTTATCGTATTTCTGCACGCCGACAGTCGCGCTGCCACTCAGCGGGACCGTGCCCACCGAGCGGATGCGATACCAGGTATTCGTGCCGCTATTGGTCAGACTGGCCGAAGGAATACCGTCGATTGTGACGACGGCGTTAAAAACCGAGCTGCCTTCGCCGACATGGGGAATGGTCAGTGTGGGCAACTGAATTCTCGGGAAAGGTGTGCCGCCGTTATTCCCTATCAGCACAGTGCCGTTGGTGGAAGTGCCGCCCGCGGAAAGCGTGGCAAGATCCGACTGAAGCGAACCGGGAACAGCGAGCGGACTGGTTAAGACGCCATTGGGAGTCAGCGGGCTCCGCAATCGCACAAACGCATATTGAATGCCATTTTCCGCGGAGGTCAGGGCATCATGCCAACTGGAGGTATGATAGTTCGAGCGAAAGCGGGAGGTGACCGTTTGGAAAGTAACTGCGGCCAGCATCGCCAGGATGGACAGGGTCACCATCGCCACGGCGAGCGCGCTGCCTCCCTCGCTCCGGCGCGGAATGAGAAATTTGGGGATTGCAGTGCGCACGGGCAGCTTGGCTTTCATTAGAAAAGGTTCCTTAGCTGAATCTTGCATCCCACGGTTGTGCCGAGGCGCGAACTGGTCGTGCTGGAGGCGAGTGACTTAGCCCATAAGCCACGGCTGAACTTTGGCGCAAAGGTGGCGCTGATCGAAACGACAGTTTCGCTGAACAGCGGGTTGGCAACAATGGAGTCGGTGATATTGAAGTCCGAGACGTTATCCGCAATACTGACGGGGCCGTTCCGCTTGTCCCCTGCGGCCAGGTCGGGATCGACCTCGATCCGGTAAAGGGATGAGCCCAACAGGTAATAGCTGATTTTCACCGGCGTCGTGCCATAGGCCACAGTATCGGCGGTGACCGACGGGAAGCGCGGTGCGGAGGTCGCATCCTTATAATTGGGGATCACTACCGTCACATACTTCGTCGCGCCGGCAGGCACGCTGTTGGTATAGGCCGTGCCTTTGTAACTGACCGTATCGGAATTCAACCCAACCGCGACCGCCCGGCGCAAGTCAGTGCCAAAATAGTCCATGACCCGCAATTGATCGCCTTCGCCGAGGAAGTAGTCCTCGGTCGCGGCAAAGGAAGTTTGCAGTGCCACCGAGGCGCCGATCAGGGCCATGAGCGCTGCCGAATACGCTCCCATCGCCACAATCATCTCTGCAATCGTCATCGCGGTTTGAGCACACTGGAAGCGGGCGCGCGTCATGGCTTTCACAGCAGGGACCCCGCTTGGGACACAATGGTCGAGCCGATCTGAGTGCGGGTGACATTGTTGGAGTCCTTCCAAGTGTAGGTCACATCCACGCGCAACTGCGAGTAAGTGGAAAGATCGCCACCCATCGGAACGGTCGTGACAGCGCCCGCGCCGGTGCCCACCCGGACGATTTTGAGGTAAGGCAGCGCGTTCCCGATTTGCAGGGTCCACGCACCCATCGCCGTGCTCGTGGACTTGTAGGTCTTCGGTGCGGCGGGCGCGATGGAATCAATCTGCGAAGCGTATTGGCCGACGATGTCCGGGGTGGTGGCATTGCGCGCGGCATCGCTGGAAAAGACCTGCTCTCCTAGCGCGTAAACCGTCAGCGTCTCGGTGAAGTTTTTCATCCCCTGCGTGGTCATGCCAAAGGGTGTGGCGTCCCCGGACGTGCCCGAGACCATCAAGGTCCCGCTGAGATAGCCGGACTTTCCGAGTTCCGAGTAGCTGAGCGTCCGAACAGCATCGAGGCGGCAGAGGATGTCTTCCCGGATAGCCACGAGTTCCTTCGCTCTCCGCAACAAGGAATAGCACTGGGCGCTGGTCGCAAAGAGACCGGACAGCCCGATGACCGTGACCATCATGGCGACAATCGTCTCCAAAAGGGTGACTCCGGCGATGGCCCGACGAGACGAAACCGGAACGGCGATACCTCCCGTGCTCATTCCGCAGCGCAGAGAGGTCTGCTTCGGAAAAGAAGAATTGGGCAGCGGCATATGAAATTATAGAAATTACTGTTTTTAGCATTTCGCGTGCCTGTATCTAGTGAGCCTTCAAGGGCTTTCCCCGTTTCCGCCAGCCCGCGCGTCCTTGCTTTCGCGCGGCTTTGCGGCAGAGTCGCGCCCGCCTTTTTCCCAACGAAAACACGACCATGCTCACGATCCGCGAACTGAAGAAAAGCCACGGGGGCCGCGTGCTCTTTGAGGAGGCCGCGATGCAGGTGGGCTATGGCGAAAAAGTCGCGCTCATCGGGCCGAACGGCGCGGGAAAATCGACGCTGTTCAACATCGTGCTGCACACCGAGGAGCCGGACGCGGGCACGGTCGAGCGCGATGAGTGGACGATGATCGGCTATCTCCCGCAGGAGGCCGAAGTGAAAGGCCAGGAGACGGCGATGGACGTGGCGACGGGGCGCGCGGGCGAAGTGCAGCAGCTCGAGGCAGTGCTGCACGCCTGCGAAAAGGCGGGCGACGTGAGCAGCCCGAAATATCTCGAAGCGCACGCCAAGCACGAGGCGCTGAGCGACCCGCAGGTGGATGCCAAGGCCAAGCGCATGCTCGCGGGGCTCGGCTTTCGCGAGGCGGATTTCACGAAGGCAGCGCGGGAGCTTTCCGGCGGCTGGGTGATGCGCGCACACCTCGCGCGGCTGCTGGTCATGGAGCCGGATTTGCTGATGCTCGACGAGCCGACGAACCACCTCGACCTGCTCTCGCTCGTGTGGCTGCAAAACTACCTCAAGAACTACAGTGGCGCGGTGCTGCTCATCTCGCACGACCGCGCTTTCATGGATGAGATCGTGGGCAGCGTGTACGAAATCGACGAGCGCAAGCTGATGCCCTACACGGGGAACTACACGGACTTTCTCCGGCTGAAGGAGGAACGCTACGAGCAGCAGAATGCGGCCTACAAAAACCAGCAGAAGGAGATCGCGAACCTGCGCGAATTCTACGACCGCTTCCGGCAGGTGGCGTCGAAAGCGAGCCAGGCGATGAGCAAGCTCAAGCAGATCGAGCGCATGGAGCTGATCGAAAAACCCATCCCGCCGCGCAAGCCGTTCCGCTTTCAAATCCCGCAGCCGCCGCGGGGCGGGCAGCGGATTATCGGGCTGGAAAAAATCGACTTCGCGTATGGCGACAACGTCGTCTATCGCGGCCTCGAACTCGACGTGGAGCGCGGCGAGCGCACCGTGCTCGTCGGGCCAAACGGCTCGGGAAAAAGCACGCTGCTCAAGCTGCTCGCGGGCGTGCTGGAACAGCAAAAGGGTGAGCGCAAACTCGGGCTCAACGCAAAGATCGGATACTTTTCCCAGCACCGTTCCGCCACGCTCGACCCGGCGAAGACCGTGCTCCAGGAAGTCATGGACTCGAACGGCATTCTCTCGGAAAACGAGGCGCGCGGCATCCTTGGTTCGTTCCTTTTCCGCAAAGACGAAATCTACAAAAAGACCGAGGTGCTGAGCGGCGGCGAGAAGACGCGGCTGAACCTGATCAAGTTTCTCGTCGATCCGCCGAACCTCCTGCTCATGGACGAGCCGACCACGCACCTCGACATCCACACCGTCGAGTCGCTCATCCTCGCGCTCGCGGGCTACGAGGGCACGCTCGTCTTCATCAGCCACGACGTGCATTTCATCCGCAAGCTCGCGACCAAAGTCCTGCACGTCCACGAAGGCACGGTGCGCGCGTATCCCGGCGGGTACGATTACTTCCTGGAAAAGACCGGCGCGCTGGGTAACGAGCGCGCGGCGCTCACGGCGCGGTAGATTCCGGGGAGCACACGCGTCCCGCGTGTTGGTCGCGTCGTCCCGACGCGACGCACTTCCCGCAGCTCCACATCCCGGCAAGAGCTCCGCGCCATCGGAACCCGCCGGCCTGTTCTCCCAGCGCGGAGTTCATACCGAAACGGGCGCTGCAAAAAGTTCGTCGTCGCGAGACGCGACGACCAACACGCGGGACGCGTGTGCTCCCCAGAAATCTCACGCCGCGCCGCGCGGGCGGAAAAGCAGGTCCACTACATCGCGCACGTATTGCTCGTCGGGCATCGCCTCGACCGCCTCGGGCGGAAACGCGACGAGCGTTTTGAAATGCTCCGCCAGCTCGGCGAACACGCGCACGCGGGCGTCGGGATCGAGGTCGTCGCGACGCACGAGCGACTGGAGGGCGAGCCGCGCTTCCTCCGGCGTGGTGCGCTGGCGGAGGCGCGCTTCGAGATGGGGAAATTGCCGGAGCGAGTTGAATTTTCCCGCGAGGAGCTGGTCGAGGTCGGGCTCGGCGTGTTTCGGGATGTGGACGACGACGGTATTCGCCGCGAGATCGCCGAGCCGCTGCGCGCGGCGGCTCAGCACCATCGCCACGCCGCCGACGAGGTAGCAGCCCGGCAGCAGGTCGGCAAAGCGCAGGAGATTGCGCATGAGGATTTGGTGGAACTGGAGCCGCAGCCCGTGCGCGTCCATCACGCGCAGGCGCATAATCCTTTTGCCGAGCGTCTGCCCGCGCCACGCCCATTCCGTGAAAATGCCGTAGCCGATGGACACCACAAAGTACGCGATCATCGAGAGCGCGCTCGCGAAGTCCGCGCTGATGAGGCCCACTTTCGCACACACCGAACTCGCGCCCTGGCCGAGCACGATGACGGCCACGAGATCCACACCCCACGCCATGCAGCGCGCGACCGGCCCGGCGAGCTGGTAGGCGAAAGCGATGCCTTCCGGCGTGCGGATGCGCAGCTCGGAATTCACGTGCGCACCTCCGCTTTCCGGCCCGAGCCGAGGAACCACACGAGCACCGCCAGCTCCACGAGCCCGAAGGCGATTTTCACCCAGTACGGAATGACCGGCTCGTGATACTGCGAAAGAAACGACTCCACAAAACCCGCCCACACCAGCATGACCGCGACGCCGCCGATGAGCGTGGCGAGGTCCGGCCCGAGCGCCCGCATCCGCGCGGCGAGCGGCGCGCGGTCGCCGTAGCCGACGAGCGCCTTGCCGATCATCAGCCCGCCCTGCCCGGCGATGAGAATGGCGGGAATCTCGATGACGCCGTGCGGCAGCAGCCAGCCCGCGAGAAAGACGCCCTGACCCGCGAGGATGTAGTCCATGCCGACGAGGCCGAGGATCACGCCGTTGTAGAAAAGCAGAATGATCGTGAGCAGGCCGAAGGTGATGCCAAAGGCGACCGCCTTGATCGAGACGCCGATGTTGTTCGTCATGAGCTGGCTCGCGAACATCGAGTGCTTGTCGGCGTAGCGGTCGTGCCTCGCCTTTTCCTCCATCTCCACCCGCTTCGCCGGGTCGCCGAGATGGTTCGCAAACATCGCCGGCAGGATGGCTTCCTTCGCCTCGTCATCGAGCAGCACCGCGAAGCCGCCGAAGAGCACGCCGACGAGCGTGATGATCGTCGAGATGTAAAAAGCGCCGACGTTTTTCCGAAACACGCGCGGAAACTCGGAGAAAAACCAGCGCCCCGGACGGAACCTCGGCCCGCGTTCGCGCGTCTCGTGAATCTCGCCGTAGGCCCGCGCGGTGAGCGCCTCGAGATAGCGCCGCAGCTCCGGCTCGGAGGCGAAAGTGGCGATGCGCCCGAGGTCGGCGGAGACTTTCTGGTAGAGGAAATGGAAGCGCTTCGCCTCGTCGAGCGCGAGGGCGCGGCCCGGCTCGGCCTGCAGACGGTCGAGCATTTTTTCCAGTTCGGTCCAGGACGGCCGCTCGGCGGCGATGAAGCGCGGGAGATCAATAATCATGGCTTACAAAAGCTGGCGGCGTTTCACGTCGGCATGCTGCGCGATGACTTGCGCGGAGAGCTTCGCCGGATCGAGGAGCGAAAAACGGACGCCGCGGCGCTGCAAAATTTTCCCGAGTTCGCGCAGGCTGTGCCATTGCAGATGCCCGCCGAGGTGCTTGTACAGATCATCCCCGGTCGCGACGTTGCTTTCGCTGAAGAGCGGCTGCGCGCCCGCGGGCTGGAGCATGTTCACAAGCAGGAGATGCTGGCGGCTGATGAGTTCGCTCGCTTTGGCAAAGCTCTCCGCGAGCATCGGGTCGTCGAGCGCGGTGAGGAAAATGAGCAGCGCGCGCTTGCGCAGCTTGAGGCGGATGAAGGAGCACAGTTCCTCGAAATCCGGCGTCACGCTCTGCGGCTGGAGCGCGTAAAGCCGGTCGCGGCACGCGTCGTAATGCGCCTGCCCGCTTTTCGCGCGGACAAAGCTGAGCACGCGGTCGCTGAAAGTGATGAGCCCGAACTGATCGCCCTGCTGCTCCGCGGCGAGACCGAGGATGAGCGAGGCGGTGACGTAGCGTTCGAGGACAGTCGTCTCGGTTCCGCCGCTCGCGAACGCGCGCGCGCTGAGCCGAGAGGCATCGACGATCACGTACACCTCCTGCGTCCGCTCGACCTGAAATACCTTCGTCACCGGATGCCCGCGTTTCGCGGAGGCTTTCCAGTGGATTTCGTTGAGGCTGTCGCCGGGCACGTACTCGCGGAGCTTTTCAAAATCGCGCCCCTGCCCCGCCGCGCGCTGCGTGTGGACGCCGAGCTGGCCGCGCCGGAGAAAAAGCGCGGCGACGTTTTTCCGCTCGGCGAAAAGATTCGGGTACACGCGCAGCTCGCTCCGCACCGGCAGGCTCGCGCGCGCCGCCCAAAAGCCGAGCGGCGAGACGCCTTCGAGATACACGCGGTCGAGAAAATACTGGCCGCGCCGCACGGGCGTGACCGGCCATTCGATGCGGGAAATCGCGGCATTCGCGGGCAGCAGCGTGGTGCGGTCGTCGCCGTCCGCCGCGATCTCGCGCGGAAAGGCGAAGCCGATGCGCAGCGTGCGCGCGTCCTGCGCGTCATTCTGGATGCGCACCTCGACGGTGCCCGCGCGGTCTTTCTGCAAACGCACGATCTCCGGCAGCTCCACCCGCACACCGATCAACCGCCCGCGCGCCACGAGCGCATCGTAGATCACGAGGAAGCCGAGCCCTCCGATGAACAGCGCCGCAAAACCCGCCGCCGCCGGAAGCGTCGCCGCGACCGCCGCGAACGGCAGCACGATCAGAGCGATCCAGACGAGCAGCCGGGTGCGAGGGACGAGCATCGCGCGTGGACCGCCTAGCGCGCGAAGACCCGCGCGAGCGAAATTTCCAGTCCAGGAAACAGCAGCGTGTTCAGCGTCTCCTGCTCACTCCAAATCCGCGCCGGCAGGTCGGCGTTTTCGCTCAATAGATAGACGGCCACTTCTCGCTTTTCGGGATCGATCAGCCACAGCTCGCGCGAGCCACAGCGGGCGTAAATTTCGCGCTTGGTTCCGGTGTCGAGCTTCCGCGAACTCGGCGAAAGGATCTCGATCACGAGCCACGGCGCACAGATCGCACCGCGTTCATTCAGGTACACTCCCTGTTCTTTCGAGAAGACCAGCAGATCGGGTTGGAAGACATTCATGTCCGTCAGATAAACGTCGAATGGCGCGTCGAAGATTTCGCCAATCGGATGCTCCTCCAGGAAATCCATGATCAGGTATTCAAGGTTGCGCGAGATGATCTGATGATAGGTGTTGGGAGCTGGAGCCATGTGAAATTCACCTTCAATCAACTGGTAACGTGGCCCCTCGTCTGGCAGCAGGAGATAGTCATGCACGGTCATCGGGCGATGTTTGACTTGAAGCATAACGTGAGGGTAGCGGGCGCGAAGGTATCGTCAACGCAACGCCCTCACCGCGGCACGGCGACCTGTTCCAAAATCTTCGCAATGACTTCCGCAATCGTGACGCCTTCGATTTCGTATTCGGGCCGCAGCACGAGGCGGTGGCCGAGCACGGCTTCGGTGAGGGATTTCACATCGTCGGGGGTGACGAAATCGCGGCCCGCGAGCGCGGCATTGGCGCGGCTGGCGAGGAGCAGCGCCTGCGTGGCGCGGGGGCCGGCGCCGACGAGGACGGTTTCATTTTCGCGGGTCGCGCGGACGACATCGACGACGTAGGCGGTGAGTTCCTCGCGCACGGTTACGGCTTCGAGCGCGCGGCGGAGTTGGGCGAGGTCATCGGCGGAGACGACGGCCTGGACTTCGCCGGCCGCCAGCGCCTCCTCGGGCGAGTGCGAGCCGAGCATGCGGTGGGCGAGTTCGAGTTCGCTCGCGCGGTCGGGCGTGCTCATCGAGACGCGGAGCATAAAGCGGTCTTTCTGCGCCTCGGGCAGCGGGTAGGTGCCCTCGTACTCGACGGGATTTTGCGTGGCGAAGACGGTGAAGTTTGGCGAGAGCGGATGCGTCTCGCGGTCGATGGTCACGCGGCGCTCCTGCATCGCCTGGAGCAAGGCGGACTGCGTCTTCGCGGGTGCGCGGTTGATTTCGTCGGCGAGGAGAAAGGCGGTGAAGACCGGGCCTTTGATGAGCGTGAATTCATTGCGCTGCATGTTGAAAACGCTCGTGCCGGTGATGTCGGCGGGCATGAGGTCGGGCGTGAACTGGATGCGGTTGAACTCGCAGCCGAGCACGCGCGCAAGGGTGCGGACGAGCAGCGTTTTGGCGACGCCGGGCACGCCCTCGATGAGCGCGTGGTGGCCGGTGAAAATGGCGATGAGCGCCTTATCAATCACGTCCTCCTGGCCGATGATGACTTTGCGCACTTCAGCGCGCGCGCGGGTGAGGATGTCGGTGATTGGGGTGGTGTCGGTGGGCATGGGAATTGGGTTATTGGGAGAGAAATCAAATTGGCGTGTCATCCTGAGCGGAGTTCCCGGCGGGCGCAGGTGGGCGGGAACGGAGTCGAAGGAGCCCGGCGGTCCGATAACGTGCAGCGCGCAAACGAACCGCCGGGGTTCTTCGACTGCGTTACACTCCGCTCAGAATGACACGCGGTGAAAGTTGTGCGCGCGATGGAAAAGTGCGTTCTCATGTCTTGCGCCCGAGGCTTTGCGCGATGGCCTGGTAGGTGGAAACGGGGTTGCGCTGGCGGGCGGGGAGGGCTTGCTCGTGGGCGAAAAGTTCTTCGACGCGGGCTTGCTCGGCGGCGCGGTGCGCGGCGGATTTGCGCCACTCGGCGATGCAGACAGGGAGGATTTCGGAGGGCTTGATGGTGCGGCGGAGCAGGTTCACGAAACCCTCGGCGGATTCTTTGCCGGCGACGACCCCGCCGTCGCCGATGTCGTCGGCGTAGGCGGGGATGAAGCGGACGGCGTTTTTCCAGACGAACAAAAGCGCAATGAGGAGGATGCCGGCGACGACGCCTTGCAGGTGATATTTTCGCGCGAGCGAGGCGATGCCGGGGTCGTCGCGGACGCCGTGGTGCTCCTCGTCGAAGACGAGGGCGCTGGGGCCGTCGAAGGTCCACGCGAGCAGCTTCGGGAGCCGCTCGGCGCGCATCGCCTCGTTGCTCAGGAAAAAGGAATCCGCGGCGAGGACGATGCTGCCGCGGCCGAAGCGGCGCTCGATGACGACGGGCTTTTCCGCGCAGCGGTAGAGCACGCGCCACTCGGGCTTGAGGTCGCTGAAATACAGCTCTGTGTGCCAGGAAATATCGGGCTCGAGTTTCGCTTTTTCGTCGGCGAGCACGGCGCGGCGGGGAGACTTTTTTTCCTTGTCGGGCGGCAGATAATCGAAGCCGAAGCCCCAACGTTTCGCGACTTCGTCGAAGCTGACCGGCGGGTTGGGATCGGACTCCTCGTCGTCCTTTTTTTCATCGTCGGTTTTCTTGGCTTCCTCCTTCGCATGCTTCGCGCCGAGTTTTTTTCCGCGCGGTTTTTTCTTTTCCGCGCGGGCCTTTTCCTTCTGCGCGCGCGCCTCGGCTTGTGCGCGTTTCATCTGCTCGGGGAGGGGCGCGCTGGCCGCTGGCATGAAGGTGAAAATGGCGCGCGTGCCGTCGCGCACGAGCGCGTCGAAGACACTCAGCTCGCGGCTTTCCCACTGCGCGTACTCGGTGACGCCGGCATAGACGAGGGTGACGGGCGCGGCGGGCCGGAGCTTCGGGAGCGCGCGGAAATTGCGGGTCGCATCCACGCCGGGCAGGCGGTCGAGCGCGTCGTAGATGCCCTTCACGCCGAGCGGGTCGGCGCGGAGCGAGGAGTAGGGCGGATAGACATCGCCGCGCTCGTAGCGGAGGACGAAAAGGCGCGCGACGCCGTAGAAAAACGCGGCGGCGAGGAGCAGCGCGCAGGCGAGCGTGAGCAGCGGTTTTTTCAGCATGCGCGGATGCGTTCGAGGTTTTGCGCGAAGTCGCCAAGGGTCGCGGGCGTGACCTCGTGCTCGCCGTACCAGGCGCGCTCGAAGGACTCGAGATTGCGGTCGAAAGCGGTGAGCAGTTCGGGCTGCGCGCGGGCGCGGCGCTGGAGTTCGCGGTCGTAGTCGCGGTTGGATTTGTGGCGCGCGAGCTGGATGAAATCGCGGTGGCCGAGGTGCGCGAGGCTGGCGAGATACGAGGCGCGGAGGGCGAGGCGGAGCTGGCCGCTTTGCATGAGATCGCGGGCGAGCTGGAGCCAGCCATCCTCGGGGAGCTGGTCGGCGGTGACGTGCTCCTCGTTCAAGTCGGGCAGCGGCGCGACGGGCTGCGCGACCGCGGCGGCGGCGGGCCGGCGGCGGCGCGCGATGAGCACGATGAGGACGATGGCGGCGACGATGAGCAGGAGGATGGTGATGACGCGCACATTGCTGAACCAGCTCATCATTCCGCTGCTGTCGCGCGGGTTGAATTCCTTGTCGGGAAAAAGCCAGTCGTGAACCCTGTCCCGCATCCGCACGAACCAGCGCTTGGTCTGGTTCACGCGCTTTTCCACCCACGCGCCGAAGTCTTTGCGCGTCCGCCCGAACCACGATTTGTCCTCGGTCTGCGCCGTCACGTCGCGCGGTGCGCGCCAGGCGTATTCGCGGCGTTCGAGCACGTCGTCGAGCGACTGGCTGAGTTCGGTGGAGCTGACCCTGGGCTCCTCGCGCATGGCGGCGGGCGCAGTCATCGGCGTGAGAAAAAGGAGCACGCCCGCGGCGAGCGCGCTGGCGGTGCGGCGCACGGTTTTGAGCTGCACCTCGAGGTCCTCGCCGGTGCGGAGCGAGCTGCCGTAGAAGCAGCGGAGGACGTTGACCGCTTTGCGCAGCGGATCGAGGCAGAGGTAGAGTGCGGCAAAGGTGGCGGCGAAAAAAGTCGGGTTGATGAGGCCCATCGGATTCTGCGTGAACTGGGTCTCGATGCCGGAAAACATCTTCGCGAGCTGCGGCGCGAGAAACATGGCGATGACGATATTCAGCCAGACGAAAAAGCCGAAGATCTTGAGCAGCGCCGCCGCGAGGTGCATCTGGAGCGGCCAGCGTACGGCCTGCGCAAAGGCCCGCCGGCAGAGCGTCCACAGCCCGCCGTGCGCGCCGTCGCCAAGGACGGTCACGTTTTGAAAAAAAGTGGCCGTGAAGTAATACGGGAGCAGGAGCTGCAGCGCGAGCGGGCGCAGGATGAGACCGAGGGGCTGGAGCGCGATTTGCGCGACGGCGAGGCGCGCGAGACGGCCCGCGGTCCAGCGCGGCGGATCGAGCAGCAGCAACTCGGAGCGCAGGCGGCAGGTGAAGACGGCCTGGCAGCATTTCATCCACAGCCAAACCGTGCCCAGACCGATGGACGACTGCACGAGCCGCTCGGAGGCGTAGGCGCTGCGGCTCATGTCCGAGATAAAATAGAGCGCGCCGAGCATGCCCGGCACGGTGCCGGCGTAGTAGGCGAGCCACGCGGCGGGCGGCGCGGCGCGGAGCAGGCGCACGGCTTCTTCCATGAGGTCGCTCGCGGGGCGGCCGCTGCGCTGGAGATCGTGGCGCTTCATTCGTCGTAGGCGGCGGAGGAATCCATCTGCCACATCGTGCCGTCGTGAAAGGAATCCGGCAGCGCGAGGAGCATGCGTCCGAAGGCGTAGAAAATGACCCACGCCAGCACCAGCCCGCCCGCGCCTTGCAGCACGGGCCAGAGGTTCACGCGCCGTCGCACCGGCTGCCCCGCGGCGTGCGCGATTTTTTTCAAACACGACGCGCAGATGACGCGCTCCTCGTGCTCGGTGATGCACTCGCGGCAGAAAAACTGGCCGCACTCCGGGCAGCGCGCGACGGCTTCGCGGGTGGCGTGGTGGAGGCAGCGCTGGGCGGCGAGAGTCATGGGGGAAAAGGCGAAAGGCGAAAGGCGAAAGGCGATGGCGCAAAGACCAAAGACCAAAGGCCAAAGGCTGCGGGCATAGTTTTCCGAGCCTGCTCACACCATCGCCTTTCGCCTTTCGCCTTTCGCCCTTTCTTCATGGTGCTTTTTGCGCGGCCTCGATGAGCGGCGCGAGCCGCGTGAGCAGCCGGCGCGCGGCGCGCAGGCGGGTGGGTGCGGCAAGCGGGCGCGAGCCGGCGGCGGTGGTCTGGAGATGGCAGCGGCAGGTCGGGCCGAGGAGGGAATTGATGAGCAGCAGGATGAGAAAAAAGGCCGCGACCGGCGTGACCAGGCCGGCCATAACCCAGAGGAAGGTGCGCGGCTCTGCATCCTTGATGAAGGTTCCCCACCACCACAGCCCGACCGCGAGCGCCGCGCCGCCGCCGCCGAGCACGCCGTGCGCGATGTTCCAGTAGAGCCGCGCTTTGGTCCGCCGCACGATGAGCGCGGCGATGTCCGGCAAAAAAAACCGCCGGTAACGCTCGTGAAAAAGCAGCGACTCGACCTCCAGCAAATGATCTTCCGCGAGCCACAGCCGCCCAATACCGCTGAAGGCAAGGCTGCGGCCGGGGAGTTTGCGGTACACGGGCGCGGCGGAGGTCATCGGAAAGTTTTCGCCCAGAGCGAGGAGTTGGTGAAAAGAAAAAACATCCCGAACCAGACCGCGAGCTGGAGCAGGCCGAGGATGAGCCCGAGCACCGCGACCCAGTGGAGGCGTCCGCGCGGGAGGCTGCCGGGGCGCTTCCAGCCAAAGAGCGCGCAGAAAATCGCCGCCGGGCCGGAGACGATGAAACCCGGCCAGACGAACAGCCCGGCGAGCAGCGGCAGCAGGCCCGCGAGCAGCGCGGAGTCGGCCCACAGAAAACGGCGCACGACCAGCTCGGCGAGCTTTTCCCCGCCGAGCCCGCTGCTCAGGCACGCGGGGCAAAGGTGGCGCGTGCCGAGCGGCATGTCGCACACCGCGCAGACGAAACGCCCGCAGCGGTCGCAGCTCAGCGCGGCGCGGTTTTCCGGGTGGAAAAAGCATACGGCCTCGCCGGTGCCGGCGCTGTCCGCGAGGCCGGACGCGGCGGGTGCGGGCTGCCAGAAGACGGGAAAAAGCGCGCCGCTCAGCCGCGCGCGGCAGCTAGGGCAGGGCGTGCCGGCGGCGGACGCGAGCGCATCCAGCGGGAGGGAAAAACCGCAGGCGGGGCACGCGATGAAAGACGGAGGAACCGGGGACACGGCGGACATGCGAATTGGGTTTTACTCGCGGAGAGGCTTCACATTCACTGCGGATTCGCGGCGCATAGAGCCGCGGAAACTAGAAGACCCAAACCCGTAGAACAAGGAGCAACATGAACTGGTATTACGATCTCGGCGGACAGCGCCAGGGCCCCGTGCCCGAGGCCGAACTCGACCGCCTGCTCGCGAGCGGCACGATCACCACGGGCACCCTCGTCTGGTGCGAAGGCCTGGCCGACTGGCAGCCGCTCGGCAAGGCGCGGCCCGCCGGCGGCGCGGGCGCGGAGAGCGTGCCGGAGGGGTGGATTCGCTGCACGGCGACGTGCCGTTTTTTCTCACCATCGCAGATCGTGTGGCTCGACGGAAAACCCTACTCCGCCGAGGCCAAGCCCGGCCTCATGCAAGGCGTGCTGCAGGGCGGCGAGCTGCCCCACGGCGACGAAGCTGAGCGCACCGGCCCCGCGTGGGAGCAGCGCGCGCAGCTCGGTTTTTTCCCGGCGATCTGGCAGACGATGAAAGCGGTGCTCCTCGATCCGGGCCGCACTTTTGCCAATATGAAACGCACCGGCGGGATCGGCACGCCGCTCGGCTACGAGGTGCTGCTGGGCACGGTCGGCGGCCTTCTTTCGCTGATCTACGAGTTCGCCTTCCAGATCGACGTCACGCAGTTTCTTCCCCCGGAATTCCGGCAGGAGCCCAACCCTTTGCTCACGACCTACCGGACTTATTTCCTGTTCGGCGCAGCCCTCGCGATGCCGCTCCTGATGATCGTCAGCACCTTCATCAGCTCGGGCATCTGGCAGCTCTCGCTGATGATCTGCGGCGGGGCGAGGCAGCCGTTTGAAACGACCTTCCGCACGACTTGCTACGCCATGGGGTCGGCTTCGCTTTTCTCGATGCTCCCCGTCTGCGGCTCGTGGATCGGACTGGTCTGGGCGCTCGTCTGCCTGTGCATCGGCCTGGCCAAAACGCACGAGATCAACACGGGCCGTGCGGTCGGCGCGGTGCTGCTGCCGGTGGGCGTGTGCTGCGTGCTTTACCTGCTGCTCATCGCGGCGGCGATCGGCCTCGCGGTGAGCGCGCGGGGCATCCACCACTAGCCGCCCGCGCGGCTTCCACACATGATCTGGCGGCGGCTGCGACCGGGCGAAACCGACCACGAAATGGTTTGGCTCGGCGTCTCGCTCGCCAGCCTGGCATTCGCGTGGCTCTGGCTGCGGCTCGCCCTGCCGCTCCCGCTTTGCCCGCTCCACGCCATGACCGGCTGGCCCTGCCCGACCTGCGGGGCCACGCGCTGCGTGCGCTTCGCGCTCGGCAGGGATTTCCGCGCGGCGCTCGGGATCAATCCGCTCGCGTTTCTCTCGCTCGTGGCGCTCGCCCTTTACGACCTCTACGCCGCCACCGTGCTCGCGCTCCGGCTGCCCCGTCTGCGTCTCGACACCGCGCCGGCGTGGGTCGGAAAAAGCGCGCGCCTCGCCGCGGTCGCGGCCCTCGCCGCGAACTGGGCGTGGCTCGTCTGGCGCGGCGTGTGACGCGCGAAACCCGTTTGCGCCGCGATTCCGCTGCGCCTACCCTCCGCGCTCCTATGACTGACCCCGCTTCGCTGCCCGACGCCCACGGCCACTTCGGCCCGTATGGCGGCATGTTTGTCCCCGAGACGCTGATGACCGCCCTCAACGATCTCACCGCCGAATACCTCGCCGCGCGGGACGACGCCGCTTTCCAAAAAGAACTCGCGTGGCTGCTCCACGAATACGCGGGCCGTCCCACGCCGCTCTACTTTGCCGAGCGCCTGACGCAGCAGCTCGGCGGCGCGAAGATTTATTTGAAGCGGGAGGATTTGCTCCACACCGGCGCGCACAAAATCAACAACGCCCTCGGCCAGATCCTCCTCGCGCAGCGCATGGGAAAAAAGCGCATCATCGCCGAGACCGGCGCGGGCCAGCACGGCGTCGCCACCGCCACGGTCTGCGCGCGCGCGGGCTTGGAATGCGTGATCTATATGGGCGCGGTCGATATGGAGCGGCAGGCGCTCAATGTCGCGCGCATGAAATTTCTTGGCGCGCGGGTCGTCGCCGTCACCGCCGGGCAGGCGACTTTGAAAGAGGCGATCAACGAGGCGATGCGCGACTGGGTGACGAACGTCCGCTCGACGCATTACATCCTCGGCAGCGCCCTCGGCTCGCACCCCTACCCGATGATGGTCCGCGACTTTCACCGCGTCATCGGCGACGAAGCGCGCCGCCAAATCCTCGAACGCGAAAACCGCCTGCCCGATTTGCTCGTCGCCTGCGTCGGCGGTGGCAGCAACGCCATCGGCCTGTTCTGGCCATTCTTGCAAGACGCCGCGGTCAAGATGGTCGGCGTCGAAGCGGGCGGGCGCGGCATCCGCGACGGCGACCACGCCGCGCGTTTTCAAGGCGGCAAACTCGGCGTCCTCCAAGGCACCAAGACCTTTCTCCTCGCCGACGACGACGGCCAAATCCAGCTCACCCACAGCGTCAGCGCCGGGCTCGACTACGCCGCCATCGGCCCCGAGCACGCCTACCTGCGCGATCA
>JAYVNN010000078.1:0-6602 GCA_043758435.1 Chthoniobacter sp.
CAGCCGCGGCCCGATCCGCGGCAACGCGCCAAACAGCGCCATGTCCCCCAGCCCAAAGCCAATCACCCCGCTCAAAAAAAACCACGGCAGCGACGCCCCGCGCAGCCCCGCGCCAAACGCATGCGCCCACCCCGCGAGCAGCACCGTCGCCAGACAGATGCGCGCCAGATTTGCCCGCGGCCCGCCCAGCATCCGCGCCGTGCGCGCGGCAAAAATCACCGACAGCGAAAAGAAAATCGTGGTGAGAAACGAGGCGAACATGCGGCGCGAGCCGCGCAGTCAGCCGCGCTTTGCCCGGCTTGTCCAGCGCGCGCCCGCGGCGCGCGCTAAACCGCGTGACACCGCTCGCGCACGCGTTTTACCTTCGCGCTCCCGCATGGCCCAGATCACGAAAGACCAGATTGCCGACATCCTCGAAAGCATCGCGCAGATGCTCGAGATCAAAGGCGAAAACGTCTTCAAAATCCGCGCCTACACGAACGCGGCGCGCGCGCTGGAGACTTACACGGGCGACATCGCCGCGGCGGCGGGCGAGGGGCGGCTCGGGGAAATTCCCGGCGTGGGCAAAGCCATCGCCGAGAAAATCACGGAACTCGTGGCGACCGGGCAGCTCGCGTATTTCGAGGTGCTGAAAGCGGAGTTTCCGCCGGGCGTTTTCGAGATGTTCGACCTCCAGGGGCTCGGGCCGAAAAAAATCAAGGCGCTGTGGGACAAGCTCGGCATCACCACGATCCCCGAGCTGGAAAAGGCGTGCAAAGACGGGCGCGTGGCCGACCTCTCGGGCTTTGGAAAAAAGACCGCGGACAACATTCTCGCGGCGATCCAGTCGCGCGCGAAACACGCCGGGCGGTTCCGCCTCGGGTCGATCGCCGCGGACGCGGAGCGGATGGCCGCAGAGCTGCGCGAGCTGCCGGATGTTTTCCAGGCGACCATCGCGGGCAGCTACCGGTGGCGGAAGGAAGTCGTCGGCGATTTGGATTTCATCGTCGCCACGAATTCGCCGGATGCCGTGTCGGAGTTTTTCGTGAAACACGAGATGGTCGAGAGCCTGATCGCGCACGGGCCGACCAAATCGAGCGTGCAGTTCAAGAGCGGCATTCAGGCCGATCTGCGCGTGGTGAAAAGCGCGGAGTATCCCTTTGCGCTGAACTACTTCACCGGCTCGAAAGAGCACAACATCATCATGCGCCAGCGCGCCCTCGCCCGCGGCTGGACGCTCAACGAATACCGGCTCGCTCCGCTCGGAAATCCGAAATCCGAAATCCGAAATCCGAAATCGGACCCGCCGCCGATCCACGAGGAACGTGACCTCTACCGCGCGCTCGATCTCGATTACGTGGAGCCCGAATTGCGCGAGGATCGCGGGGAATTCGCCGCGGCGGAGGCACACACTTTGCCCGATCTCATCGCGCCCGAAAATCTGCGCGGCACTTTCCACAACCACACCACCGCGAGCGACGGCCGCAGCACGCTCGCCGAGATGGCCGCCGCCGCGCAGGAGCTGGGGCTGCAATATCTCGGCATCGCCGACCACTCGAAATCATCCGTGCAGGCGCACGGTCTGGAGACCGACCGCGTGCTCGCGCAGATCGAGGAAATCCGCGCGCTGAATGAAACCTTCGACGGCCATTTCCGCATCTTCTCGGGCAGCGAGGTGGACATCCACAAGGACGGCTCGCTCGACTTCCCCGACAACGTGCTCTCGCGGCTCGATTATGTGGTCGCGTCCGTCCACAGCTCGTTCTCGCTGAGCGAGGCCGACATGACCGCGCGCATCATCCGCGCGATGGAAAACCCCTACGTGACCATGCTCGGCCACCTCACCGGACGGCTCCTGCTCTCGCGCGAAACCTACGCTGTCAATATCCCCGCGGTCATCGAGGCCGCCGCGCGCACCGGCACGCTCATCGAGCTGAACGCCAATCCGCGCCGCCTCGACATGGACTGGCGCTGGTGGCCGCTGGCGAAGGAGAAAGGCGTGCGGTGCGTCATCAATCCCGACGCGCACCACACGTCGCATCTGCAGTTTCTCCACTACGGCATCGGCACCGCGCGCAAGGGCTGGCTCACGCGCCCGGACGTGGTGAACTGCCTGCCGCTCGGCAAAATCGAGGCCGTGCTCGCGGCGAAACGCGCGCGGAAAAGATGATCTGGCTCGTTGTCGCCGCCATCTTTTTCGCGAGCTACCTGCTCGGCTCGATCCCGAGCGGGCTGCTCATCTCGAAAACGCAGGGCATGGACATCCGCGAGCACGGCAGCAAGAACATCGGCGCGACGAATGTCTGGCGCGTGATGGGGAAAAAATGGGGGCTGCTGGCGTTCGTGTGTGACACGGCGAAAGGCTGGCTCGCGGTCACGCTCGGTGTCGCCATCGCGGCTCGCTTTCCCGTCACCGAGCAATTCCCGCACGGTCACACCGCGCTGCACTATCTCCCGCACGACTACGCCGGGATCGCCGCCGCGTGCGGCTGCATCCTCGGGCACAATTTTCCCATCTGGCTGCGCTTCAAAGGCGGCAAGGGCGTGGCCACTTCGCTCGGCGTAATCATCGGCATGATGCCGCTCGCGGCGCTGCTCACGTTCGTGATCTGGGGCGTCGTTTTGAAAATCTCCCGCTACGTCTCGCTCGCGTCGCTCGTCGCGGCGGCGTGCCTGCCCGTCGTCGTGGTCGGGCTGTTTTTCCTCGGCGGCATCGACGGCTGGGCAAATTTCTATTTCGCCGTGACCGCCGCCGCGCTCGTCATCAAGCGCCACACGCCCAACATTGCGCGCCTGCGGGCCGGCACCGAACTGCGCTTCGGCACGCCGAAGCCACCGGAACCAGCACCGTGATGGCGCAGAACATTGGAGAACCGCAGATGACGCAGATCACGCAGATTTTTGAAAAGCGGAGGGTGCTGAGGAGGGGGGCCACGAAAGCCACGAAAGGACACGAAAACGTCTCCGCCTTTCGTGCTTTTTCGTGTCTTTCGTGGACTCCGTTCGGACTCACTTCACCGTTTCTGAAACCGCCCATCCTTTCTCCCCATCTGCGCTATCTGCGTCATCTGCGGTTCCACTCCTCAGCGGTCATCCACGTATGAGTTTTCAAAATGTCGGCATCGTCGGAGCAGGGAGCTGGGGGACGGCGCTAGCCTTTCCGCCGCTGGGCAATCAACTGCCCGTCACGGTCTGGGGCCATGACGCGGCGCACATCGGGCGCGTCGCCGCGGCGCGGGAAAACACCGCGTATCTCCCCGGCGTCGCGCTGCCCGAGGCGCTGCGTTTCACCCACGAACTCGACGACCTCCGAGCGTGCGACCTCGTCCTCCTCGTCACGCCGTCGAAGGCGATTCGCGAAGTCGCCTCGCGTCTCTCGACCGTCGGGCTGCGCGAGGATGCGGCGCTGCTTTCCTGCACGAAGGGCGTCGAGCGCGGGAGCGGGCTGCGGATGAGCGAGATCATCGCTGAATGTTTCCCGCGCAATCCAGTCGGCGTGCTTTCCGGGCCGAGCCACGCGGAGGAAGTGGCGCGGCAAAAACCCACCGCCCTCGTGCTCGGCTGCCGCGATGCCTCGCTCGCGAAGCGGCTCCAGCAGGCTTTCTCCACGCCCTTCTTCCGCGCCTACACGAGCGACGACGTGCCCGGCATCGAACTCGGCGGCGCGCTGAAAAACATCTTCGCCCTCGCCGCCGGCGTGAGCGACGGCCTCGGCCTCGGCGACAACTCCAAGGCCGCGCTCGTCACCCGCGCGCTCGCCGAACTCACCCGCCTCGGCACCGCGCTCGGCGGCCGGCGCGAGACTTTCCAAGGGCTCAGCGGCCTCGGCGATCTCATGGTCACCTGCTTTTCCCGGCACAGCCGCAACCGCGCCGTCGGCGAACGCCTCGGCCGCGGCGAGCGGCTCGCGGACATCGTGGCCTCGATGAACATGGTCGCCGAGGGCGTGCCCACGACCTACAGCGCCCACGAAGTCGCCCAGCGCCACGGCATCGACGCCCCGATCATCACCCAGATGCGCGCCCTCCTCGACGGCACCATCTCCCCCCGCGCCGCGATGGCCAACCTTATGGGCCGCGAAGCGGGCGCGGAGTAGGAGCTAGCAGCTTTGACTCACAAAAGGGCGCTTATCGGGAACGTGCGTGTTCGTTCCAACCCGTAGATTCCACAGCTATTTCGGCGCTGCTGGTGGCGTGTCTTCGTAGGCCCAATTCCGAAATCGGAAAAATGCGTCCTGACTGGACCAACCCTTGGAATAAAAGTGGCCCCCAATTTCCTCAAATAGCTTTCTCGCGACCGGCCGGTCTCCCGCCATACAGGCAAGTTGCACATAATCGTTCAAGATCCCCAGCGACTCGGGATACTTTCGGCGTAAAATTTCGATCCCATCGCGCGTCTTGGGCCATGATGCTTTGGTCTCTTGGAAGATACTTGTGTAAAATGAGCGTTGCGCCATGACAACGCGTGCGTAGGCCTCTAAGCCGAGTCCCGCGCGTTCGGCATCCTTTTCCGCTGCCGCCTCCCAGTCACCGGGTTCGCCGTGCCAGCGGGGCAGAAGGTGATAGGCACGTTTTGTATCAAAATTCCAAAACTCGGGTTCAAACGCTTTGGCTTCGGCAAAAAGTTTCTCATACTCGGCGCGCTCCCAACCCGCACCAAGTGCAACGGTCATTTGCACGCTCCACCACATGACGCATTTCGACTTTAGCTTCTTCGCTTCCAAAAGAACCTTTTGCGCCTCAGCCAACCGCTCTTTCAGCAAGCGCCAGTCATCTTCTTTCACGGTGTCGGCATAGCCACTCCCGCGCGCATGCCACCCGTAATCCACGAGATACTGTGCATGCACCACACGCGCGGTGATCGATTCAGGCATGGCCTCAATCCATTTCTTATGAATGCTATCGTGGAGTTGCCAAACGCTCTCAGACTCTTTTCGGGGACATTCCAACGCCTGGTAAAACTGGTAGATTTCCCACGACCCGTTGCCGAATCGCGCCTTGTTCGCGCGGGCCTTCTCGGCCGCCGCCTCGAGTTCGGCAAATCTGTTTTCGTTATATAACTGACGGACGCGCAACCGATAGGCGGCCATCTCATCCGACGGTTTGTCGCCCACAATCTCGAGAGCTGGCAGCGGCGGCGCTTTCACTGCCGCGGGTGCCGGGCTTTCGGCTGCGCCGGTTTTAGTGGTCGGAGTTTCAGGGTTTGCCTTCGGCTGGTCAGCGGAAAAACCTGACTCAACCAATACCAGCAGCGCGAGAACACAGGGTGGAACAGTTCGTATCATGGTCATAGGGAACCGAATCCTATTGTTCTCTTCAAGGTAAAGCGGCAGCCAAAAGTAGTCTGCGTTGCGGAGATACATCGCCCTCGGCCCGTGGCTGGGCTGGCGGCGGCTGACTTATGCTTTAGCGCTTCGGCTCGCTGAGCGCGAGAACCTGAGAGGTAAGAGCACGTTGGGATTTGCTGCCGGTCATCATTTGCGGGAAGGCGCCGTTCCAACGCCCGATGCGGGTTTTCTCCCCGTCGAGCTGGCGCGCTGCTACTCAGCGCTTCACCGGCGCGTCGAGCAGCGTGCCGCCGCGGAGATTGCCGGGGAGTTTGTCGCGCGTGGAGTCGAGGTTGCCCGGCGCGGCGGCGGTGCCGGTCGCGCCGTGGGCGATGGCCGCCTCGACCGTGGTGGCGTAGGCGCGCAGCGTCCGCGGGCCGAATTCCGTGGGATACTGGTAGTAGCCCGCGGGGTAGAGCGTGCCCTTCTGCGTGTCGCCCTCGGCCCCCTGCACGCCGTAGATGAAGCCCGAGCCGAGGCTCACCGTGGCCAGCGTGCTTTTGTCGAGCTGCGTGGCTGCCGCCTTGCCGCGCTGCGTCGTCAGGCGCACGCACACGCCGGCGGCGGTGCCCTCGGTCACGGTCGCCACGGCGGTGAAACCGCTCGCCATCACCTGCGTCCGCACGACCGCCTGCTCGGGCGTCGGCACGTCCTGGATTTTCTTTTCCAAAACCGCCGACTGCGCCCGCACCGCGGCCACCTGCTCCGCGAGCTGCCGCGCCCGCGCCGCCTTTTGCTGGAGCCGGAATTCCTCCGCCGCCTTCCGGTCAAAACCGAACCGCTTTTGATCCCCCTCCGTCAGCGCGTAAAAGGCCAGCTTCTCCACCCCGCCCGCCGTCTCCACGATCAGCCCGTCCGGGTCCACGCGCTTCACCGTCCCGGTGAATTTCGATCCGTCCGCCAGCGTGAAATCCTCCGCGCAAACCGCCAGCGGCAGCAGGGCCAGAGCGAGGCAGAGGGCTTTCATGGTGGGAAAAGGGAGCGCCGGACTCTCCGGGCGCACCGTTCGCCGGGATTCGCAGCGCCCACCATCTCAACCCTTCCGCGCCCCGCGGGCAAGAACGCACTTTCGGCATTTCGCCGGCGTCCGCTTTTTTCTCGTGACCCAGCTCCGGCTTGGTCACGAGGGGTACCTCATCTATCTTCTGGTGAGCGCCACCGCAGCAAGAAACAGCAAACCGCGGCAACAACGAGCGGCAACTCGTAGAGGACAAAGCTCGACAGGCTGCGATCTATCGCCGGGGCGAGTCGCGGATTGGCGACACCCAGCCGCCATAGGTTGATTTGGAACCCAAGG
>JAYVNN010000079.1:0-6599 GCA_043758435.1 Chthoniobacter sp.
CATGTAATGGATGTCGCTGAGGTCGGGGACGTGGTGGATGACGCACGGCTCTTTGGTCAGCAGTGTGGCGGCGATGATGGGCAGCGCGGAGTTTTTCGAGCCGCTGATTTTGACGGAGCCGGAAAGGGTGTGTCCGCCGTGAACGAGAATTTTATCCATAGTTTGCGAAGAGAAATCGGTTGCGGCCTTGGTAGTCGGATACGGCGCGGATGTCTTGGAAATTGTGCGCGGCGAGCAGGTCGGTGAGCGCCGCGGTTTGATCGTAGCCGATTTCCAGCGCGAGCCGTCCGCGCAGATGCCGCGCGGCCTGCGGGACGAAACGCGCAAAAATTTCCTGCCCGCGTGCGCCGCCGTCGAGAGCGGTGAGCGGGTCGTGGCGGACTTCGCGGGAGAGCTGCGGGATTTCGGCGGTGTCGATGTACGGGAGATTCGCCACGATGAGGTCGAACTCGCCCGCAGCCTCCGCGAGCAGATCGCTGCGCGAAAACCGCACGCGCTCAGCGAGGCCGAGCCGCGCGGCATTTTCCCGCGCGAGCGTGAGTGCAGTGTCGGAAATATCCACCGCCTCGACGTGCGCCTCCGGCCACTCCGCGGCGAGCGTGAGCGCGATCACGCCGCTGCCCGTGCCCACATCGAGCACCCGCGCCGCCTTTCCCGCCGCGAGGACGATTTCGCAAAGCTGCTCCGTCTCCGGGCGCGGGATGAGCGCGCGTTTGTCGCACGCGAAAGTGCGCCCGTGAAACTCCGCCGTGCCGAGCAAATGCTGCAGCGGCTCACCCGCCGCGCGGCGCTTCACCAGCCCGCGGAGCGGCTCCAGTTCTTGATCGCCGAGCGGGCGGTCGAATTCCATGTAGATCTCCATGCGCTTTTTCCCGAGCACATGCGCGAGCAGGTGCTCGATGTTCAGGCGCGGGCTTTCCACGCCGTTTTTTTGGAAAAACGGCGTCGTCGCCTGGATGACATCGAGCACAGTCCGCATGGAGCCGCCGGTTCTATGCTGCGCCCGGACAATGCGCAAACCCCGTGCGTTCGTCGCGCGGAGGCACTGCCGTCTTGCCTCCGCAGCCGGGCGGGCATGTAGTCCCGCCATGTCTATGAAAGTCGCGATTTGCAGCGGGCATGTGATCGACAAACCCGGCCGGCCGGCGCCGCGGTTTCCGCGGGAAAAGGAGGGTGCGGTGCGGACGGAGATCGCCCGGCAGCTTGCGGCCTGGGGAATCGGCGCGGGCGATCTCGCGGTGGGCAGCGGGGCGTGCGGCGCGGATATTCTTTTTGCCGAGGAGTGCAGCGCGCGCGGGGCGCGGGTGCGGCTGCTGCTCGCGAAGGCGGCGGAGGATTTCGTGGAAAGCTCGGTGCGCCTGGCGGACAGCGATTGGGTGGAGCGCTTTTATGCGCTGCTGGAAAAGTGCGAGGTCGCGACGCTGCCCGCGGCGGCTGGCGATGAGGAGGCGCTCGATGTCTATTCGCGGACGAATCTTTGGATCATCGAAACCGCGCGCGCCGCGGCTCCGGGGAGCGAGTCCATTTACGCGCTGCTCGTCTGGGATGAAAAGCTGACGGGCGACGGGCCCGGTGGCACGGCGGATTTTGCGAGCCGCGTGCGCGAAATCGGCGGCACGGTCGCGATCATCAATCCCACGCGGCTGTAGGGGAAGCTGGCAGCTTCCCCTACAGCGCCGCGTGGTATCCGGCGGCGGTGAGTTCCGCGACGCGGGGCCACGCGGTTTGTGCGCGCCAGGGCGCGGCGGTGGCGTGGTCGGAGGGAGTCGCGAGGGCGGTGCGGAGTTTTTCGGCGAGGTCGGTTTCGGGGCGGTCGAAGCGGAAGACGGCGGGCGCGGGCTCGGCGAGATCGACGGTCGCGAGCCGCGATGGAAGCAGGATCGGCACGCCCCAGGAGCGCGCGAGGGCGGCGGAGCCGGAGGTGAAAATGGTGCGGTAGTTGAAGAGCGCGCAGTCGGCGGCGCTGAGCCAGAGCGCGAGCGCGGCGTCGTCGAGCCAGCCGAAGCGGAGGGTGGCGCCGGGCACGCCGTCGGCGGCACGGGTGAGTGCGGCGGCGTAGTCGGGAGTGTTCGGCTTTCCGGCGATGACGAGCTGCGCGGCGGGGCGTGCGTTTTTCCACCACGCGAGGATTTCCTCCTGGCCCTTGTACGGCTCGACCGTGCCGAACATCAGCACGAGCGGGCCGGGATCGAGGCCGAGTTGCGCGCGCGCTTCGTCGCGTGGAATGGGCGCGGGCAGGACGACGGAAAGATCGCCGTGCGGGAGGACGCGAATCTTTTCCGCCGCGAGCCGATAGACCTCAATGAGTTTCTGCTTCGCCGCCTCGGAGTGGGCGAAGACAACGCGTGCGCGGCGGTAGGCGGCGGCGTAGTTCGCGTGGGCGAAGGGGAGGTGCTGGAGATTGTGCTCGTGGAGATTGTGCGCGGTGAGGACGAAGGGCGTGCTCCGCGCGGCGAGCGCGAGGTCGGTGGTGAAGCGGGCGCGGCGGAACCAGTCGTGCGCATCGCCGAGCTTCGGGTAATACGCCTCGGGCCAGTGCAGGTGCAGCAGGTCGCAGGGCTGCGCGGCGAGGAGGCGGGTCAGCGGGAGCACGCGTTTGTAGCCGGAGAGAAAGCGGACGTTCACGCCCAGCGCGGTGAGGGCGTCGGCGAGCAGCCGCTGATACGGAACTCCGCCGCGCCAGTCCGGCGCAAAGACCACGTCCAGACTCACGACGCGGCTTTCTCGCGCGGGAGCAGGAAGCGGCTCAGCCGTTTCAGACCTTCGGAATAAAAACGGTCGCGTACTGCGCCGACGTAGTGCCGGCAGACGGCATCCTCGGAGGCGCGCTTGGCGAGCGAGACCTCGTAGCGCCGCGGGAGCAGCCCGCCTTTTCCATGCTGCGCCGCGCAGAGCATGAAAAGCGTCTGCTCGATACGCCACGGATGGCCGCGCGGGATCGAGGTCAGCGCGAGCGCGCGGTCGCAGAGGTCGTAGTCGATGGCCTTTTTATTCAGCAGGCACAGCCCGCTGTTCACGCGCTTCCAGATTTTCACGCCCAGCTCCTCCTGCGCCTCGCGCGCGGAGATGAGCGAGCCTTCTTTCACGTCCTCGTTGAACCAGCACTCGTCCGATTCCGCGCTCGCCCAGTCGAGGATTTCGCGCGGGTGATTGAAGAAAAGCAGGTCGCTGTCGAAGATCATGAACCGCTCGCCGGGCGTGAAAAACGGCACGTCGAAAATTTTCAGCGCGAGCGGGTGGGCGCGGCGGTAGTCGTCGCAAAAAGGATACGCCTGGAGCATGCGCCCGACCTTGGCATCGGCCTCTTTGCGGGAAATGAAGCGGGCGTTTTTGAAAAGCATCTGCAAGCTGGCGCGGGCGTGGTCGGGCAGCGTGCCGTCGTCGTGAATGATGATGGGCCACGCGTGCTCGCTGAATTGAAACCAGCTCGCGAGCATCCACGCGGAGAGCCGCCAGTCCTTTGCGCCGGTGAGGATGTGGATGGGGATGGACTGCTGCGGCTCGCCCCAAAACGGCCACGCCCACTCCTCGATGCGCGGGAGTGTGCGGTAGTCATGGTAGGAGGCATCCCAGCCGCGTTGGAGGTCGCGGCGGAAGAGCCACCAAAGTCTGCCGGGAGAAATCACGCGGGCTATCTACCGGAGACAAACAAGCGGACGCAAGCCGCTTGCGCGCGCCGCCACGCCTGCGGCGAAAGCAGCCAGTGCGGATGCCGGAGGAGGGCGGAAAAAAAGCCGCCGCCCGTGCCGCTCTTGCCACTTTGGTAAAGGTCGTAGCCGAGCTGCGCCTCGATTTTCCAGCGGCGCACGGGGTTCAGCGGCGGGTGCGCGGCGAGGGTCTTTTGCACGATGGTGCGGATTTCATCGGCGGCGCTTTCGGCGGCGGCGGATTTCTGTCCGGCGTGAATGCGGAAGTGCGTGAGCGTGGCCGGCAGATGCGCGACGCGCGCCCCGGCGCGGAAGCAGCGCACCCAGAAATCGTAGTCGAACGCGAGGTGGTAGGCCGTGTCGAAGCCGCCCACTTTTTCCCACAGCGAGCGGCGGAAAAAAACCTCCGGCTGCACCCACTGGCGGCGGCTCCACCAGACGCCGTAGATGTCGAGCGCATCGCCGAGCGATTCGATGCGCCCGGTGTGCGTGCCGGTGAACGCGCCGTGCTCGTCGATCCAATCCACGGAGCCAAAGACGAGGTCGGTCTCGGGATGCTCGGCGAAAAATTCGAGCACGCGCTCGGCGGCGTTTTCCGCGAGCAGGTCGTCGCCATTGATGAAGCCGATGATCTCGCCGCCCATCTTCGCCATCGCGGTATTGAGCGCATCCGCCTGCCCGCGATCAGGCGCGCTGACGACGGTATCGCCGGGCCGCACGAACGATCGGGCAATCTCAAGCGTGCGGTCTTTCGATGCGCCATCCTGCAGCCACCAGCGGACGTGCGCGCCGTTTGCATTGAGCGAGCGGAGGGTGTCGGCGAGAAAGCGTTCGCCGTTGAAAACCGGGACGGCCAGGACGAGCGGCGCGCTCATTTTTCCACGGACTCCACTTTCCATTCCACGCGCGGGCAGACCACGCCGGGCCACGGCTCGGGGAAGTTCGACGACTGATTGCCGATGCCGCCGACATTGAAGCTGAGATACTCCGCGCCCGGCAGGATGTAGCGCTCGCCGGGGATGTCGCACTGCACTTTCACAGCGTAGTTGCGCCGGTTCAAAAGTCCGCCGGGGACGAAGCAGACGGTTTTGTAAATGCCGGGCAACTGCGTCTCCTGCTGGAACAAGTGGTCCGTCGCGGTGAACGCGGCCTCGCCTTCCTGCGTGAGCAGCGTGAGGCAGAAGCGCGCGCCGCGGACGCGCTGGAGCACCTCGTAATGAATCTCGATGGCAATCGGTTTGTCCGCTTCGAAGCTCGATTGCGGCACGCCCTCGGGATTGAGCAGGCGGATGCCGCGGAGCGCCACATCGAGGCCGCGTGGCGCATCCTTGTCGCCGTTCCACCAGATCTGTCCCTCGATCTCGCTGTCCTTCGGCATCGAGGCGGAAAGGTAGTGGCTGATGACGTCGCCGGGCTTGCCCGACATCACAAGCCGGCCGCCGTCGATGAGGATCGCTTCCTCACAAAGCGAGCGCACCGCGCCCATATTGTGGCTCACGAAAAAGACCGTCCGGCCCTGCTGTGAAGCCACTTCGCCCATTTTGCCGAGGCATTTTTTCTGAAAGCCCGCGTCGCCCACGGCGAGCACCTCGTCGATCAGCAAAATCTCCGGCTCCAGATGCGCGGCGACGGCGAAGGCGAGCCGCACAAACATCCCGCTCGAATAGCGCTTCACCGGCGTGTCGATGAATTTTCCGACCTCGGCAAACTCCACGATCTCGTCGAACTTCGCGGCGATCTCCGCGCGCTTCATGCCGAGGATCGCGCCGTTGAGGAAGATGTTTTCGCGCCCCGAAAGCTCGGGATGAAAACCCGTGCCGACCTCCAGCAGCGAGACCACGCGCCCGCGCAGAATGGCGCGTCCGCTCGTCGGCTCGGTGATGCGCGAAAGGATTTTCAGCAGCGTGGATTTGCCCGCGCCATTGCGTCCCACCACGCCAACGATCCGCCCCGCGTTCACGGAAAACGAAACGTCCTGCAGCGCCCAAAATGAATTCGGCACCGGCCCCGCGCGATCATCGGCCACCGGCTTCGGCAGCGCACCGTTGGCCGCGGACACCGCGCCGTTGCGCTTTTTCCCGAGCAGCCCCTCCACGGACTCGCGCAGGCTCGATGCGCCGATCGCGCCGAGGCGGTAGAGCTTCGAGAGATTGTGGACTTCGACGACGGGCTTCATACGGAATCGACGACGGTTTTTTCCACCTTCTGAAAGATGGCGATGCCGGTGATGAGGATGAGCAGAGTCATGGCGACCGAGACCGCGATGTCGCCCGCGGAAAGCGTGCCGCGTCCGAGCAGGCAAATGCGCAGCGCTTCGATGGGCACGGTCATCGGATTGAGCAGTGCTACCCAGTGCCATTTGGCGGGGACTTGCGAGAGCGCCCAGATGACCGGCGAGGCCAGCATCCAGACCTGGATGATGTACTGATTGAGATGCACGAGGTCGCGGTATTTGGCCGTCGAGGCGCTCATCCACAGACTCACGCCCAGGCTCAGCAGCGCCGTATGAATGATCGGCAGGGGCGCGAGCAGGAGGAGCGGCGTGATGTGCAAACCGGCCCCCGCGGCGTTGAAAAATTTGAAATACACGAAGCACAAAACGAACGGCACGAGCCCGAGCCCGACGCTGATCAGATTCGCCACGATGACCGACGCCGGCACGATGAGCCGCGGGAAATACACCTTCCCGAAAAGCCCCGCGTTGTTGATGAAAGTCGCGCCGCCGGTGGTCACGTTTTGCGCGAAGTAATTCCACGCGAGCTGCGTGCAGAGATAGAAAAGCGGCTGTGGAAAACCGTCCGTCGGGACGCCCGCGACGAGCGTGAAAATGACGAAGTAGATCGCCGCATTCATCACCGGCTGGAGCAGGTGCCAGAGCGGCCCGAGGATCGTCTGCTTGTAGCGCGAGATGAAGTCGCGCTGGACGAGCAGTACGAGGAGGTCGCGGTATTC
>JAYVNN010000080.1:0-6579 GCA_043758435.1 Chthoniobacter sp.
CGTGAGGCCCGCCGTCGCGTTGCCGGGGTTGTAGGTGCCGGTCAGGTTGATGGCACCGCCATTGATGGTCAGTCCGCCGGCATTGTTATCGAGGGCACCACTGAGCACGATGGTGCCAGTGCCGGTCTTGGTCAGGGTGCCCGTGCCGCCGACGTTGCCGCCCACGGTCAGGGTGTTGGCGCTGGCCTGGTTCCAAGTCTGGCTTTGCCCGAGGACGATCGCCGCATTGATCGTCTGCGCCGCAGCTCCGCTGGCGACGTTGAGGCCGACATTGCCCGTGCCGGCGGCGGCGAGGGTCAGGGTGTTGCCTGCACCAATGGTCACCGCGCTGCTGGCGGCGGTGAAACTCAGGCTGTTGATGGTGAAATCCTGCCCGAGAGTATTGGTAAGATTGCCCGCGCCGGTGGCATGGAAGAAGACATCGGTAACGCTGGTCGGGATGGCGAGGGTATCGATCCCGCCGCCTTCGGTGGTGTCCCAGTTGGTATTCGCTCCGGTGACATTCCAGAGGCTGCTGACATCGCCTTTCCAGTAAGCCGTGTCCAGGCCGGTGAACGCCGTGACGGCCAGATCGACGGTGGTGGCGGTGCTGCTCAGACCGAGGGTAAAGGGCGTGGTGCCGTTGTATGCCTTGGTGGTGGTGAGGGTGAAGGGATTGGTGCTCAGCGTGGAGCCCGCGCCGCCGGTAATTAGGTTGTAAGGCCCGCCGATCGCAATTCCACTGATGGAGTTGATGGCGATCGTTTCGCCAGCGCCACCGGCGGAAATAGTCGCCGCACCCGTACTCACGATGCGGTCAGCAGTGGCTCCGAGGTCAAAGGTGAGGCTGGAGGCGCTGGTGCCGCCAAAGGTGGTGGCACCCGCCACATTGAGCGTGCTGGAAAAGCCATCCGCCATGGTCAAGAGCGCGCCCGCGTTAAGGGTCACGGCACCGCCCAGGGTGTTGCTGGAGGCATTGGCCGTCTGGCCCACGGCGAGGGTGGCTCCGCTGGCGATGGTGGCAGCGGTGACGCCAGCAAGACTGCCTCCTGGACCGAGGATGAGTTTGCCCGTGCTGACGGTGGTGGCACCCGTGTAAGTGGCGGCGGCGTTGAGGGTGACCGAGCCCGTGCCGTCCGACTTGCTCAAAATACCCGTGCCAAAACTGAGGGCACCGTTGAAGATGATATTGCCCCCGCCACCCAAAACGAGGCCGACGTTCGTGCCCGTGATGGTGTTGCCGATGGTGAGCGTGCCGGTGTCCGAGTTGATGCGGGACTGGGCAGCCAGCGTGATGGCCCCGCTATAGGTGTTGTTGCCCGAGAAATTGCGAATGGTGCCGAAGTTGGTGCTGCCGCCGCCGCTGATGCTGATGGGCCGGGCGATGTTCAGGCCGCCCGTGAGACGCAGTTCGCCAGTGCCGGACTGGGTGATTAGCGAGGTGGTGCCAAAGGCGCTGTTATTGGTGGGGATCAAGGTGCCGCCGGAGAGCGTGGTGGGTCCGGTGTAGCTGTTGACGCCACCGAGCGTCCAGGTGCCAGTGCCCGTCTTGGTAAAGCTCACCACTCCAGGGGTGTCCGCCAGCACGCCGTTCCAGGTGTTGTTATCCGCATTGGAACCCTGGAGGGTGAAGGTCTTGGCCCCCACGCCGGAGTAAGTCGGGTTGCTGGTGAAAGTAACCGGAGCCGTGCCGGAGGAGTCGATGACCGCGCCGCCGGTGGTGCCCGCCAGGTCGATGATCCGGTCGGTGGTGCTGACCGTGGTGAGGTTCAGGCCGAGGGTGCCGGCGGTGGCCACGCTGCCAATGGCAATGGTGCCGCCGGCCGCCGTCGTGACATTGCCCAGGCCCGTATTGCCACCGCCCACGTTGGCGATGGTGGTGGTAGTCAACTGTCCGCCCTGAATGGCAGTCAGACCCGTGTAGGTGTTTGCTCCTGCGAGAATAATGGCTGCCGCACCTGTGCCGACTTTGGTCAGATTGTAAGCATTGCTGACGACCCCGTCGCTAATGACCCCGTTGATGGTGGTCGTGCCGGTGCTGGTGGCGCCGATGGAGCTATGGCCCGTCAAGGTCAGCGTGCCGTTCAGGATTTGCGCAGAGGCCGAACTGTTCAACAAGGCCCCGCTGCCCGCCGGGCCGGTGCCGATGATGCTGATGTTCTCCGCATAAGTGGCGGCAATGCTGTAGAAGTCGAGAGCACCACCGCTATTGACGGCCGTGGTGCCGGAGGTCGAACCGAGGCCATTGGCGTTACCGGCTTGGAGCGTGCCGGCATTGATGATGATATTCCCGGTGTAACCCACGAAGCCGGGCGAGGTCTGGGCGGAGTAACCAAGCTGGAGGATGCCGGTGCCGGCTTTGGTCAGGTTGCCGCTGCCCTGAAGCTGGGCCGTCGCGCCCGTGTTGTCATCCAGGATCAAAGTCACTCCCGAGTTGACATCCAGCACGCCGCCGCCTGTGCCGAAGGTGAACATCTTGGTGCTCGTGCTCGTGGGGTTCGAGTTGCTGGTCACGCGGATGGTGCCGCCATTGGTGAGATTCACCACTTTCGACCCGGAGCCCAAGGCCGTGGGATCGCCCGTGCCACCATTATTGCCAGCGACGACGATGACGCCAGCGCCGTCCACATTCACCGCGCCGGTAAAGGTGTTGCCAGTATTGGCCAAGGTAACGGTGCCGCCGTTGACGTTCACGGTGCCAGTCCCCGTGCCGATGACGCCGGTGACCGTGGCCGCCCCGGTGCCGTTGAAGGTCAGATTGGTATTGGTACCCGTGACCGCGGCCAAGGTCAGCAAGGTATTGGCCCCGAGCGCAAAGGTCGGCGCACCCGTCAGCGTCACTGCGCCAAAGGTAATGCCGCCGGTGCCGCTGGTGGCATTGCTGCCGCGGGCCGTGGTCAGCGTTTGCGCGCCTATGGAGAGCGGGCCGTAGGTGTAAGTCACGCCCGCGCCCGGCGCTCCGCTCAGGTCGCTGGTGACGGTCGAGTTCGCTGTGACAATGACGCCATTGGCCCCGGGGCCGGTGAAGGTGGTGCTGAGCGAAAGGCGGCCGGAGAGATTGCCGCCGTTCAGAGTGACCTTGGTGGTGGCTCCGGCGCCGAGAGCGGCGGTGGCGCCGAGCTGGAGGGTGCCGGCGTTGAGCGACCATGCGCCGATGTAGTCGCTGGACTGGCTGGCCAGGACTGTGCCGGGGCCGGAAATGTTGATCGTGTCGTCGGTGCCATTGCCGCCGCTCACGTCATTGGCACCATTGCCGAGAGTGAAAATGTCGGAGGAATTGACGGTGGAAATGGTGACGCTGTTGGCGCTGACGCTGGTCGGGATGAGCACGCGACCGTTGACGGTGTTCGAGCCGTCGGAGCGGAGGGTGGCACCGTTATTGAGGGTGGTGGTGAGGCCGTTATCGAGCGTGATGCCGGTTTTGACTTCCAAAATACCACCGTTGTTGACGGTGACCGGGATGGTGTTTGGCGTGCCATTGCTGCCCAGAGCGGTGCTATTCTGCACGGAAACCACACCGGCACCGATGGTGGTCGTAGCCGTCGCCAGCGTGCGTCCGGAGGAAGCCGCGGTGAGGTTAATGGTGCCACCGCTGAAGCTGACACCCTGCTGGTTGGAAAGCGCGCCGCTGAGGGTGAGACTGCCACCGGCGGATTGCGTGATCGCGAGGACGGAGTCGAGAAAGACCGAACCGCTGAGGACGTTATTACCGCTGGTATTTTGCGAGTTGACGGCGAGCGCACCGGAGGTGTTGAGGGCCACGGCGGTGATGCCGCCCGCGAAGGTCTGGCCACCGGTGGCGGACGTGAAGTTGAGCACGCCGCTCTTCGTGAGATCCTGAGTGCCGGTGATGCCGAAATCCCCGCCGAGCCGGATATTGGTGATGCTCGGCGTGCTCCCGGAATTCAGATTCAGGATGCCGGTGTTCATCAGATAGAACTCATTGGCCGTGAAAGCCCCGCCGATGTTCACCGTCTGACCCACCGCCGAGGTGCTGAAGTATTTGCCCGCGGCGCTAACCGTGTTGTTGAAGGTCGTGGAGATGCCTCCGCTGCCGCCAAACATGCGGATGCCATTGACCGCCGACCCATTGACCGTCAGCGTGCCGGTGCTGCCAAAGGTGATGCTGCTATTGACGGCGTTGATTTCCCCCCATGCAGGCCCCGCTGTCGCCGCAAACGTGATGGGCGCATTGATGGTCACGCCACCCGTGCCGAAGTTTTCGACTTTCGCCTGGGTTACCCCGCCAAAATCAAACAGACTCAGAACCGAGCCCCCGGAACTGTTCAGCGTCCAGGCACTGGAGCCGTTCCAGTTGATCTGGTTCATGCTGTAACTGGCATCCATGACGTTAGTCGTGCCGATGGCCCCGTTGAAAATCAGGGTGCCGTAGCTGGGCGCGGTGTCCAAGCCCCAGTTGACGTTGTTCGTCCAGAGAAAGGAGCCGCCGGCTCCGCCGTCCCAGTTGTTATCGGCCTGGACCGGGGAGGTGGACAGGGCGGCGAGGGCTGCGATGGAGCCGGTGAGGATGCGACGGATGGGGCGTTTCATGTGAGGGATATTGAAGAGAGAAAAAAAAGCGCAGACGCAAAGAAGGATCGGCCCTAAAAGCGAAAATGAACTTCGGGTGATAAACCCTATATTAGAATTTAGAAAGGGGGATTTTGCATTCCGTAGCTTTACACGTTGACCAGAGACTCTCCGAGCCCCTAGGCAGCGACATTTCTACTGTCATCCTTTCAAGAGCGACCATTTTCACGCCTCAGGCCAGTCGGCGACGGCGAGCGAGCAATCCGAGCGCACCAACGAGCAGCAGGCCCATCGAACCGGGCTCGGGCACGACGGCACTGCCGCCGGTGGCTACTCCGCCGGACGGGGGTGCAAACGCTGCGGCGAAGCCGCCCGATTTGTCCGGCTCGCCGATGAAGGGCAGGCCGTCACCGAAGGTGACTTCGACCCCGTCGGCGATGGTCAGCGAGGCCAGGGTTTGACTGGCGTAGATATTCAGCGCCGCATTGGCCGCGATGGTGGAAGTGCCCGTGCCAAGCGCCGTGTAGATGTTGGTCGTCCCGCCCGTGGTGGTCAGATTGCTGTAGGTCTGCGTCCCCTTGATGTTCAGGATGCCCGCGCCGGTTTTTTCCAGCTTGGTCCCGGTGACAGTGCTGCCGGTGTCGAGCGTCACCGTCTGGCCGTTGGTGTCGATATTTCCGCCGGCCACCGTGGAGAGGGTGAAAGTGCGGTTGGTGGTCAAGTTCGCCGCCGCTTGGAGAGTGGCGTCATTGCTGATGGCCACGCCTCCCGAGATGCTGCCGAGCGCGGCATTGGTATTGATGTTCAGGATGCCGCCGGAAATCGCCGTGCCGCCGGAGTAGTTGCTCGTGCCGGTCAGCGTCCAGGTTCCGCCGCCGGTTTTGGCGAGCGCGGTGATGTTGCTCCCGGTGCCATCGGCGATGCTCCCGCTTTCCGACCCGGCAGTGGTGCCGGTCAGGGTCAGGGTGGAAGTGCCCGTGGTGCCCGCGCTGGTCACCCCGCCGCTCAGGGCCAAAGTCACCGTGCCCGAAGCCTCGATGCTCCCCGTGGTCGGCGTGGCGCTGGCGAGGCGGATCACCCGGTCGCTGCTGCCCGCCGCCGCCCCCGTGTAGCGCAGGGTGCCGCCGCCGGAGAGGCTGATGATGCTGTTCGCCCCAGCGGTGGGCGTGCCGAGCGCATTGGCCGTCGCGCTGCCGCCGTTTTGGATCGTATTGATCGAAAGCGTGCCGCCCGAAATGGTCGTGACCCCGGTGTAAGTATTCGCGCCGGAGAGCGTTTGCGTGCCCGCGGCGGTCTTGGTCACCGTGCCCGTGCCGCTGATGACGCCGCTGTAGGCTTTGCTGCCGACGATGTTATAGACCAAAGCCGAGCCGTTCAGGATGTTACTCGCGTTGGCAATCGAGCCGTCGGTCACGCCGTCGCCCAGCCGCAGCGTCCCGTTTCCAATCACCGTCAGGCCGGTGTAGGTATGGGTGCCCGTGAGCGTCTGGATGCCCGCGCCCTGTTTGACCAGAGCGAGAAAACGGGTCGCGCCATCCGCGACGATGCCGCCAAAGGTGGAATTACTGGCGCTCGCCACCGCCAGCGTGGTCGTGCCCGCCAGCGTGCCGCTGTCGGTGATGGTGCCGCCTGCTCCGTTGAGGGCGGCGAAGGTGATTTGGGCGAGACCCCGCGCATCGATGGTGCCGCCGGAGAGCGTGAGGTCGTTGGGGGCAGCCTGGCTGCCGAGGGCGTTGGCATTGCCCATGAAGACGGTGCCACCGTTGATGGTCAGGCCGCCGCTGAAGATGTTGTTGCCGCTGAGGGTCAGGTTGCCCGCGCCGGACTTGACGAGGGCCACTTTGCCGAGGCCGTCGGCGAGGGTGCCGCCGTAGGTGTTGGCCGTGGCGTTGTTCACGGTCAGGGTGCTGGTTCCCGCCGCGTAGTTGGTGACGGTGCCGGCTCCCGTGGTGTCGGTGCGGGCCAGGCCCGCCACGGTGAAGCTCAGGCCGTTGAGGTCCACGGTCGCCTGGTCGGCGGTGAGACCGAGGTTATTCCCGCCGGAGTGGACGTCGAGCGTCGTGGAACTCG
>JAYVNN010000081.1:0-6578 GCA_043758435.1 Chthoniobacter sp.
CGGCGCCCCCACCCGCCCCGGCGCGCCGGGTCTGTAGAGGAAGCTGGCAGCTTCCCCTACTGACGCGCTTGGTTCGCGCTGGGGCAGAGGGCGCGCAGTTCGCAGTCGGCGCAGTCGGGACGGCGCGCGGTGCAGCGGCGGCGTCCGTGCCAGATGAGCCAGTGGCTGAAGAGGGTCCATTGCGCGCGGGGAATGAATTGCACGAGGTCGCGCTCGATTTTCTCGGGCGTGGTTTGTTTCGTCAGGCCGAGGCGCTGGGCGAGCCGGGAGACATGGGTGTCCACGACGACGCCGACGTTAAGGCCAAAGGCGTTGCCGAGGACGACGTTCGCGGTTTTGCGCCCGACGCCGGCGAGGGCGGTGAGGGCGTCCATGGTGCGAGGGACCTCGCCCCCGTGGCGCTCGACGAGGGCGGCGCAGCAGGCGCGGATGTTCTTCGCCTTGGCGCGGAAGAAGCCGGTGGACTTGATGAAATCCTCAAGCTGCGCGGCGGGCAGCGCGGTGTAATCGGCGGCGGTGCGGCAGGTGCGGAAAAGGGCGGGCGTGGTGAGGTTCACGCGCTTGTCCGTGCATTGCGCGGAAAGGATGGTGGCGATGAGGAGCTGGAGCGGCGTGGCGTAGTCCAGCTCGCAATGCGCGGCCAGGTAGGTGTGCGCGAGGACGGCGGTGACGGCGGCGGCGCGCTCGGGCCGGGTCACTGCTTTTTCGGCGCGGGCGTGGCCGAGGGCGGGCCGAGGCGCTGGAGTTTCTCCTTCGCCTTGGGCGTGAATTCCGACTCGGGATATTTGTCCACGAGGTCTTTGTAGGCCTTGATCGCGACCTGCTTCTGCTTGGCGCGAAACTCGACTTTTTTCTGCGCCTGCTGTTCGGCCAGGGTCTGCTTTTCTTTGCACCCCGCTCCGCCGAGGCACAGGAGGGTGGCGAGCAGGAGCAGGGTGAGTCGTGGGAGCATCTTTGGAAAAAGGGACGCGGTCGCTACTTCGCGGGCGGTTTGGGTTTGGGCGTGGCTTTGACCACGGGCTTCGGCGTGGGCATGGGGATTTCGCCGCTAGCCTGGCGCTCGAGGAGCTGGCCGCCGCGCCAGAGCCCCTCCGCGGCGGGCTCCCGGATGGCGTTGTAATAGACGGAGATTTTCACGTAGTTGTCGATGGCCTCGGTGTAGCGCCGGTTGTCCTCGTGGACGCGGCCCAGCAGGAGCATGGATTTGGCGCGCAATTCGGCGGGAGCCTTCTGCGCCTTGATGACATCGAGGAGCCGCTTCATCGCCTCGTCGTCCTGCTTTTTGTCATGCAGGTCGAGGGCGATGCCGTAGTTGACCTCGAGCATTTTCGGCGACCACGCGTAGAGTTTTTCCAGCTCGGCGAATTTCGCGCCGCCGCCCGCCTTGTCGCCCTTTTCCTGCATCGCCTTCCCCTCGCCCGCGAGCGCGATAGCCTGCGCCTCCTGCACGTCGCGCGTGCCGCCGCCGGAGGGCGGGAGCGGGTAGTCCTTGGCGAGCTTTTGATAAACCGCGAGGGCTTCGTCGTACTTTTTCGCGTCGATGAGCGCGAGGCCGTAGAGGTCCAGATCCTCGGGCGCGAATTTCAGGTCGGGCTTGTAGGCGCTGGCCATTTGCCCCACGGCCTTGGCCTTGTCCTTTTCAAAAGTGTAGGCGGCGAGGGTGAAGACGATCTTCGCCTTGGTGCCGGGTTTGCCGGAAAATTTCCCCGCGAGATCCAGGAAGTATTTCTCCACATCGGCCTCGGTCTTGAGCTTCACCTGCTGCTGGAGCTTCTGCACGTCGAGCAGGTTTTTCAGCGCGAGCGCGACCTCGGGACTGTCGGGGAAATCCGCAAGCAGGCGCTCGGCGGCGGCGGTGCCTTTCTCCACGCCTTTGCGCCACTCGGCGCGCTTCGTTTCATCAATGGCGAGGTAGGGTCCCTGCGCGTCGGTGTAGGCTTTCCAGAGCGTGCTGAGCTTGAGCAGCGCGGAGGCCGTGGCGGGGTCTTTGGGCCGCTTGCCGACAAATTCCTCGTAGGTCGCGATGGCCTCCGCGCCTTTGCTCTGGCTGGAGTGGATCTGCGCCACGAAATCGTAGGCGAGGTAGAGCTTGTCGCTGTCGGGGTAGCCCTTGATGAACTCGCGCATGACGGCCATGCAGTCGTCGAATTTCTGGTTCGCGTTGAGGATTCTCGCGCGCTCAAAATAGGCGTACGGCGCGGGATCGCTCTTGGGAAATTTCGCCGCGAGGTCTTTGAAAGTGGCGAGCGCCGCGTCCTTCTGCCCGCTGGCATTCTGCGCGCCGCCGAGGGCGAAAATGGCGGCGGGAACGAGCGGGCTTTTCGGAAACTTGGTGACGAAGGCCTGCATCTCGCCGACCGCCGCCTTGGCATCCGTGCCGGCGAGAAGCTGCCCGACCTGAAAGTGCGCCTGCTCGGCCTGCGGCGTGCCGCCGTAGCTGTCGCGCACTTTTTTGTAGGCGGCGATGGCCTCCGCGGTCTTGCCGGTCTGGGCGAAAATGGACGCGCGGTAAAACTCCGCATCGACCGCGAGCTCTTTCGCTGGATTCTTCGCCAGCGTCTCGTTCAGCACCTTGAGCGCCTCGTCGAAATTCTTGAGCGCGATCATCGCCTGCGCCTGCATGAGCACGGCGGTCGAGGCCGCCTTCGTGTTCGGATAAAGCTGCGCGGCCTCCGCAAAATACTTCGTCGCCTTGTTGGCGTCCTTCAGCTTCGGGTCTTCGCTGAGATACATCGCGCCCATGAGCAGCGGGAGATCCTGGGCCAGCGCGTCGCCTTTGTAGGCGGCTTGAAAGGCGTTGTATTTCTCCTCCGCCTTCGCCGCCAGATTCTGCGCCGCGTAGCTCCGCGTGATGTAATAAAGCACGAGCTTTTTCTGCTCCGGCTCCGTCGCCAGCCCCCCTTGGTCGATGAAATTCATCACCATCCGCGATTCGTCATTCCTGCCGAGCTGGGAGAAAATCTGCCCACACTTGATCTTCGCCGTCACCGTGTCATCGGCACGTTGCTTGAACTGCGCGAGCTTCTCCTGCTCCTTTTCGATCACGCGCTTGAGGCTTTTGAACAGCGCCTGATTCGCCGCGGATTTCGCGCGCAGGTCGATGAAATACGCGACCCGCTGCTCCTGCGCCGCGACTACGTACTCCTTCGTCTGCACCGAGCGGTAGGCATCAAGCGCGCGGTTCATCACCGCCGCCTGCCTGTCCTTGTCCGCGATGAAGCCACCGCGCGCGAGGAGCAGTTCGCCGACCTGAAACTGCGCGTCATTGGCCAGCGCGAGGTTCTTCCGCGTGGTGATGATGTCGCGCAAAAGTTTCTCCGCCTCGTCGTACTGCGCGTCGGCGGCCTTGTTTTCCCCCGGCGCATTTTGCATCGCCACATTCGCGATCGTGCCGATGGTCAGCGCGAGGAGGTACTGCGTGTCCTGCACCGTCGGGCTGGCCGCGAATTTCTGCATGCTCGCGCGCAGCACCGTGGCCGCCGCGTCATATTTTCCGAGCTGGTAAAGCGCGAGCGCCTTGCTGTAGTTCGCCGACTCCACCTCCTCGCTCGCGGGATATTTCGCGAGGTACACGTCGAACTGCTTCACCGCCTCCTCCAGCGCCGTCTTCCGGTTCGGATCGTTCGCCGGCAGCTTGCCCGCCTTCGCCGCGAGCACCTGCGGCGTCAGGCTGAGCGCCAGCTCGACGAATTCCGGCACGGGCTTTTTTTCGTCGAGCACCTTTTTGAAAGCCGCCACCGCCGCATCGTAATTGCCCGCATTGTAATAGGCGTAACCCGCGCGAAAATTCGCCTCCGTCACCAGCCCCGAAGTGGGGAACTGCTTCACCAGCGCCTCGTAGTTCGCCGCCGCCTCCCCATGCTTCCCTTCATTGGAAAGCTGCTCGCCCTTCTGCATCATCTGCGCATCGCGGTCGACCGCCGCCGGAGCCTGCGCCTGCACGGCGGCGCCCGCCCACAGTGCTCCGGCGGAGCAGACGAGAGCGGCGATGGGAAAGCGGCGGTCGGAGAGCATGGGGAGTTTTTTGCGCGAAGGTGCGGGAACATAGCGAGCCGGTTTTTCCCTGACCACCCATTTTCTCGCCGAGCGCGGCGGTCTCTCATTCTAGCCGCGCTCCACTCATTGACTCATTCCCTCATTCACTCATTGATTCCCCCCACGATGATCGCCGTCACCTTTGCCCTCCCGCAGGAAAGCGGGGACTTCCGCCACGCCCTGCGCCACGCGGGCGTCGTGGGCGGAGCGGCGCAGCCGTGGCTGCTGGGCAGCGTCGGCCTCGAGGAAGTGCTCGTCGCCCACACCGGCGTCGGCCCGGCCGCGGCGGCGGAAAATATCTCCGCCCTGCTCGCCGTGCATCGCCCGCGGATGCTCATCAGCACAGGCTTCGCGGGCGGGCTCGATCCGCGCCTCGTGACCGGCGACCTGCTCATTGCGGAAAATTTCTCCGCGCCTGCGCTCGTCGCGCAAAGCCGCGCGCTGCTCGGCGATGACCCGCACGCCTTCTTCGGCACGCTCACCAGCCAGCCGCGCGCCGCCGAGACCGTCGCCGAAAAATCCGCGCTCTTCGCCGCCACCGGCGCGCTCGGCGTGGACATGGAAACCGCGTCCATCGCCGCCGCCTGCGCCCGCGCCGGCGTGCCGCTCCTCGCCGTCCGCGCGATCAGCGATGCCGCCCGCGCGCCTTTGCCCGTGCCCTTCGCCGAGTGGTTCGACCTCGCCGCCCAGCGTCCCCGCCCGCTCGCCCTCGTCCGCTACCTCGCCCACCACCGTGCGCAAATCAGCCCCTTCGTCCGCTTCCTCCGCGGCCTCCCTCCCGCCCGCCGCGCCTTCACCCGTTTCGTCCGCCGCTTCATCGTGAAACTTTAGGCAAATCCCCTGCCCCGCCCGCGCATCCTTCCCATGTCCACGCCTCCACTCACTCCCCCACCGCTGGCGGCAAAAGGCCGGCCGCTGCTGCTCTGGCTTTTTCTCGGCGCGGCGCTCCTCGCCATCCTCGCACTCACGCTCATCCCTGGCTTTTACCTCGTGGAAAAATATCGCGGGCGCGCAGCGTGGCGGGCCTACGAAACCGCGGCGCAGGCGCGCGGTGTGCAACTCGATTTCGCCGCCTCCATCCCGCCGGAAATTCCCGACGCCGAAAACTTCGCCAGCATCCCCATCTTCGACGCCGCCTTCCGCGCCGCAGATGCCAAACAGGAAGTGCCCGACCCTCTCAAACTCCCCGACGCCAAGGGCGCGGAGTTGCCGAATTTTTCCGACATGGCGAAACAGCGGCGCATCGACCTCGCCGAGTGGCAGCAGTATTTCGTCGAAGCCGGACTGCTGCCGGTCGCCTCCGACAACGCAGCAGCCGATGTGCTGCTCGCCCTCGAAAAATTCGCCGCGCCCCTCGCCCAGCTCGACGCCGCCAGCACTCGTCCGCACTGCCGGTTTCCGGTGCATTGGGAAAAGGGCGCCTCCACTCCGCTGCCGCATCTCGGGCTCATCAAAAACGCTGCAAAGCTCTGCGCGCTGCGCTGCACCGCGCACCTTGATCTCGGCCAGAGCGCCGCGGCGTACGAGGATTTTCACGACGGCCTGCTGCTTTCCGCAGCGATCACCGACGAACCGGCGATAATCTCCGGGCTTGTGCGCCTTGCCTCAGTCATCGTTATGCAAAACGCGGTTTGGGCAGGTCTCGCCCGTCAGCAATGGGCCGAGCCTGAGTTGCACAAAATCGCCGACAATCTGGCGGCGCTCGACTGGTTCAGAGCTTACCTTTTTTCGATGGGCAGCGAACGCGGCGCGACAAATCTGATCATCAATCAGCTCTACGAAAAACCGCAGGATTTGTTCGCAGTCGCAAGCATGGGAGACCGCTCTTTGCAGTCTAATTCGTGGGTCCTCTATCTCTATCCGTCCGGCTGGGTCGATCAAAGCAAGGTGCGGATGAACCATTTCTACGATGAGTTGCTGGCGCGGATCGATCCGGCGCAGCGGCGCTTTTTCGGCGAGCGGACCGTCCCTTCCTCGCCAAAAAAAACCACCAAGATGCCCGCCAAAATCAGGTGGATGCCATTCATGCTGATCGCTCCAGTGATGGAAGACATCGAAGCGCACTTCGTCCGGGCCGCACCATGACAGACCTCGCGCGCCTCGCCTGCGCGCTGGAGCGGTGCCGCCTCGCCCGCGGGGCCTTTCCCCAGGCTCTTTCCGAGCTGGTGCCGGAGTTTCTCCCGGCGCTGCCGGCGGAAATCGTGAACGGCGAACCCTACCGCTACCGCCGCACCGAGGACGGCAGCTTTTTGCTCTACTCCGTGGGCCCCGACCTGCGCGACGACGGCGGCGTCATCGACCCGAAAGCCAGCGCCTCGCAACAGGCCGACTGGGTCTGGCGCTATCCAGCGAAGTAGCGCGGAACGAATTTGCCAATCGGCTTGGCGCGGACATCATCCGGCCCGCATTTTCCAAAAAGCCAGCGCCGCTCCACGCTCAACTTTCACCCTCCGCAAATGACCATCGGCATCATCCTCAACGGCGTCACCGGACGCATGGGCACGAACCAGCATTACCTGCGCTCCATCCTCGCCATTATGGCG
>JAYVNN010000082.1:0-6548 GCA_043758435.1 Chthoniobacter sp.
CTGCACGCTGAAGGACATTTCCGTCGGCTTCGTCTCCACGCCGAGTTCGCGGAAAAGCCGCGTGAGATTCGGGTAGGTGACGTGGTTGAAAACCATGAAGCCGGTGTCGATGGGCACCGCGCGGCCATGCTCATCCACGGTGATCGTATTCGTGTGCCCGCCCGCGTAACCGGCCTGCTCGTAGAGCGTGAGGTCGTAGCGCGCGTGCAGAAAATGCGCGCAGCCCAGCCCCGCGATGCCGGTCCCGATGATGGCGAGCGTTTGCATGCGCCAGCCCTTTGTCTAAGCCGCTTCCGCGACCGTCTGCGGTTTGCGCGCCTCCTCGTAGATGCTCCGCGGCACGGCTTTCAAATCCCAGATGAGGCCGGTCCACGAGAGCGCTTTGAGCGCGTAATAAGTCACGTCGATTTCCCACCAAAAAAAGCCCTGACGCGCCGCGGTCATGCAGCGGTGATGGTTGTTGTGCCAGCCTTCGCCGAGGGTGATGAGCGCGAGCGCGAGATTGTTGCGGCTGTCGTCGTCGGTGGCGAAACGGCGCGAGCCCAAGACGTGGGCGAGCGAATTGATGAACAGCGTGCCGTGGAGCAGGAGGACGGTGCTGATGAAAAAGCCCCACACGAAAATCTGTCCGCCCGACGTGCCGAGCCCCGGCGCGAGCCAGCGAAGCATTTCGCCGAGGGCGAAAAGGAGCGCGCCAAAGATGGCGGGGACGACGAGATCGAAGCGGTTGAGGAAGACGAGTTCGGGGAATTTCGCGAGGTCGCGGATCGCGCCGTAGTCGGTCGGAAAGTTTTTGCTGCTCGTCATCCAGCCGATGTGCGCCCACCAGAATCCGCTCAGCGTGGGCGAGTGGACATCGTGCTCCTGGTCGGCGTGCCGGTGGTGATGCCGATGCACCGCCGCCCACCACAGCGCGCCGCGTTGCACGGAAGTATTGCCGAGCACGGCAAAGGCGAACTGCGCGGCGCGCGAAGTGTGAAAAGTGCGGTGCGAAAAGTAGCGGTGGTAGAACCCGGTGATCGCAAACATCCGCACGAAATAGAGCGCCGCCGCAACCACGACCGCGCTCCAACTCCAGCCCACCGCCACGACCGCAAAGCATCCGAGATGAAGGAAGACGAACGGCAGGCAGCGCCGGAACTCGAAGCGATCTGGGCGTGCGCGCACGGCCTGCTCGCCCTCGGGAAAATAGTCGGAGTCAAACCACTGCCGAAGCGTGACGAGGATGCGTCCGAGCGATCGGGCTGTGGGAAAAGGGATGTTGGCCACTGCCGATAGTGCGCCCCTCAGCCGACGGCGGATGCCGGGCGGTGGATTGGATAAATGGAAAAAGTAAAGTGCATGGGATGGTCGTAGGAGAAAGGCGGACAATCCCCAAAGCGCAATACATTTACGCGCGGCAGCGCAGCGAGGATGCAGCCGGTTCCGGGAGCGGTGGCTTTCCAGCCGCCGCGAAGCGCCCCACAAATTTCCCTGTCACTTGCCGCTACGCCGCGAGCGGAACGGTGAGCAGATCGCGCCGGGTCTCGCGCTTGCCGGCGCAGCGGGGGTAGGTGGCGCAGGCCCAGTGGGCGGAGCCGTCGGCGCGGTGGTGGCGGATGACCATCGCCTGCGCGCAGCACGGACATTCGGGATCGAAGATGCGGGCGGAGGTGGTGAAGTCGCCGATCCAGCTCGCCACGTCGAAGAAGTTTTCGTCCGGCCGACGCACGGCGGCGATGCGCTGGGCGAGACCGGCGCGGTCGATGAGTTCGATGGATTTTTCCGCCGCTAGATCGCGCGCCTCGCGGGAGAAACTGCCGGTCGTCACGAGGACGCCGCGCGGCGCAGCGGTGCCGGCCATGAGGCCGTAAAATTCGCGCACCTCCTGCTCGGTGACGCGCGCGGCGGGCCAGTCCTTGCTCTGCACGGGGATGCTTTCGCCGTCGCGACGCAGCGTGAGATCGCTGCCGCCATCGGCCCCGAGCGCGGCGGAAATTTCGACGGTGTAGCCCTGGCGGCGAAAGATTTCGCCGAGCAGCAATTCGATCTGATCCGCGCGGAGAGAATCCAAATCCAGCGTGTCGTCCGCGGCGGCCGAGGGTGCTGGCGGCACGACCGGCGGCGCGGCGGATGGCACAGCGCGAACCGGCTGACGTTTCGCGAGAAAGACGAAAAACAGCGCTGCGATCAACCCCACGCCGGCGAGGCCGCCGAAAGCCGCGCGGGCGAATCCGCCGGAGGGAGCGGGAGTGGCCACAGCAACGATTTCCACCGGAGCGGCAGCAGGTGCAACGGTCACCGTTTTTTCCTCCGGCTTTTGGGCGTCAACGGCAGACGGCACCGACGGTGCGGGCGCGAAAATTTCAGTCAGGCTTTCATTAGCCGGCGGTGGTGGTTCTGGGCGGCGCGGCGGTGCGGCGTTGGAGCGCACGAGGGGTTCATCCCGCGGGGTCGCCGGCGGAAGCGCGGTCGGATTCGCCGGCGCGTCGAAGAGCAAAAAGCTGTCGGTGAGGATGGCCCCAGCGGTGGCGACTCCGGTTTGGAAAATCATCCCGGTGGGACGCGCCGCATCGGTGACCGCGAGGGCTCCGTCATCGCGCGTCCACGCGCGCGCCTTCACGCCGGGGGCCGTCGTTTCGCGCCAGCGCCCGGCGCCGCCGTTGGCCTGGAGGAGCGATTGGATTTCGGCGTCGCCGAGGGCGGTGTGGCAGCGGTAGGTGAGTTTGCCGACCACGCCGTCCTTGAATTCGAGCTGCGCAGACCAACCTTCCCAAAAATAAACCGCGAGATGCCGCCCGTGATCCTCGACCGCCGGCGCACCGTGGCGCGCGGTGATCTGCGCCTCATTTTCCCCGAGCTGGAGCGCGTGGCTCGACGTGGCAGCGAGCACAAGAAGGAGCGTGCAGCAGAGGCGTGGAAATGGGCGGGCGGAAGCCATTGCCAGTGAATTAGCAAGTTGCTGACCACGCGCGGGAGGGATTTGCGGCCCGAGGGGTGCCGCAGATTTTCTAAAATCTGCGGTCTGTCCGTCTGATCTAAGTTTCAATCCATGGCCCGCAAACGGCGAAGGCCGAAGACCTCACGGCCTTCGACCTTCGCAGGTTCGGGATTATTGCGGAGTCGCTCTTAGCCGACCGCAGGCTCGGGCTCTTCGCTCTCGATCGGCGGCAGGCTCTCGCCGAGGTTCACGATCTTGATGTCGCGGTGGATCGGGAAGCCGGTGCCCGCCGGGATGAGGTGCCCCATGATGACGTTCTCCTTGAAGCCGCGGAGGTTGTCCACGCGGCCGAGGGTCGCGGCTTCGGTGAGGACGCGGGTGGTGTCCTGGAACGACGCGGCGGAGATGAAGGAGTCGGTTTCGAGCGAGGCTTTGGTGATGCCGAGCAGGACGGGGACAGCCTCGGCGGGCTTGCCACCCTTCTTCTCGACTTCCTCGTTCTCTTTCTCGAAAGCGAGGCGGTCGATCTGGTCGCCCCACAGGAGTGAGGTGTCGCCGGGTTCGGTGACTTTCACTTTGCGGAGCATCTGGCGGACGATGATCTCGATGTGCTTGTCGGCGATCTCGACGCCTTGGAGGCGATAGACTTCCTGGACTTCGTTGACCATGTATTCTTGGAGCGCCTGCGGGCCGCAGACATCGAGGATGTCATGCGGGACGACGGGGCCATCGGTGAGCTGCTGGCCCTTCTTCACGAAGTCGCCCTTGAGGACGATGATGTGCTTTTGCATCGGCACGAGATGCTCTTCCTCGGCGCCGGTCTCGGCGTCGGTGACGATGATCTTGCGCTTGCCACGCACGGTGCCGCCGATTTCAACGGAGCCGTCGATCTTGGCGATCTCGGACGCGTCCTTCGGACGGCGGGCCTCAAACAATTCGGCCACACGCGGCAGACCACCGGTGATGTCCTTGGTCTTGGCAACCTTGCGCGGGGTTTTCGCGAGGAGTGAGCCAGCTTGGATTTTCTTCCCTTCCGTGACGGCAACGTGCGCGCCGGCCGGAATGGAGTAACTCGCCAGAATGTCCTTGGTCTTTTCGTCCACGATGACGATCTGCGGGTGCAAATCCTCCTTGTGCTCGATAACCACGGTTCCCTTAAGACCGGTGCCCTCATCGACTTCGCTCTTCACGGTAACTCCGGGAATCATGTCGCGGAATTCCACACGGCCCGCCTTCTCGGTGAGAATCGGGACGTTATGCGGATCCCACTGGATGAAAGCCTCACCCTTTTTCACATGGCCGCCGTCGGCAATGGAAATGGTGGAGCCGACCACGATGACATAACGCTCCACTTCGCGGCCATCCTTCGAGTGGATGGTGACACTGCCGTTCTTATTCAACGCGACCCATTGGCCTTCGGTGTTCAGCACGGCCTTGAGTTCATTAAAGCGGATGTCGCCATCATTTTTCGCCTTAACAATCGGCTGCTTGAACGTGCCGGAGGCAACGCCGCCGATGTGGAAGGTGCGCATGGTCAACTGCGTGCCCGGCTCGCCGATGGACTGCGCGGCGATGATGCCGACAGCCTCGCCGAGCTTGACCATCTGGCCGGTCGCCAGGTTGCGGCCATAGCACTTCGCGCAGCAGCCCCGCTTGCTTTCGCAGGTCAGCACGGAACGAATCTTCAACTGCTCGATGCCGATCTTCTCGACGGCGAGCGCAGTCTTCTCCTCGATGAGCGTGTTCTTTTTCAGGATCGTGGTCGCGGTGACGGGATCCTTCACGGTCTCGCACGAAACGCGGCCGATGAGGCGCGTGGCGAGATCGACGACCTCTTCGTCGCCCTCGTAGATCGGGCGGACGACGATGCCGAGCGTGGTGCCGCAGTCGTCTTCGTAAATGATGACGTCCTGCGAGGCATCGACGAGCTTGCGGGTAAGATAGCCGGAGTCGGCGGTCTTAAGCGCGGTATCGGCGAGACCTTTGCGGGCACCGTGCGTGGAGATGAAGTATTCGAGCACGGTCAGACCCTCCCGGAAGTTCGAGGTAATCGGGCGTTCGATGATTTCGCCGCTGGGCTTGGCCATGAGGCCGCGCATGCCGGCGAGCTGTTTCACCTGCTGTTTGTTACCGCGCGCACCGGAATCGACCATGACGTACACGGGGTTCAGTTCCTTGCGGCCCTCGTTGTGTTCGAGGGTCTGGATCATCACGTCGGCAATGGTGTTACCAGCGTGGGTCCAGACGTCGATGATCTTGTTGTAGCGCTCGCCGTCGGTGATGATACCGGAACGATACTGCTTCTCGACGACGGCGATCTGCTTGTAGGCGCTCTCGAGTTCGACGTGCTTCTCCTTCGGAATGATCATGTCGATGATACCGATGGAAACGCCCGCCTTCATCGCCCAGTAGAAGCCGAGTTCCTTGAGCCGGTCGAGGGTATCGACCGTGGCCTGATGACCCGCCGCCTGGTAGGTGCGGAAGATAACATCGGAGATCTGCTTCTTGCCGCAGGCCTTGTTGAAGAAGCCCACGCCTTGCGGCCAGATTTCGTTGAAGACAACGCGGCCCGCGGTGGTTTCGATGACGTGCTTGGTGTCGTCACCATAGACGGTCGCCTTCCCGAGATCGGGGTTTTTGAAACGGATGCGATCGTGAACCTTCACACTGCCTTCCGCCATGGCGAATTCGACTTCGGTAGCGTCGGCGAAGAGCGGCATGCGGTCGGCTTCCTTGCCGGCGACGAGCTTGCGCGGCGTCTGCGTGAGGTAGTAGCAACCAAGGACGAGATCTTGCGACGGCGTGGTGATCGGCTTGCCACTGGCGGGCGAGAACAGGTTGTTCGGTGCCAGCATGAGCATGCGCGCTTCCAACTGCGCCTCGACGGACAACGGGACGTGGACGGCCATCTGATCGCCATCAAAGTCCGCGTTGTAAGCGGTACAAACGAGCGGATGAATGCGGATGGCTTCACCCTCGATCAACTGCGGCTCGAAGGCCTGGATCGACAGACGGTGCAGGGTTGGTGCGCGGTTCAGCAGAACCGGGTGGCCCTTGGTTACTTCTTCGAGGATGTCCCAGACCTCCGGCGTCTGGCGCTCGATCATTTTCTTCGCGCTGCGGACGGTGTGGACATAGCCGAGTTCTTTCAGACGGCGAATGATGAACGGCTCAAACAGCACAAGCGCCATTTTCTTTGGCAGACCGCATTGGTGAAGCTTCAGCTCCGGCCCGATGACGATGACCGAACGGCCCGAGTAATCGACGCGCTTGCCAAGCAGGTTTTGGCGGAAACGCCCACCTTTGCCCTTGAGCATGTCGCTCAGAGATTTGAGCGGACGGTTGCCAGCACCGGTGACAGCGCGGCCATGGCGGCCATTGTCAAAGAGCGCATCGACAGCTTCCTGAAGCATGCGCTTTTCATTGCGGATGATGACATCCGGCGTCTTGAGCTGGAGCAGGTTCTTGAGCCGGTTGTTCCGGTTGATAACGCGGCGGTAGAGATCATTAAGATCGCTGGTCGCGAAACGTCCGCCTTCGAGCGGGACGAGAGGGCGCAGGTCGGGCGGGATGACCGGGAGCACTTCGAGGATCATCCACTCGGGACGAGTATGGGAGTTCGCAAAGC
>JAYVNN010000083.1:0-6541 GCA_043758435.1 Chthoniobacter sp.
GCCGGCGTGCGAGCCGTTCTCGTAAAAGCGCTGAAAAACTTCATGCCCGGCGAGCGCGCCCTTGGCAACCAATCCGCGCTGCACGTCGGCGAGATCGAAGGCCAAGCCTGCGGGTCGCTCCGCAAAAACCGACGCGCGAAACGCGCCGAGCCCGTAGTCGATATGCCGCATCGCCGGGGTGCGCTCGCGTTTGTCGTAGCGGACGATGCGCCCGTCCTCGAACTCCACATTGCTCGTGTCCCACGCGCCTTCGTTTTTGAAAACCGTCATCAGCCCCGGCTGCCCGCTCGCGCGGAAAGCTGACGCCACCGCCGCGTAATCGATCGGCAGATACGAGTCGCCGTAGAGCGTGAAAAACTCCTCGCCCAGCAGCGGCAGCGCCTGCCGTAGCGCGCCGCCCGTGCCGAGCAGCACCGGCCCGTCGAATGAATAACTCAGATCCATCCCAAACGTCGCCCCATCGCCAAACTCGCTCTCAATCATCTCCCCCAAATACCCCACGCACACCACCGCCCGCCGCAAACCCCGCGTCTGCAACAGCCGAAGTTGATGCGCGAGAAACGGCTCGCCTGCGACCAACACCAGCGCCTTCGGAATCTTCTCCGTCATTGGACGCAGCCGTGTCGCCAGCCCGCCCGCGAGAATTGCCACCGGCATCGGATCGACGCTCATTCCGAAGCAAAAGTTTCAGATTTACCGCAGAGGCGCAGAGGACGCGGAGAAACGCAGAGATCGACGGCGGACGGTAATTTTCCTTCCTCTGCGCCCCTCTGCGTCTTTGCGGTAAAACTCCCGTGGCTTTTCATGACCATCCTCAATCCTGCGCAACAATCTTCGTCCCCTCGAAATCGAACCTGAACCGCACCTCCCGCAGCCCCTGCTCACGCATCGCGCGCCGCAGCCGCGTGGTCTGCTCCGAGTAGAACATCAGGAACCCACCACCGCCCGCGCCAATGAGCTTCCCGCCGAGCGCGCCGTTCGCCATCGCGAAGTCGTACCACGCGTTGATCTCCCCGTTGCTCATCCCGCCGGAGCGCTCCTTTTTCCGCTGCCAATGCACGTCCATGAGCCGCGCGAACTCGCGCAGATTGCCAGACTCCAGCGCATCCTTGCTTTGCACTCCCAGCTCTTTGACGAAATGCAGATTCTCGATCATCCCCTTGTCCACTCTCTTCGTTTTGTCGTTCTGCTCTTTCAAAATCTTCGACGCCGAGCGGGTGTAGCCGGTGAAGAACATCAGCAGGTTGTCCTGCAAATTGAACAGCGTCTCCTCCTCGATCTCGACGGGCAGGATTTCCACCTTTCCACTCGGCATAAAATGGAACGACGTGAGCCCGCCGACCGCCGCGATGTACTGGTCCTGCTTGCCGATGGGTTCGTGCAGTTTTTCCAGCTCGATTTGGCACGCCTGCGCGGCGATCTCCGCCGGGCGCACGATGTTTTTCTGGTAAGCGTGCAGCGCCTTCAGCAGCGCCGTGGTGAAGCTCCCGGACGAGCCGAGGCCGGTGCCCGCAGGGATGTCGGCCATCGACGTGATCTCCAGCGAGCGTCCGTCCATCTGCAGCAGCGCGCAGGCTTCGCGCACGATGGGATGCTCCAGCTCGGTCGCGTGCGCCACGCGCTCGACCTTCGAGTATTTCACGATCATCTCCTCCACGAAGGTTTTGTGGACGGTGATATAGACATACTTGTCGATGGCCGCGGCGATGAGGAAGCCGCCGTGCTCCTCGTAATACGACGGCAAATCGGTACCGCCGCCGCCGAGCGAAATGCGAAGAGGTGAGCGCGTGATGATCATAGGTAGCCGCTTTTTTGGTAGATGGTTTCGACGGTGCGGAGCGTCGCAATGCCTTCGCGCAAGCCGGGTCGCGGCGTGCGGCGCAGACGGATGTCTTCGAGAAACTCTGCCATTTCCAAACGCCACGAATCGTCCCCGCGCGGATACTCGAAAATCGCCGTCTCCGGCGGCCCCATCTCCGGCAGCATTTTGTAAAAGGCCAGCCGCTCCACGCCGTAGCTGCCGCCCAGACCTTCGAGGTGCAGCTTCCCGGTGCGTCCGTAGATTTCGAGCGAGAAAAGATTCTTCCACTCGGTGCAGCTCACTTGCAGCCATGCGGTCTGCCCGACGGCGGTGCGGAGATTGAGAAAGGCGTTGTCGTCCACCGGCATGTCCCAAAAACTCGTCGTCGCGTGGCCTTCGATGCTTGTGAAATCGCCGAGAAACCAGCCCGCGAGGTCGATGAGATGCACGCCTTGATCGATGAGTTCGCCACCGCCGGAGAGCTTCGGATCGGAGCGCCATTCCTTTTCGTAGCCGAGCCGTCCGCCGTGACCGTAGCGCCCGCGGAGAAACATCAGCTCGCCAATCGCGCCGGCATCGATGAGTTCGCGCGCCTTGCGCAGCGCGGGGTGAAAGCGGTGGTTGTAGCCGATGCGCACGCACACTCCGTGCGCCTCGGCCTCGGCAGCGAGCGCTTCGAGTTCGCTCGCGCGGATCGCGCCGGGCTTTTCGATGAGCACATGCTTGCCCGCCTTCACCGCTTCGAGCGCGAGCGGCGCGAGCGCGTGATTGGCCGTAGCGACGACGACGACCTCCGACGAGCGCAGCGCCTCGGCAAGATCAGTCGTCGCCCGGCACCCGGGAACCAAGGCGGCAAGCCCATCCGCGCGGGATTGATCCAAATCGCACGCCACCACCAGCCGCCCGCCCGCGAGCTGCGTGGCGCGTTTCCGACCGATGAGGCCGCAGCCGACAATGGCGAAGTCGAGAGGCGCTTCCATGTCCGTTAGAATTTCACGCCGCGATCCTCCGGCACGATTCGCCGGAGGCAGTAAATATCCGAGTCCGCGAGCTGCGCGCGGTGCTCGTGGAGCTGCGCCCACGCGTCCCATTGCGCGCTGATGAGCTTGCCCGTGATCCCGTCGCTCTCCGCCGATGCGAGATACGCGCAGAGACCCGCGCCGAGGGCGAGCGGCGTCGCGCCTTCGTCGGCCCATTTTTTATTCTTCGCGAAAAAGGCCGCGCCCACTTTCTCCGGACCTGCGGCCACCACCTGCTCGATGAGCCGGGTTTGCAGCGCGCCCGGCGCGACCGCGTTCACATCGATCCCGTGTGATCTCAATTCCTCGGCGAGCGTCTCCATCAATCGCACGAGCGCCGCTTTCGACGCCGCGTAGGCGCTGACATTCGGCATCGGATTGGTCGCGCCGCCGCCGGAGACGACGATGATCTTTCCGCGTCCAGCCTTTTTGAAATGCGGGATGAGAGCACGGCACGGCAGGAGGGTACCGTAGAGATTGATTTCGATCGCGCGCATCCACTCGCGGAGGTCCACTTCTTCGGTTGGGCCCATCGGGCCGTACACGCCCGCGTTGCTGACCAGCACATGCACCGCGCCGAATTCGCGCATCGCGACATCCGTCATCGCTGCGACCTGAGCCTCGTCGGAAACGTCGCACGCCTGGGCGAGCACGCGCCCGCCATGGGCCGCCAGCTCGTCGCGCGTCTGCGCGAGCAGCACGGCGTCGCGGGCGCAGATGAGCACGCTCGCGCCGTCTGCGAGGAACTGTGCAGCGATGGCTTTGCCGAGCCCCTGGCTGGCCCCGGTGATGATGGCGTTGAGTGCGGAAAGTTTCATGTGGGGTGGCCGACAGATAGGTGCTCGACCGCGTCGCACGCGAGCAAAGGCTTCTCCAAAAATCGGTTGGCATCGACCACGACGGGCTGGCGGAGGAGGCGCACGAATTGCGGCCACGGCGCATTGCGAAACTGCGGCCACTCCGTGCAAACGACCACGGCATCAGCATCCGCGAGCGTTGCGGGCAGATCGCCCAGCTTCACGGCGGCGAGTTCTGACGGCAGATCGCGCACGCCGGGATCGTGCGCCCGGACATTCGCCCCGGCGGCGAGCAATTGCTGACACAGTTCGACAGCGGCGCTGCGGCGGAGCGTGTTGGTGTTCGGCGTGTAGGTGAGGCCGAGCACTGCAAAGGTGCGTCCGCGCAGTTCGCCAAAGCGGCTTTGCAGGCGGCGGAAACTCCAGCCGCGATGCAGGTCGTTGCTCTGCTTGATCGCCGGGATCACCGCGAGCGGTTCGCCGAACCGCGCACCGAGCGCGCTGAGCGTCACGACATCGCGCGCCAGCGTGCCGCCGGCGAAAGGTCCGCCCGCTCCAAGATAGGCACGCGGACCGATGCGCGGTTCGCTCTTCAAGCCGGCGGAAACTTCCGCCGCGTCCGCACCGACATGTTCGCAGACGCGCGCGACTTCGTTGATGAAGGTGATCGAGACTGCGAGGAAGGAATTGAGCGCGTGCTTCACCATCTCTGCCGATTCCGTGCGCATGAAAATGATGCGTTCGGTAAATGGCGCGAGCAGCTTTTCGAGCAGCGGTTTCGGCGCGTCGGTGCGCGTGCCGACGATGATGCGCTCGGCTTTTTCGAAAGCATCGAGGGCACGGCCGAGGCGCAGATTTTCCGGCGAGCAGGCGAAGTGAAATTGCGGAAACTCACGCTCCAGCATCCCGCAGGTGCCGACCGGCAGTTGCGAAGAAATCAGCACGACGGCGCCGCGGCGCAATTCGCCGAGCACGCGCCGGAGTGGCTCCAGCACTTGCGCGGCGTCGGATTCGTCGGCGTCGTTCACCGGCGTGTCGTAGGTCACCCAGAGCACGTCGGCATCGCGGCAGGCGGCGGGATCGGTGGAAAAGTCGAGCCAGCCTGTCGTGATGTTTGCGGCAATGAGTTCGTCGAGACCGGGTTCGAGGAGCGGTGCTTTTCCGGCGCGGAGTCCGTTGATCAGCGTGGCGTCGAAGTCGAGGCCCGTGACTTGGAAATGCCGGGCGCAGCAGGCCGCCGTCACGCAGCCGAGATGCCAGAGACCGAGAACCGTGATCTTCATCGCGGTGAGCGGCTTAGGCTCGCGATTCGAGCACCCACTGGTTTTCCGCGAGCCATTCCACGGTGCGCACCACGCCTTGCTGGATGCTCATTTTCGGCTGCCATCCCGTCGCGCGGATTTTCGCGGTGTCGAGGAAGATGAACGGATTGTCGCCCACCCAGCCGCGCTTGCCGCCGGCGAAGCGCAGCTCTGGTTTCAACCCGAGTCGCTCGCAAATCCACGCGATCGAGTTTTTGACATGGCAGTAGTCGAAGGTGCCGAGGTTGTAGATTTGCACGCGGTGCTTCGCGTCGCTCGCAGTGCCCGCACGGATGACGTGGAGCACGGCGTCGAGGCAGTCGCCGATGTGGAGATAGGATTTGCGCTGCGAGCCGTCGCCGAGCACTTCGAGATAGTCGGGGTGGGCGAGGAGCTGCTTGTAGAAATCGAAGACGTGGCCGTGCGTGTAGCGCTCGCCGAGGATCGAGACGAAACGGAAGATGTAAGCCTCGCAGCCGAAGCCCTCGCAGTAGGCGGAGATCATGCCTTCGCCCGCCATTTTCGACGCCCCGTAGAGCGAGGTCTGCACGGGGAAGGGCGCGGTCTCCGGCGTCGGGACGATTTCGGTTTCGCCATAGACGGAGCCGGTCGAGGAGAAGGCGATGCGTTTGATGCCGTTGGCGCGCATGGCTTCGAGGACGTTGAAAGTGGCGATGGTGTTTTGCTGGAGGTCGCGGCCGGGATGCTCGAGGCCGAAGCGCACGTCGGCATTGGCAGCGAGGTGGAAGACCATGTCGCAGTCGGCCATTGCGGCGGTGAGCTTGGCGGCGTCGAGGTTGTCGCCGCGGATGAGTTCGAAAGACGGGTGCCTTTTCGCCTGCTCCAAAAAGCGCTCCTGGCCGGTCGAGAAATTGTCCCACGCCACGACCTCGCAGCCGTCGGCGAGCAACCGATCGACGAGACTGCTGCCGATGAATCCGGCCCCGCCGGTGATGAACGCGCGGGTCATTTACGCCTGAGCCGCGACGGGCTCGCCCACGGATTGCGCAGTCTGCACCGGTGTGGCGGCGGCTCGGGCGCGCTCGGTTTCCGCCATCGGATCAATGCGCGTGAGGCGCAGCTTGAAGCACACTTTCAACCACGAAAGCGGGTCGCCAAACAGCGACACTTTCTTGCCCTCTTTGAACGAGCGCGAGCGGTAGTTCACCGGCAGCTCGATGGGCTGGTAGCCTTTGCGCAGGAGCTTGATGAGCAGCTCGTAGTCGAAGTCGAAGCGGTTGCACTCGAACTTCAAACCGAAGAGGCAGTCGCGGCGGAAGACTTTGAACATCGTGAACGGATCCTTGAGCCGCTGGAGGAAAAGGACGTTGACGAGCGTGGTGAAAAACCAGTGGCCGAAATTCAGCGCGGAGCTGAGCCAGCGCTGGCCGGTGAACTCGCGCATCTTCCACGCGCTGCCGCCGTGGCGGGCACCGAGGGTGAAGGCGGCGCGGCCCGAGACGAGCGGTTCGAGGAGCGCGTCGTAGTCTTCGAGGTCGTATTCGAGGTCGGCGTCCTGGATGAGAATGAAGTCGCCGCTGGCGTGCGCGAGGCCGGTGCGGACGGCGTGGCCTTTGCCGCGCGGGCGGTCTTCGAGGACGAGCCGGACGCGCGGATGGTCCT
>JAYVNN010000084.1:0-19032 GCA_043758435.1 Chthoniobacter sp.
AGCGGTAAATCGAGCGGCGGTGCGACCTCGGATCGTCCGCGTCGTGCAGCGCGTATTCGTAGTGCGGCGAGTTGTCCGCCTTCTCGATGACGAAGTCGAAGTAGCCCGGCCCGCCCATCGTGAGGTCGAGTTTTCCCGCGACGGCGAGGAGGCTGTCGTGCATTGCCTCGGCTTCGAGTTTGCGGCGGTTCATGCGCCAGAGCAGCGCGTTGTTGGCGTCCGTTTTCGCGTACTCCGCGTGGTCGGCGGACGACTGCCGGTAGGTCGCGCTGAGCACGATCAGGCGGTGCAGTTGCTTGAGCGACTGCCCGCCGTCGCGGAACTCGCGCGCCAGCCAGTCGAGCAGCTCCGGGTGGCTCGGCTGCTGACCCATGCGGCCAAAATCGTTCGGCGAATCCACCAGCCCGCGGCCAAAATGATACTGCCACACACGGTTCACAATTACGCGCCACGTCAGCGGATTGCGCGGGTCGGTGATCCACTGCGCCAGCGCCACGCGCCGCGCGCTCTCGGGCTGGCCCTGCACGTCAAACGTCGCCGGCAGCTCCGCGCAAATCGGCACCGTGCCCGGCCCCACTTCCTCCATTGGCTGCCGCACGTCGCCGCGCTTCAGCACATGGATCGCGCGCGGCTTTCCCCCGCTCTCACCCGTGCCCGCAAACGCCCCGATGCCCGTATGCACCGTCCCCGCATAGACGACCTTGGCCCGCGGCAGTTTCGCCAGCTCCGCCTTCACGCCGGCGAGTTGTTTTTCAAGCAGCGCCAGCTCGGCCGCCTCCGCGTTCGGTGCGGCCTGCGCCCGCAGTTCGTCGCGCTCTTTTTCCAGCGCCGCGATGCGCTCCGGCGAAGCTGTCGTCTTGTGCCCGTAGTAATATCCGTCCGTGAGGTTCTTCCGCTGCCAGCGCGGCGGCGCATCCGTGGAATCGCTCGCCGTCACCGCCGCGCCCAGCGCCACGTTGCGCCCGGCGGCATCGAGCACCTGCGCTTCCGCGAGGGCAAAAATGTAATCGTTCATCCGCGGCGCAAGCTTCGTCGCGGTGAGGCGCACGTAGCGCGCCGTCGTCCCCACCGCGATGCTCTGCGGCGTCACGCCGGGATTCGGCACATCGGCCTGCGTGCGGTCTTCGAGCAAAGCCACGCCGCTCGCAAACCCCGCGTCACTCGACGCCTCCACTTTATAACGCAGCGGAAAACCGAAGCCCGCGCCGATCCCGTTGAAATCATCATGCGCCGCCACCACCACGATCCGCGCGATGTCCACCGCCGCGCCGAGATCGATCTGCACCCACTTCACCAAATCCTGCCGCGCCTCGATGCGGCTGTGATAGCCAAACCCCACACGCTCCACCGCCGCCGCGCCCTGCCGCAACTCCGCGATCAATTTCTCCAGCAGCACCATCCGCGCGCCCGCCGTCTCCCCGACCTTCGCCGCCAGCACGCGCTGCCGCTTTTCCATCCCGCTCAATGTCCCCTCCAGCGCCTCGCGCCAGCGCGCCACCGCCGGGTCCGTGTCGAACGTTCGATCCGCCCGATCCAGCGCCGCAAAGACCGCCTGGAGCCGGTAGTAGTCGCGCTGCGTCACTGGATCGAACTTGTGATTGTGGCACCGCGCACACTGCACCGTGAGCGCGCAGAAAGTATTCATCGTATTCGTCACCATGTCGTCGCGGTCCAGCAGCCGCGCGATTTTTCCATCGAGCTTCGACTCATCCAGCTCCGCGTGCCCGATGAAATCCCACGGGCCCGCCGCGATGAACCCCAGCGCCGCGATGCCATCCTCGGTGCCCGGAAAAAGCGCATCGCCCGCGAGCTGCTCCTGCACGAAACGCCCGTACGGCTTGTCCCCGTTCAGCGCGCGGATCACGTAGTCGCGATACGGCCACGCATAGGGCCGCAGCTTGTCCTTGTCGTAGCCGTGCGTGTCGCCGTAGTGCGCCACATCCAGCCAATGCCGCGCCCACCGCTCCCCATAGCGCGGCGACGCCAGCAGCCGCTCGACAATTTTTTCGTACGCGCGCGGGTCCGGGTCGGCGGTGAAAGCATCCACTTCCTCCGGCGTCGGCGGCAGCCCCGTGAGGTCGAAAGTCACGCGCCGCAGCAGCGTCCGCCGATCAGCTTCCGGCGAAGCCTTCATCCCCTTCTTCGCCAGCTTCGCCCCGATGAAAGCGTCGATGGAATTTGCCATCTGCGATTTGCCATCTGCCATTCCTGCTTTCCCCAGCGGCCGCAAACTCCACCAGTCCAGCGGCCCTGCCACCTTCGCACTCACGCTCTCCGGCCACTCCGCACCCTGGTCGATCCACGCCCGCAGCAGCGCCACCTGCTCTGGCGTGAGCGCGTCGCCCTTCGGCGGCATTTTCACATCCGCATCGAGCCCCGACACAAACCGGATGAGTGGGCTCTCCCCGCTTTTCCCCGGCACGATGTTCGGTGCGTGCTCATCGCCACCCGTCAGCGCCACCGCCTTCACATCCAGCCGGTAGCCGCTCTTCTGCTTCTCCGGCCCGTGGCACTTCACGCAGTTTTTTTCCAGCAGCGGCTGAATCTCCCGCACAAAATCCACCTCCGCCTGCGCGCGCGCCGCCGCGAACACGAAAGCGGTCAGCGAAAAAAAAGCGGCGGTTATGCGGGAGAAACTCACCTTGCAGAAAACCCCGAAACGCAGGTTTCGCTATGGCCTTTGAAAAAAGACTTTCCCCGCCGCGCCCTACTTCTCCGCGCCCTTCTTCACTTCCAGCTTCCGGTAGAGCGTGGCCATGCTGATGCCCAGCATCTTCGCCGCTTTCTCGCGGTTGCCGGTGTTGAATTTGATCGTCTCCTCGATATAGCGGCGCTCCTGGTCGCGGATGTATTCGTCGAGCGTCTGGCCCACGGGCAGCGTGCCGGTGTGCTCGACCGGCGGCGAATTGGCGTGCCGGACGACCTGCGGCGGGAGGTCGGTCGTGCGGATGAGCCCGTCGTCGCACAGCGCGCAGGCGCGCTCGATGGCGTTCTCCAACTCACGCACATTGCCGGCCCAGCGGTAGCGCGAGAGCATCTCCACGGCTTTCGGGTCGATCTTCTTCGGCTCGGTGCCGGTCTGCGTGGCGTTCTTTTGCAGGAAATGATTCACGAGCAGCGGGATGTCGTCCACCCGCTCGCGCAACGCCGGCATTTCCACGGGGATGACCGCGAGGCGGTAGTAAAGATCCTCGCGGAAATTGCCCGTCGTGATCTTGTCGCCGAGCAGTTCATTGGTCGCGGCGAGCACGCGCACATTGATCGAGATGGTCTTCGTATCGCCCACGCGCCGGATCTGCCGCTCCTGCAGGACGCGCAGCAGTTTCGTCTGCAGCGGCTGCGCCATCGAGTTCACCTCATCAAGGAAAATCGTCCCCCGCTCCGCCTCCTCAAAGAGCCCCGCCTTATCCGTCACCGCTCCGGTGAACGACCCCTTCTTGTGCCCGAAAAGCTCCGACTCCAGCAGGTTTTCCGGCAGCGCCGAGCAGTTGATCGCGACGAACGGCTGATGCTGCCGCGTGCTGTTGAAATGGAGGGCGCGCGCCACCAGTTCCTTGCCCGTGCCGCTCTCGCCCTGGATTAAAATCGTGCTGTCCGTGTCCGCCACCTTGGCGATGAGGTTGTAGATTTCCTGCATCTTCAGCGAAGTGCCGATGATGTTTTCAAACCGGTACTTTTCCTTCACGATCTGCCGCAGGTTTTTGTTCTCCCGCACCAGGCTCTGGTTATCCAGCGCGCGCTGGATGGTAAGCTGCAGCTCGTCCACTTTAAAGGGCTTCGTGATGTAGTCGTACGCCCCGAGCTTCATCGCCTCCAGCGCCGTCTCGACCGTCTTGTAAGCCGTGATCAAAATCACCGGTGTCTGCGGCAGGATTTCCCGGCACTCGCGCAGGATGTCGAGCCCACCCACCTTATCCATCCGCATGTCGGTGATGACGAGCTGCGGGGCGTGCGTGGAGAGGTTTTCCAGCGCCTTGGTGCCGGAGGAATAGGCCACGGTCTGATGCCCGCGTTCCTGGCAGATGTCGGAAATGACGGACACCATCGCGGGGTCGTCGTCGATAATGAGAATTCGAGCCATAAGAGGGTGAGTCGCGCGGATGAGATAGTTTCAGACGTGAGAAATGGGAAGGCCAATTTGCGAGAATCTTCCGCTCGAAGTGGGCTGAAACTCCAGCGCGTGTCATCCTGAGCGGAGCGGAGGCGGAAAGGAGGGCGCAGCGCAGTCGAAGGATCCGCGGCGGTTCGATAAGGTGATGCGCGTGAACGAACCGCCGGGGTCCTTCGACTCCGTTCCCGCCCGCCTTCGCCCGCCGGGAACTCCGCTCAGGATGACACGCCTTTTCAATTTCTGCGCGCCCTCTACGGGTGCGGGCGTTTGCTGAGAAGAAAGGCGAGCAGGTCGCTGAGTTCGGTCGCTGGGATCGTTTCGCCAAAGCTCGGTGGCATCAGCGAAGTCTCCGTTTCGCGGCGCTCGGCGATGTCAGTTTTCGCGATGCGGATTTCCTGCGCGGCGAGGTCGGCGAGGACGAGTTCCGCGCCCTCCTCGCGGCGGAAAAGCCCGCTGACCACGCTTCCATCGCGCTTCGTGACGACGAGCAGGCGGAAGGCGCGATCCACGTTGCGGCTCGGGTCGAGGATGTCTTCGAGCAGGCGGTCGGGGCCGCGTCCGCCGATGCCGTCGAGCTGCGGGCCGATGGCTGCACCTTTGCCTTCGATGGCGTGGCAGACCGCGCAATTACGGGTGAAAACGTCCGCGCCGCGCGCGACGTTCGCGTGCGCCGGATCGAAGGCGGCACGGCGGGCGGCGATGAGCTTGTCGGCCTCGGCGTTGGCGGGCGGGAGTTTTTTCAGAATCTCGCGGAGGCGCGCGTCTTCCTCATTCGCACCGCTGGCGAACAGCCGGTCCACGGTCGCTTTGTCGCGCAGCACCGCGGGCGCGGCCTTCCCGTTTTCCATTGCCGTGAGGAGCACGACCGTGCCGCTGCGGTTCGCGGAAAGCGCGCTCGCGAAAGCCCGCTGGAGCTTGCTGGAAGCAGTCGGAAAAGCGTCGGCGATGCGCTGGCAAACGTCCGGTTTGTCGATGGCACCGAGCGCGGTCGCGAGTTTTTCGCGGAGCAAATCCGGCTCATCGGCGCTGGCGAGTGCGGCGGAAATCATGGCGAGCGTGTCTTGGTGATCGGCACGCATCGTGATGAGCGCGCGGCCGGCGGCGGCGCGGGATTCGGCGTCGTTTTTTCGCTCCGCGAAATACGCCGCGAGCGGCGGCGCGAGCGCGGTGATTTGCAAAGTGCGCGCGAGGTCGGCGGCGAGGAGGTGGCGTTTGGCGGCACCGGCTTGATCGGAAAAAACGAGCGCAGGCAGCTCGGGTTTGAAGCGGCCGAGGGCGAGCCACGCGTAGGCGGTGCCGGGGTCGCCGTCGGTGATTTCGAGGTAGCCGCTGCGGTCTTTGAATTCCTCCAGCGCCCACTCGATGCGCTGCGCGGTGTCGTTGCGCGGCGGCGCGGCTTCGCGGAGCACCGCGCCGTTCGCGGCATCGCGGAGGCGGACGAAATTCTTTTTGCCCGCGGGTTTTGTCGGCTCGCCGTCGTGGCCGCAGAGGTAAAAGCGCAGCGTGCCGTCGAGCGCGAAGGGCGCGCTGCGGAGCACGCCGGTGAGCTGCTCGCCGCGCGGGAAGCTGGAGATGAGCTGCGCCTTCTGCCCATCGGCACACGTGCGCTCCTGCAAGGCCCACGGCGAGGACGCGGCGGGCGTGCCGTCGGGATTCGCGGCGCTCCAGCCGGTGCTGTTTTCCTTCACGGCGAAGAGCGCGGCGGCGACTTCGCCGCCCCATGCGCGGAGCGCGTCGCCGGGCGCGGTGCCGCGCTGCGCGAGGGCGTCGAGCACGCTTTGGAGTACGGCGGCCTGCGCGTCGGTGTCGGCGGAAAGGCGCTTGCGGGCGAGTGCGGTGAGCGCGTCGAGACGGTCGGCGGGGAGATTTTTCGCGAGGCTCGGGAGCTGTTGCGCGAGCAAGTCGGCGGGGACTTCCACCTTTTCAAAAAGCGCGAAACGGAGCAGCGCGGTTTCTTCGCCGGGGACGGCGAGCATGATGTCGAGGAGCGGGCGGAGGTCGTCCGCGCCGAGGCCGTCGAGCGCGAGGCTGGCAGCGACTTTGGGCGCGCGAAGCTGGTCGCGCAGGGCGAGGCGGACGACGTGGATGAGATGGTCGTCGTCCGCGGGCGCGCGGCGGAGGAGCGCGAGCAGCGGGCGGAAGTTTTCCGCCGACGGTGACGCGCCGAGCACTTCCGCAGCGCAGCGCGCGACGAGCGCATCGGGATCACCCAGCGCGGCGCGCGCCGTGGCGAGCACTGCATCGAGGTCGCCGGCTTTCGCGGGTTCCGCGCGCCACTGCCCGCCGCACCAGTCGCGCGCGAGTCGCAGCGCATGCGTGCGCACGAGCGCGTCGGCGTCGCGCATCGCCGAGATCAAAGTCGCCGGGGCGACACCGCCGGTGCGGCTGAGCGCCCACAGCGCGTTCGCCTTTTGCAAACCGTTCGCCGGCGACGCGAGCGCGGCGCGCAGCGGTTCGACGGCCTTCGCACCCGACACATCGCACAGCTCGTTCAGCGCGAGCGTGCGGCGCGTGAGGTTGCCGCTGCCGAGTTCGCCCACGAGGCCCGCGATGTCCGCAGGCAGCGCGAGATTTTTCACCCCGCCTGGCGGCACGATGCGCCAGAGCCGCCCGCGCTCGCGGTCGCGGCCGGGATGGGTGAGCGGGACTTCGTAGTGGCCGATGATCCGGTTGTAGAAATCCGCGACGTAGAGCGCGCCGTCCGGCCCCCAACTCAGATCGACCGGGCGGAACCACGGGTCGTCCGTGCTCAAGAAATCCGGCAGCTCCTTGCCCTTCGACGACGAGCCGTGCCACGCGATCGCGTCGTGGTTGATGCGGCTCGTCTGCACGTTGCCGACGAACATGTGGTGCTGCCACTCCGCCGGCCACGCGGGATCGCTGACGTAGATCGGCGCGCAAATCGCCGTGCTGCCGTGCGAGTGCGTGATCGTCTGCGGCGCAAAGCCGAGGCCGTCGTGCGGTTTGCCAAAGCTCGGATAAAACGCGCCGCGCAGCAGTTGGTAGATCGGCGAGCTGTGGCAGTCGGCGCTGAAAAGATTCCCGCGATCATCCCAGCACAGCCCGAAGGGATTCACCTGCCCGTAGGTGTTTCCCTCCACGCGTGAGCCGTCGAGCCGCACGCGCCACGTATTGCCGCTCTGGATGTGCAGCTCGCTGCCGTCTTTGCCGCGCAGAGTGCTTTCGTTGTTGAAACCGTGGGTGCCGTAGAGCCAGCCGTCGTTGCCCCGGCGGAACGACGAGAGATTCCCGTGCGAGTCCCGCTCCCAGCCGAGCGGGCCGAAAAGCACTTCGCGTTTGTCGGCCTTGCCGTCGCCGTCGGTGTCTTCCATGAGCCAGATATTCGGGATCGCCCAGACCACGCATTTCCACGTCAGCTTTCCGTCTTTGTTCAAAGTGCGAAACGGGTAGAGCCCGGTCGGGATGTTCAGCCCGTCGGCGAAGACCTCGATTTTTTTCGCGCGCCCGTCTTCACCGAAGTCGGAAAAAATCCGCACCGTATCGCGCCCCGGCGTGCCGTCCTTGATCGCAAACGGATACTCGCGCGACTCCGTGATCCACAGCCGCCCGAGCACATCCCACTGCATATTCATCGGCTTCCGCAGGTCGGGTTCGCTGGCCACGAGCTGGATGGTGAAACCCGGCGGCAGATGGAAAGCCGCGCGCTCCTGCTCCGGCGCGAGCGGTTCGGTCGGGCGGACGAGTTCCTCGAAAGGATCGCCGGCGGCCAAGGCGAGGGGAGCAGTGAGGATGAAGAGCGTGGCGGCGAGGGATTTCATGGGTGGGCGCGGAAACTACATCAGCTAGACCCGCGAGCCGCACGCTCCTCCGGTGGAAAATCGCGGCAAAATCGGCCGTGGCTCAATTTGCAAACAGCGTGTCTTCCCGAGCGAAGTCGGGGGACCTTGGTGGTTCGTTGACGTTCGGCGCTGAATCGGGCCGCTGGGGAAGTCGCGCATCTGTCGGCGGATTTTTTTTGATGTCGGTGCGCTCAGACGGCGTCCGCGCCGCGATTGAACTGTGCCGTTTCTATACCGCACGGCGAAACCCACCAAAGTCTATGAAGCGTATCCTCCTCCTCCTTGCCCTCGGTTTTCTCAGCGCCGCAGCTCCTCGCACGAGCCGCGCCGCGGAGGTCACTGTCGATGTTTTTTACAATCAGCTCGAACCCTACGGCGACTGGATCGACGCCGGCGAATACGGCTACGCGTGGCACCCGCGCGATGTCGCCGAAGACTGGCGGCCCTACACCGATGGGCGCTGGGCTTACACGGACGCCGGTTGGACATGGGTCTCCGAGGAGCCATATAGCTGGGCGGTTTACCACTACGGACGCTGGGCGCAGGTGGCCGATGTCGGCTGGATTTGGGTGCCCGGCACGGAGTGGGGGCCGGCCTGGGTTTCTTTCCGGCGGAGCAAAAAGCACATCGGCTGGGCCCCGCTCCCGCCCGAGGCGCGGCTGACCCGCGAGGTTCGCACCATCAGCACCTGGTCGGACTCGTATTACGATGTCGGCCCCACGCACTACATCTTCGTCGAGACGCGGAACTTTGGCTCCCGCCACCTCCGCGACTCCGTCCTCCCGCCGCGGGAAAACGTCATCTTCATCCGCGAGACCACGAACATCACCAACATCCGCGTGGAGAATAACGTGATTTTCAACGGCGGCCCTGAGTATGCCGTCATCACCCGCGAGACCACGGAGCCTATCGAGCGCCTGCGGATCGAGCGGCGCACGGAGTTTGTGGAAAGCGACCGCACCTCCTACCGCACCGAGGTGCAGGGCGGGTCGGTGCGCTTCGCCGCGCCGATCTTTGCCACGGCCGTGGCCGCGTCCTTCACCCCGGCGAAAGTCAGCCGCAAGCTGGAACGCGTGGAAGTGAACCGTGGCTGGAAAGATGTCGCCGATCCCGCCGCCGCGCAGCAGCTCCGCACAAAGATGAAGGCCGAGACGAAAGCCCCGCCCGCCCTGCCGCCCGCGCCGAAGTTCGAGAAAGCATCGCTCCTCGCCGCGCCCATCACCGCCCCGGCGATGGCTGCCCCCACGGAAAAACCCGCGCCCACTTCTGCCGAAAAAAGCGCACCCATGCCCGCGGAGAAAACTCCCGCGACCACCGCCACCTCCGAAGCCAAACCCGCCAACACCGATGGCAAGCCCGCAGTCGAACCGAAGCCCGCACCTCCCGCGCCGCCCACACCCGCAGTCCCGGCGGCTCCGCCGGAAAAAATGGACAAGAAACCTGCGCCCGTGGAACGCGTCGAGCCACCCACGCCCAAGCCCGCTACCGACACTCCGCCCCCGTCGAAACCAGCCGACGCCACACCCGCTCCGCGCCCGCACAACGCCACCCCGAAGGCCACGCCTGCCACGGAAAATGCCGAGCCCACGGCCACCCCGAAGCCGCCTAGCAAAGCTAAAAAAAACGACGTGACTACCGAGTCCACCCCTCCGCCGCCTTCTCCGAAAAAAGCGCCGCGCGCCGCCCCACCGACGCCCGCCGAACCTGTCGTCACCCCACCCAAAGAACCGCCCGTCGCCGAGCCCGCTCCGTCCCCGCGCAAAGGTAAAAAGCCCGAAAACACCGAGCCGCCCATCCATCCTCAAACCGTCCCGACCGTACCCGACGCCCCGCCCGCCGAACGCCCTCGCGACCGTAAAGGCAAAGGCAAGGATACCGACACCGCACCCGCACCAGAGCGCCCCACCGCACCCGAGCGTTCCATAGCCCCACCGGAAGCACCCGCGCCCAAAAAGCACGACAAACCTGAGATGCCTCGGGAAAACCCGCGCCCACCGCAAGCCGAACCCGTCCCGCGAAACGCTGCTCCCACCGCGCCTCCTTCCACCGAAAAAGCACCCGTTGAAAAAGAGAAAAAAGGCGATCGCAAAAAAGATTCCACTCCCTCCCCGGACCCACGATAGCGAGCCGGGCGCGGGACCGACTGACAGGTTCCGATCCCGCGCAGGCCAATGACCGCTCCGCGTGCCTAGGTGACCGGCTCCAGTCTCAATCCGCTCAAGCCAATCCCTTTATCCTGGCTCTTGCCGTGGTGCGAAAGGGTGTGGTGCGGTGGAAAGAACGCGCGGAAGAAGGGCCACGGTTTTTCGCAATGCGCGACGCGGAAAATCGCCGTGCTCAACGCGTGGCCGTCGGCACTTTCCGCCCGGAGATCGGCACATTCGGATACAGCCCAGGGCAGCAGCCCATCTGCTCGACGAAGGCTTTATTGAACGCGCTCAGGCTCGCGTAGCCCACAGTCATCGCCGCCTCGGTCACGTTCATCTTCCCCGTGCGAATCAGCTCTGCGGCTTTCTCGATGCGTTTCATCCGCAGAAATTTCGGGATGCTCGCGCCCGTCTCCTGCGCGAAGACGCGGCTAAGATAAAACGGGCTGCTCCCCACTTCCTCCGCGAGCATTTCCAGCGACGGCGGATTTTCCAAATCGCGCTCGATGAGAAAACGCACGCGCTCGATCCGCTCGCGGTTGCTGCGCTGATGCCGGTGACAGAAAAGCTCGTCCGGGTCTTCCTCGGGAAAAAGCGTCTGCGCGAGAATCTCCAGCACGCGCCCCAGATACCACGTCTCCCGCGCCGGCGCGGGCACCGGCGGCTCCACGAACTGCACGCGCGAGGCCAGCAGCGCCGCCGGCAGCGCGAGGATTTCGAGATACGGCGGCACCTTTGCCCCGCCCTCGATGAAGCGCCGCACCGGCAGCTTCAGCCGGTCGAGCATCGTGGAAAAATGCGCGTGCAGAAAATCCCGCGACAGCTCCAGCGTGAGAAAGCGGTGCAGCGAACCCGCCTCGCGCCACGCCCGCATGCGCTCGCCCTGCGTGGTGTAAAGCGCGAGCTGCCCGGGCCCGAGCGCACGCTCCGCCGTGCCGTCCGCGAGCCGCGCCGCGCCGGAGAAATTCAGGCAGATTTCGAGACTGCCCGGATGAAAGCTGCGCCCCCAGTCCATGTCGCGATCCACCCGGAAATCATGCCACTCCACGCTCAGCCCGCGCTGAAAAAAACTCCCGTGCAGCGGCTTCCAGACGCCGTGAATTTCCCGCCACGCCACGTCCTCATGCGAGGACCCGGCGGCGGATGAAGGTGGATGTTTGGCAGGGCTTTTCACGGGTGCGGCGACCGATGCGAAACCCTCCCGATAAAAGGCTGCGGCGGTTTTTCAAACGGATTCGTCATCCTCGTCCCGAGGGCGGCGAGGACAGCGCCGGATGCCGTCGCCGGTGCAGCGCGCGGATGATGAGCCGCCCCGCCATGACATGCGCCGGGAGCAGCACCCCGGAGACGAGGCCGATCCACGCGTGCCAGCGGCTGAGCCATTCGCGCAACGCCTCGCCGCCCGCGTAGTAAAGGCCATAGCCGGTGACGATGAGGAAGGCATTCACCGCGATGAGCACCACACCGCTCAGACGGTTTTTGTTCGCTTTCCACCCGCGCCGCACATGCGCGGTGAGCGCGCCGAGCACGACGAGCGCGAGCATCGCCGCGCCGCCGTGGATTTTCATCAGCAGGCGTGGAATCGTCTCCCAGCCTTGGTCTTCGAGCCGGCCCCGCGCGTACATCCACGCCGCGCCGGTGAGCAGGAGCAGGCCGAAGCTAAGATAGACGAGCGCCTTGAACGGGCGGTTTAGGCGGAAGCTGGAGCGTTGCATGACCAGCCGGGACTGCATCGCGCTTCCGCGTCCGTGGCAACAAAGATGGCGGCGGCGCGGAAGTGCGTGAGCACGGGCAGCGCGTCTTCGCCCGCGAGCATCACGACTTTCGTGAGCGCGTCGGCGAGCATCGCGCTCGGCGCGCGGACGGTGGCGGAGCGCACCCGCCCGGCGCGCGCGCCCGTGCGGGGATCGACGATGGGCGCGAGCGTCTGCCCTGGACTCCAGCGTCCGGCGAAGTAATGCGCCGAGGTCGCGAGCGCGGCGTTTTGCAAACGCAGGGCGTAGTGCATCGCCTGCGGATTTTCGGGATGCCGGACGGCGATCTGCTGCGCACGATTGCCAAACGCGCGCAGGTCGCCGCCGGCATTCACGAGCCCGCGCGGGACGCCGCTGCGCTGCAATGAGGCGACCGCCTGATCGACCGCGAAGCCTTTGGCAATGCCGCCGAGATCGAGCCGCACGCCCGCATGATGAAAGCGCACGCACTTTCCCGGCAGCAGCTCCACATCGGCAAAACTCGGAGCACGCGCCGCAGCTCGTGGCGCGCGGTTTTCCGCCGGGAGAAAACCGAGCCGCTGCAAATGCGGCGCGACCGTCACATCGAAAAGACCGTGCGAAACGCGGTGCATTCCCGCCGCCGCGGACAGCACCTCGAAGGTCCACGCATCCACCTCCACGTCGCGCTCCGCCGCTTCGCGATTGATCCGCGAGAGCACGCTCGCCGGATCGTGAAAACTCATCCGCCGCTGCACTTCCGCGACCACGGCAAACGCGTCCTCAATCGCGCGATGACCCGCACTTTCGCTCAGGCCACCAACCTCAATCTCGACCACCGTCCCGAGCAGCGGACGCGCTCGCCGCACGCCGCTGGATGGGAAGCTGTCAGCTTCCCATCCAGCGGTATTGCGCCCGCGGGCGAGATCCCTATTTAAGCGCGACGGCATGGTAGGCGAGCACGCGGCGCACACCTTCGGTGATGTGCCGGCTGGAGAGTGTGGCCCCGCTGATGTTCCTGATGTCCTGATCGAGCCGCAGCGGCGCCTGCGCGGTTTTACCGGTGAATTGCGCACGCCATTTCGCCTCGCGCACTTCGCCGCCGTAGGACTCGCGGTATTCCAGAATCTCGATCTGTTTCACCGCGCCGTTCGCGGTCAGCCCCACGGCGTAGGTGATGTATTCGTGCTTCCCCAGCACTGCGTCGGCGATGAACCAGCCGCCGCCCGCAACGCGCCAGACTTTCGGGTCGGTGCGCAGCCGCATGTCGCTCGCCTTTTCAATCGCCGCGCGCTGCTCGGGCGTGAGCGCGACATTCGCCGGCGTGAGCGCCGCGCCAGGAAAGATGAGCTTCTGCGCCTGCTCGACACTGAGATACGTGATGGCGAAAGACGGCGCGGAAGTGCTGAGTGCGAGCGCTACGGGAACGGTGAAAGTTTTCCAAGACATCGGCATTGGGGCTCAGAAATCGTAGCCGACTTTCAGCCGGATTTCCTGACGCTCGTGGTGTTCCAGATCGAGCCGGCTGGAGCGCGCGGAGCCCGGCGCATCGCCGGTGAGCTGCGGCAGCCAGGTGAGCGTGGCCCACCACCGTTCACCGCCGTAGTGCAGCGCCGGCCCGGCGAAAAAGGCCCACGATTCCTGCGCGTGCAAATCCATATTTGGAAATGCCGTTTCATACCGCGCCTCCACGCCGACGAACCACCGCGGCGCGACGCGGTAGCTGATGCCGCCCGTCACTTCCAGCACCAGCTCCGTGTCAAAACGCTCGCCGCCCGAGGGCCGCGGCCGGTTCCACGCAAACTCCGTGGAGAAGTTCAGCGCGGTGATGAGCTGATCGTCGAGAAAGTTTTTCTGAAGGATCACCTTCGTCTCCATCTCCAGTTCCAGCACCTTGTCGCCCGGCCCTTTTTCGATCAGCGAATAGCGCGGCTCGACGTAGAGCGCGAGGCCCACGGCGTCTTTATACGGACTGAGCACGTTGTATTTGAACTCCAACTGATTGCCGTCGTACGAAAAGCGGTGCAGCCGTTTCGCCTCGCCGTCCTCCTCGATCGCGTAGCTGTGAGAGCGCTCGGTAAAGTAAAACGACATCTGCAGCCGGTCGGTGATTCCGTATTCGAGTTCCTGCTGAAAATCGAAACCCGTGTAGTTGCCCGGCCCCTTCCCCAGCCGCGCCGTGGTCCACGAGTAGGCTTCCCATTTTCCTTTGGGCAAAGTCTCCGCGCCATATGTGTAGCCGAAAAAATTCTCGTCGGCGCGAGCGGTGGAGAGCGTGGCGGTGGCGACTGCGGCGAGGGTGCCGCAGCGGAGGGCAAAGGCGGAAAATGGAGTTTTCATAGGCGCGCATTGCACACGCATTTGGCACGTCGCGCTTGCCCGCAGTTGCGCTGGTTTGGCTTGGAATTGTCCTCGCGCAAGCGCCGCGCGCCTGCTGTTTCGCACAAAATATTTTCCTAAATTTCGCGCTGCCTTGAATAGCGGCGCGCGTGTGCCCGTCACAAAAACCGAATCCCAAATTCACTATGAAAAAACTCCTCATTGCCACCGCCCTTATCACCGGCTTCGCCGCCTCCATGCCGAACGCCAGCGCCCACGACAAATACCGCCGGGATCGCTGCGAGCAGCCCGCCTATTACCAGAGCTACCGCGAGGACTACCGCCCCAGCTATCGGTATTACGAAGAGCGCCCGGTTTACTATCGTCCCGCGCCGGTCGTGCGCTACCGCAGCTACGACGATGAGGACTGCCGCCCCGCCCGCCGGGTCTATCACCGGCCCGGGCTGTCCTTCCTCTTCGGGTTTTAACCGCGTCTGTAACTTTCCTTCCAACCAGCGAGGCGGGCTACACGCCCGCCTCGCTGCGCTTTTTTTTCGGCGGGTTTCCTAAGCCGCGTTCTGGAGCAAAATTTCTGCGATGACCTCATCGGTGCTCGTTCCTTCCGCTTCGCCCTCGAAATTCAAAATAATGCGGTGCCGCAGCGCGTCGGGCGCGGCTTTGTCAATGTCCGCGCGGGAGACGTGATAGCGCCCGTCGAGCAGCGCATAGATTTTTCCCGCGAGGATCAGCGCCTGCGCGCCGCGCGGACTCGCGCCGTAGCGGACGTACTTTTTTGAAAGCGGTGAGGCGTGCTTGTCGGCGGGGTGCGTGCAGAGCACGAGGTCGATGGCGTGGGCCTGCACTTCCCTAGCGAGCGGCACGAGGCGCACGACCTCGCGCATGGCGAGGACTTCCTGGGTATCGTGCAGGACTTGGGAAACCACCGGGCGCTCATTCGCGGTCGTGCGATCGAGGATGGTGTGGAGGTCGTCCGCGGTCGGGAAGGCGACTTTGAGTTTGAAAAAGAAACGGTCGAGCTGCGCCTCGGGCAGCGGGTAGGTGCCTTCCATTTCCAACGGATTTTGCGTGGCGAGGACGAGAAACGGCTGGTCGATGCGATGTTGCACGCCGCCGACGGTGACATGGTGCTCCTGCATCGCCTCGAGCAGCGCGCTCTGCGTCTTCGGCGTCGCGCGGTTGATTTCGTCGGCGAGCAGAATGTTCGCGAAGACCGGCCCCGGCTGGAACTGGAACGACTTCCGCCCGCGCTCGTCCTCCGCGATCATATTCGTGCCCACGATGTCCGCGGGCATGAGGTCGGGCGTAAACTGCACCCGCGAAAATTTCAGATTCACCGCGTCGGCGAGCGTCCGCACAAGCATCGTTTTGCCCAGGCCCGGGACGCCTTCCAGCAGCACATGGCCGCCCGCGAAAAACGCCGTGAGCACGCCTTCCACCACCGCTTGCTGCCCGACCATCATCTTCGCCATCTCGTCGCGGATGCGGACGAAGCCGGCTTTGAATTGTGCGACTTGGGTTTCGAGATTCGGGGTGTCGGACATGGCAGGAATCAGGAGTCAGGGGCCGAGGGTGTGGGGCAAGCAGAAAGGCATTTGAACCACGGGGGTCACGGGGCGCACGGGGATTTGGAATCCAATCCTTCCCCGTGCGCCCCGTGGCCCCCGTGGTTAATCCGAAATTGAGACGACACGCTGGTTTCTATTCCTTCGGGCGGATCGACTCAAAGTATCGCCGGATGAAAAAGCGCGAGCCGAGCGGGATGTTTTCCTGCTGCGCCGCATCCTCCGCCGCGGGAGCCATCGCGTCGTAGATCTCCTTATAGCGGCGGCTGGACTTCGAGGCATCGCCCGCGGACGGCGCAAATTGTGAAAGCGATTCGCCCTCCCCGAGCCGCCCGGCGAGCTGCTTCGCTTGCGCGTCCTTACCGGGCGCGTGGCGCTCTTTGCCAAAGGGCGTGTCCGTCGAGCCGATGTCGCGCTCGCTGACGCTCTGTCCGCTCGGCATCTGCCGGTCGCCGGACTCTCCGCTTTGATTCGGCACCGCAAAGGACTGCATCGCCACCAAGCCCAGCGCCTTCGCGTCGCCGGGCTGCGGATCGCCGCCGGGTTTTCCGTCGCCCTCGCCATATTTCATACCCTGCAAAGCGGCGAGCACCTGCTGGAGCATCTGCGCTTTTTGCTGCCCGCCTTTGTTCTCCTGACCCTGCGGCATTTGCCTGAGCATTTGCGCGAGCTGCTTCATCGCCTCGCCCGACTGTCCGCCCTTCTCCGCCGGCGCGCGCTGCATCTGCTGCGCGAGTTTTTGCATCGCCGCGGAAAGCTGCTTCTGCTCCGCGAGCCGCTTCAACGCTTGCTCCAGCGCCTGCTGGATTTGCTGTTCCGTGCGCGCGTCCTTCTTCTCCGCAAGTTGCTGCATCGCCTTTTCCAATTCCGCCGCAGCCTTCGCCAGTTCGCCCGCGTCCATCGCCTTCGCAGCGTCTTTCGTCGCCTCATTTTCCGCCAGCGCCTTCGCGAGTTCTTTCATCTCTTCGGGCGAGGCACCCGGCTGTTTCTGCAACTCCTGCACCATCTGCTCCAGCGCCGAAAGCTCGCGCAGCGCGGACTTCGCCGCGTCCTCCGAGTTCGTTGCCCTTGCCCGCAACTGCTCCGCGCTCCGCTTCAACTCCGCGGCAATTGTTTTCAGCTCATCGGTCTTCGCCTCCGCATTCGCCGCCGCAGTTTTCCGCGCGAGTTCCTCGAGCTTTTTCGCCGTTTCCTCGACCTCCGCCTGCGCCGCACTCGTCTCCGCGCGCCGCCCGTCGAAAGCCGTGCGCGACTCCCACTGCATCATCGTCAGCGCCACCGCCGGAACCAGCAGCCAGGCGGCTTCGCGCGGCATGCGCACGCGGATGAGCCGCCCGAAATGCCCTCCCCGCGCAAACGCCGCGCACTCGCGTACCGCCAGCGTGTGCATCTCCGAGACGGCGTCGCTTTCGGAAAACTCAAGCGCGGTGCAGAAGCGATCGCGCGTCCCGCCAAGCCGGTCGAGCAGCGCCGCGGTCTGCGGCAAAGTTTTCCTCCGCGCGACCGCCGTGAGCAACGCCAGCACCGGGACCGCAGCGATCGCGGCGAGCGCGACTTGCGGGTCGAAGGGCGTCCGACCGAGCAGCCACCGGTTCGCTGCGCCGAGCACCACCAGCACTGCGCCCGCGAACAACCCGCATTTGCCGAGCGCCGCGAGAAAAGTCCGCACCGCCAGCCGCTGCCGCGCGGTGCGCAGGATTCGCAGAACGTCGTGGAGCGGCGCGGTTTTCAAAGCCGCACGCAGCCTAGCGGAAGTCGCGCCGTTCCGCCAATTCGCACGTCGCCAGCGCATCCGTTCGATCTTTGCTTGCGTAGCCGTTCGTATTCCGCCATTTCGGCGGCCATCCCATGAACACCGAAGCTCTCCAGGAAATTGCCGCCCTTTACATCTCGGGCGCGATGACCGCGCAGCAGCGCGCCGATTGGGAGCCCGCGATGGAAATTCATCCCGAGTTGCGCGACCTCGTCGCCGGCCTGGCGGAGGTCGGCGCGGCACTGGTGCTGGCCGCCCCGCGAACCGACAGCGCGGGGCCTTCGCCGGGGCTCAAGGCGCGCATCCTCAGCACCATCGCCAGCCGCCCGCAGGAATCCTCCGTTCCCCTCAGCATGGTGATGTCGGGGCCGGACGGCCTCGTGCGGTGGGTCAATCCCGCCTTCAGCGAAATGTGCGGCTACACGCTCGATGAGCTGCGCGGAAAAAAACTCGGGCCGATCCTGCAAGGCGCGCAAACCGACCGCGCGACCGCCGAGCGGATGCGCCGCGCCGTCCACGAGTACCGCCCGTGCCGCGAGACGATCCTGAACTATCACAAAAACGGTGCGCCCTACTGGGTCGAGATCGCCATCACCCCGATCCTCGACGACGCAGGCCAGCCGCTCTGGCTCGTCGCCCGCGAACGCGAACTGACCGACCGCGCCGCGGCGTAGGCTGCGGCACTTGTGATCCGCACCGCTTCCGCGCTTCGCAGTAGCGCGGCTACACCCCGGGATCGAGGAGATCCCGCAGTTTCAACATGCCGCGCCGGATGCGCGCCTTGACCGTGCCGAGCGGCTCATTCAGGCGCTCGGCGATTTCGGTTTGCGTGAGCGAGGAAAAGAACGCGAGCTCGATGGCCTCGCGCTGATCTTTCGAGAGTTTCCGAATCGCCTCGCGGACGAGCTGGGCGGTCTCACCGGAGGCGACGGCATCGAAAGAACTCTGGTCGTCGAACTGCTCGAAGGTCTCCGCCTCACGCTGCACCTCGTCCTGCAGGCGGCTGCGGCGCTGCGTCGAGCGCAGGCGGTCGATGGCTTTGTTGCGCGTCAGCGTCACCGCCCACGTCATCGGTTTGCCGCGCGCCGGGTCGTAGCTCGGCGCCTTTTCCCAGATTTGGACGAAGACATCCTGCAGCACATCCTCGGTTGCCTCCCGATTGTTCAGCACGCGATAGGCGACGGAAAAAAGGACGCCGGAAAACCGGTCGTAAAGCTCGCCGAGACTCGCGTGGTCGCCCTGCGCAATCCGCCGCAACAGCGCGATCTCGGCGGCGAGTTGTTGGGCGGCATCGGGCTCCATTCACACGCAGCATCGCGAAGGCGCGACGGGCCGACAATAGAAACCGTCAGCCACCGCGCGGGTGCTTACGGTTTGCGAAAAAGGTAGTGCGAGACGTGCCACTCGTCGCCGCCGCGGTAGCCCCACAGCTCGGCGCAGGCGAGGAAAAACACGCGCCAGTAGGCCCACCAGCGTTTCGTCTTTTCCGCACCGTAGGTCTGCTCGAAAAGCGGCCAGATTTCCTTGCGGTTGGCGTCCATGTTTTGCAGCCAGGCCTCGGCGGTTTTCTGGTAGTGCGTGCCGCTCACGCACCAGTGCTGCTCGAG
>JAYVNN010000085.1:0-6529 GCA_043758435.1 Chthoniobacter sp.
CGCCGCGTGGCAGCGCTGGGAGGTGGAGTGTTTCCTCGCGCTGCACGGCGACCGCTTCCGCGCCTTTGCCGACGGCCCGCGCGCGGTGGCGGCGGAGGAAATGCCGGGCGTGAATCTGACGCAACACCTCGACACGGGCACGCTCACGCCGCCGATGCTGGCCGCGGCGGCGGGCGAACTGCGGCGGGCGCACGCGCGGACGTGCGCGGCCTTCGACGGGCCGTGGTCGCACGGCGATCCGCACGCAGGCAATTTCATTTACGAGGCGGCGGAAAACCGCGCGCGGCTGATTGATTTCGAGGTGCAGCATCAGCGCACGCTCACGGCGGACGAGCGCCACAGCGACGACGTGCTGGTCTTTTTGCAAGACATGGTGGGCCGCATTTCGCGCGAGCTCTGGCTGCCGAGCGCGCAGGCTTTCCTCGCCGCGTACGAGCGCCCGGAGATCGTGGCGCGCGTGCGCGCAAGGCTGCTCGCGCCCCGCGGGATCGCGCGCGTCTGGTGGGCGGTGCGGACGACGTATCTCGCGCCCGCGGAACTGGAGCGGCGGCTCGCGGAGCTGCGGGCGGCGCTGTAGGGGAAGCTGGCAGCTTCCCCCTACAGCGGCCCGCCGCCGAGATCATTGCGCGCGACGATCCACTCGCCCACCGGCTCGCCGCCGAGCAGGTGCTCGCGGAGGATGCGCTCGAAGCGCTCCGGCGTGACCGCGCCGTACCACACGCCCTCGGGATAGACGACGAGCCACGGGCCGCCCGTGCAGATGCGAAAACAACCCGCTTTTGTCCGCATGGCGCGCAGGCCGGTTTCACGGACGCGCTGCTTCACCAGTTCCCACAGTTTTTCCCCCTCCTCCGCCGCGCAGCAGTCCGGGCCGAGGCAGACAAAAAGATGCCGCCCGGCGGTGGCGACGCCGGCTTTGGTGAGACCCTCGGCGAGCGTGCTCATTGCCCGCGGCGGCGCACCACCGGCCCGATCTCGCGCACGGTCGGGCCGGCGACCCAGTGCCCCGGAATGACGACCGTCTTTTGCTGCACCGGGATGCCGAACTCATTGCGCCGGAGCTGCGCGTCCACGAGGTCGAGCGCCGCCGCGCCGACGAGTTCGGCGTTCTGATTCATGCCCGCCCACTGCGTCTCCTCCTGCGTCACGCCGAGATTCGCGATGCCCACGTCTTCGGGCACGCGGACGCCGAGATTTTTCAGCACGCGGGCGCAACGCCACTCCTGCGTGAGCACGACATCAGGCCGGTGGGCGGAAAACCATTCGGCGAAAGCCTCCTCAAACGGCCCGTCGGCGAGGAGCAGCGGCACGCGGCGTTCCGCGGGGATCATGCTTTGCTCGACGAGCATGCCGGCGGACCAGTTGTGGTTCACGCGCTCGTCGCCGTCGCGCGTCTTGGCGAGACCGATGCGGCGGTAGCCGAGGCGGGTGAGTTCGGCGATGGCGAGGCGGATGGTGGAGTACTGGTCATTGCTCGCGCGATGGATGTTCGGCGAGGTCACGGAATAGCCGATGGCGGCGCTGGCAAAGCGCGGCCAGTCGAGCGCGAGGGTGCCGCCGCCGGAGGGCAGCGGGGCAATGACGAGGCCGAGGACATTGCGCGCGAAAAGCACGTCGCAGAAACGTTTTTCCGAAAGGCCGGGCCGGCGCAGCCAGTAATTCTCGAGCTTGTACCCGAGCGCCTCCGCGCGCTTTTCCGCGCCGGTGTGAAACTCGGTGAACAGCCCCGGCTGCCGCCACCCGTCCTCGGTCGGATACGCGGTCACGTAGGCGATCGTGGTCGGGCGTTTCACCGTGCGCCCGTGCCGGAGCTGGGTCATCAGCGCGGAGACCATCGGGTTCGGACGGTAGCCCATTTCGTCGGCCACTTTGCGGATGCGCGCGATCGTCGCGGCGGAGATTTTCGGGCTGTTGCGCAGGGCCAGCGAGACGGCCATGCGCGAGCAGCCGACCGCGTCGGCGATTTGCTGCATGGTGGGCTGCTTGTCGGAATCCATGCCGTTTGGTATATCGTAAAACGAAATGCTTGTAAACCGCCGGTTTTGCGTCGCTGGCCGCTGCTTGCCAAGGCCGCGCCTGGCTCCCTAGATTCGGCCCCCTTGGACACTCCGCAGACACTCGCGATCATCGCCGGCAATGGCGCCTACCCGCAGGCCATGGCCCGCGCCGCGCGGGCCGCGGGCGTGGCGCGAATTGTCGCCGCCGCTTTCCAAAACGAGACCGACTCCGCCCTCACTCCGCTCGTGGACGCGGTGGACTGGCTGCGCGTCGGCCAGCTCGGAAAGCTGCTCGCCATTTTGCAAAAATCCGGCGCGACCCACGCGGTCATGGCCGGGCAAATCCACCCGCAGAATCTTTTCGACCTCCGGCCCGATCTCAAGGCGCTCGTCGTCCTCGCGAAACTCCAGCGGCGCAACGCGGAAAGCATCTTCGGCGCGATCGCCGACGAGATGAAAAACGTGGGCGTGGAGCTGCTGCCCGCGACCACTTTCATGGACGAGCATCTCGCACCCGCCGGGCTCATCGCCGGCCCCGCGCTGAAGCCGCGCGTGGAGGACGATGTGCGCTACGGCTTTCACATCGCGAAGGAATCCAGCCGCCTCGACATCGGCCAGACCGTGGTGGTGAAAAACGGCACGGTGCTCGCGGTCGAAGCGTTTGAAGGTACCAACGCAGCGATGAAACGCGGCGGCGAACTCGGGCGCAAAGACGCCGTCATGGTGAAGGTCTCGAAGCCGAATCAGGACTTCCGTTTCGACGTGCCCGTCATCGGCCCCCTCACCCTCGCAGCCGCGCACGAAGCCCGCATCCGCGCGCTCGGCGTCGAGGCGGGACGGACGCTGCTTTTGGAAAAAGAAAAGCTCACCGCGCTCGCGGAGCAGCACCGCATCTCGATCTTCGGGGTACTGGGATGACGCGGAGAAATTTACCGCAGATGACGCAGATTTCGCAGATGGGAGAAGATGATGAAAAATGAATTCAAACACGGGGATTTAACGCGGGAGATTATTGGGGCCGCGATGGAAGTTTTGAATGAACTCAAACCGGGACAGGATGAGAAAATTTATGAACGGGCACTGGAAGTGGAACTGGGCTTGCGCGGCATCGCCGTGACCCGGCAGAAACAGTTTCCCGTGTTTTATAAAGGCGTGCCCATCGGCACTTTCATCCCGGACATCATCGCCGGTGAACTGGTCATCGTGGATCCGAAAGTCGTCACGGAATTCAACGAACATCACGTCGCCCAAATGCTCGGCTACCTCAATATCACCGGTCTCGAAGTCGCCCTCCTCCTCAACTTCAAACACGCCAAACTCGAATGGAAACGCGTCGCCGTCACCCAGCAATGACTGGCCCGGCAAACTGACGCCATCAAACTCCCGCACCCCTCCTCATCATGCCTTTCCCATCCGCGTCATCTGCGTCATCTGCGGTTAATCCCTCCGCGCCATCCCCGTTCCGCCTCGGCGTCATCGGCACCGGCAGCATGGGGAAAAACCACGCGCGCATTTTTGCAGGGCTGCCGGATGCGCAGTTCACCGCGGTGCTGGATGAGCGGGCGGAGGTCGCGGGCGCGATCGCCGCGCAGCACGGCGCACGGGCTTTCGCGCAGCTCGACGCTTTCGCCGAAGCCATCGACGCGGCGACCATCGCCACGCCGACGGTCACGCATTTCGCCATCGCGAAGGCGCTGCTCGAACGCGGGAAGCATGTGCTCGTCGAGAAGCCTTTCACCGAGACGCCCGAGCAGGCGCGCGAACTTTGCGACCTCGCGCAGCAGCGCGGCCTCGTGCTCCAGGTCGGCCACATCGAGCGCTTCAATCCCGTGCTCTCCGCGCTCGAAGACCGGCTGACGCGCCCGCGTTTCATCGAGGCCACGCGCCTTTCGCCCTACCCCGGTCGCTCGCTCGATGTCGGCGTGGTGCTCGACGTGATGATCCACGATCTCGAAATCATCCTCCACCTCGTCCGCTCGCCCGTCGTGCAGGTCGATGCCGTGGGCGTCTCCGTGCTCAGCAAACGTGAGGACATCGCGAACGTGCGGCTGCGTTTCGAAAACGGCTGCGTCGCGAACATCACCGCCAGCCGCATCTCGCAGGACAAACTGCGCAAAGTCCGCGTCTTCCAGCAGGAGGCCTACCTCTCGCTCGATTACCAAAACCAAAGCGGCTACCTCCTCCGCCTCGCCCGCGACGATGAAAAGGAAAGCTCCCTGCTCGGCAAAATCCTCGGCGTCGCCACGGACTCGACGATCATCACGGAGTTCGCGGGCAAGCGCATCGTCCGCGAACCCGTGCCCGTGGAAAAGGACGAGCCGCTGAAACGCGAACTCGCGGATTTCGTGGCGTGCGCGCGCGCCGGGGCGCAGCCGAAAGTCGGCGGACGCGAAGCCACCGCTGCGCTGGAGCTGGCGCTGGAAATCACGCGGCTGATCGAAAATTCAAACGGAGGGAATTAGCCACGGACAGACACGGACAGACACGGAATCAAGGACTGGATGCGGATGCAGTGCATCCAGACAGATTGCTGTTTCGGGAAGTAACCGAGAAAATCATTGGTGCCGCGTTCGAGGTGCGGAAGCATCTGTGCTTTGGCTTTTTGGAGAAGGTCTATCAACGTGCGCTGCAAGCGGAACTGGTGCGGATGGGCTTGGCCGCGGAAATGGAGCATCCGATTCCGGTGCGCTACAAGGGCATCAATGTCGGTGACTACTTTGCTGACCTAATTGTCGATCAAAAGGTCATCGTCGAAATCAAAGTCGCCCGCGAATACCAGCGCAGTGACGAAGCCCAACTCCTCAATGAATTGAAAGCCACCGGCCTGCGCGTTGGACTGCTGCTGAATTTCGGAACGTCCAAATTGGATTTCAAGCGCCTCATCCTATGACCTGTCCGTGTTTGTCCGTGTCTGTCCGTGGCTAAAAAACTCTACCTCATCGCCGGCGAAGCCAGCGGAGACGCCCGCGGCGCGGAGCTGATGCGCGCGCTCACGGCGCGGGATACGTCGCTGGAATTCTTCGGCGCGGGCGGGCGCGAGATGCGCGCGCTCGGCGGCGGGCATTTCACCGACTGGGCGGACGAGGCCGTGGTCGGGCTGTGGGACGTGTTGAAAAAGTACGGCTACTTCAAAAAGCAGTTCGACCGCATGCTCGCCGACATCGCGCGCGTGCAACCGCAGGCGCTCGTGCTCATCGATTACCCCGGCTTCAACCTCCGCCTCGCGCAAGCCGTGAAGCGCGCGATGCCCGCCGTCCGCATTATTTTCTACATCAGCCCGCAGGTCTGGGCGTGGAACCGCGGGCGCATCCCGAAGATGGCGCGCTACCTCGACCTCATGCTCTGCATCTTCCCTTTCGAGCTGCCGCTCTACGCCGGCAGTAGCCTGCGCGCGGTTTTCACCGGCCACCCGATGCTCGATTCCCTCGCCGCGAAACGCACCGGAATCCCACGCGACCCGCAGCTCGTGGGCCTCTTCCCCGGCAGCCGCGAAAAGGAAGTGCGCAAGATTTTCCCCGTCATGGTGCAAGCCGCGCAGCGCCTGAAAACCGCGCGCCCCGGACTGCGCTTCGAGGCCGCCGCCGCCTCGCACCAGCTCGCCGACCGCATGCTCGCCACCATCGAGCAGCTCGGGGAGAGCGCCGACTTCTGCCATGTGACCGTGCGCGCCTCGCACGAGCTGATGCAGCGCGCCACCGCGGGCATCGTCTGCAGCGGCACCGCCACGCTGGAGGCGGCGTTCTTCGGCCTGCCGCTGTGCATCGTGTACAAAGTGGCCGCGCTCACCTGGATCGTCGGCAAACAGCTCGTCAAAGTCCCCTTCCTCGGCATGCCCAACGTCCTCGCCGGTCGCGAAATCGCCCGCGAGTTTCTGCAAGGCGACGCCACGCCCGAGGCGCTCGCCGATGAAACGCTCCGCCTCGTCACCGACCCCGCCGCGCGCGAAATTCTCCAGCAAGAACTCGCCGCCGTCACGACCCAGCTCGGCGATCACGGTGCCGCTCAGCGCGCCGCGGATGCGATCCTCGGCGAGCTGTCCGCGCGCCGATAATCCGCCGCCGGATCGACCGGCGCGAATCGGATTGAAACGGCCGGTTTGGCCGGTAGGATTCGCGCCAAAGGAGCAAGCCATGAAAATGTTTCGAGTGTTCGCTGCGGTCCAAATTCTCGTGTGGTGCAGTGCCCTGGCGGGGCTGGATGTGCCGGTGGTGGAGCCGCTGGAGGTCCTGCAAAGCAACGCCGCCGCGGGCGATCCCTCCGCTCAATTCAATCTCGCACTTTCCTATGAAACGGGACGCGGCGTGCCGAAGGATGCGGCCCGCGCGCTGGAGTGGTATCGCAAGTCCGCGGCCAGCGGATTTAGCGAAGCGCAATTCAACCTGGGCGTGCTGCTTCTCAATGGAAAGGAAGTGCCGGCGAACGAAAAGGAAGCGGCGCGCTGGTTCATCGCGGCGGGGCAGAACGGCATTTTTGCCGCGCAGAAAATCATGGTGAAAAACTACAGCACGGGCCGTGGAGTCGAGAAGAGCCCG
>JAYVNN010000086.1:0-6507 GCA_043758435.1 Chthoniobacter sp.
GACCGAAGCCATCGCGCATTACCTCGACAGCATCGGCGCATCCGGCGTCTCCCTCCGCGACCGCACCGACCGCACCGGCTCCGGCGAGCTGCGCGTCACTGCCGTGGAAATGCGCGACATGGACGGGCGCTCCACCCGCACGCTTTTCGCCGGGCAGGACGTGGACATCCGCGTCCATTTTGAAATACCACAGCTCCGGCAGTTTCGAGGCCTCACCGTGCAGGTCATCGTGAAGACCCAGCTCGAAACTCCAGTCTTCACGCAAAGCAATCGATTGAGCGGAACGGACTTTGACACGCTTCCGGCCGCGGGATCCTTCGTCTGCCGCGTGCGCAATCTTCCGCTGCCGGTCTCCACGTTCCGCCTCAGCTTCCTCATTAGCGCCCAAGCTGGCGCTGCCGAGCGCGCTCTTGATGCAATGGATAATGCCTTCGAGTTCGATGTCGCGGGCGGCGATTTTTTTGGCATCGGCAAACTGCCCAAGGTGGGCAACGGTGTCTGCCTCGTGCCCGCTCAGTGGCGGCTCGAGACCAGTGCGGATCTGTCCGCCGCGGCGTGCCCCGAACCTGCCTGAAACTTCCACCTTTCCGCGGAACCAACCCAGCCAACCAACCATGAAGCTATTCAAATCAGACTCAGCCAAGCGCAAGAAAACCGGCGGCAAGCCCGAAGGCATCGACCACTGGGATGAGGTCGGTCGCGCGCAATTCGACTACCTTTGCAAGGAGGGGCTCCAGCCGCATCACTACATGCTTGACGTCCCGTGCGGCTCGTTCCGCGCCGGGCGATTCTTCATCGATTACCTCTCCGAAGGGCACTACTTCGGCGCCGACCGTGAGCAGAAGCACATCGACATTGGCATCGACCAGGTGCTCACCTCGCAGGGCTTGCTCGCGAAAAGGCCGGACATCCGCACGCTCGAATTCACGGCGGACGCCAAGGATCTTGCGAAGCTGTTTGGCCGCCGGTTCGACTTCATCTGGGTGCATGCACTCTTCGATCACATCCCGCACGACGTCATCCGGTACTGTCTGCGCGACCTCTCAGCCATTCTCGAACCGGGCGCCCGTCTTTACGCCACGATCTTCCTTAATCCGCACGGCCCGCAGTTCCTCGAGCCGATGGTGCGCCCGCGCAATGGCTCGCTCGAACGCGCCGTGGTGACGTTTCCTGACCGCGAGTTCTGGCATCACACGCTCGACTTTTTTGAGCAGGCCGTCCGCGAGTGCCCCGGCCTGAAGCTCGATGCCTGTCTCTACGATTATCCTCATCCGCTCGGCCTGCGGATGCTGCGCTTCGTCAAGCAATAGTCTCGGGCTATGATCAATGTCTTTCAGCCCGCGCTCGGCGCGGACGAACTCGCCGCCGTCGGGCGCGTCTTTCAGTCGAACTGGCTCGGCAAGGGCAAGCTCACCGCGCAATTCGAGACGGATTTTTCCACGCATCTCGGCGTCGCGCGCAATCTCGTCAGGAGCGTCAACTGCTGCACGGAAGGTCTTTTCCAGGCCATCGAAGTGCTCGGCATCGGCCTGGGTGATGAGGTCATTCTGCCGACGATCAGCTTTGTCGGCGCGGCCAATGCCGTCGCCGCGCGCGGGGCCGTGCCGGTTTTCTGCGATGTGGACAAGCGCACGCTCAACGCCACGCCCGACACCATCGTGGCGAAACTGACCCCGCGCACGAAGGCCGCGCTGATCCTGCACTATGGCGGTCTGCCGGGCGATCTCGACGGCATGCACGCCGTCACGAAAGGCGCGGGCATCGCGCTCATCGAAGACGCCGCGTGCAGCGTGGCCACGCGCTACAAGGGGCGCGGCGCGGGCACCATCGGTGAGATTGGCGTGTGGTCGTTCGATGCGATGAAAATCCTCGTCACCGGCGATGGCGCGATGACCTACTGGAACACGCCGGAACTCGCGCAGCGCGCGGAGGAGATGATGTATCTCGGCATGACCACCAAGAGCGGCTTCACCACGAGCGTCGATACGCGCTGGTGGGAGTTTGACATTTCCTGCTTCGGCCGCCGCTCGATCATGAATGACATCTCCTCGGCGATGGGTCTGGAGCAACTTCGCAAGCTCCCCGATTTCATCCGCCGCCGCCGCGAAATCCACGAACGCTATGCCACGCTGCTCGCCGATCTCCCGTGGATGGAGTTGTCGCCCGCCGTGCCCACCGAGGCCGAGTCGTCCTATTACTTTTACTGGCTGCAAATGGCCCCCGAAACCCGCGACCGTCTCGCTGGCTGGCTGCGCGAGCGCGGCATCTATACGACCTTCCGCTACTACCCACTCCACTGGGTCGCGCACTATGGCGCAAAGGTCAGCCTGCCTGCTGCTGAAGAAGCGGCGCGCTCGACGCTTTGCATCCCGATCCATCAATCGCTCACCGATAACGAAGTCGCGGAAATCTCCGATCGCATCCATGAGTTTGGCCGCCTGCATGTGTGAAAACCCACACGCCGCGTGGTTCGCAGCGCTTGAGCAACAGTTCGCTGATGCCGATGCGAAGGGAGCGTATCTCTGGCCGCGCACGCCGATCCATGACATCCAAGCGAAGATCAAACAACGCGTGGGTGCCGGTGACCGTGAGATTGCGGTGCCGCGCTCGCGGCCTGCGCTCATTCTCCGGCAGATCGTCGCGCTGCAAGGCGCGGGCCTGCTGCCCGCGGCGTTCAGCTTGCTCGACATCGCCTGCGGCGACGCGCTCGTCCTGCTCCAAATCAAGCACGCCCATCCTGCCGCCGCGTGTTACGGCGCGGACTTTCACGCTGGTGGCATCGACACCCATGCGGAAGTCAGTGCCGCCGGAGTCGGTCTGCACCGCGCCCTGATCCAGCATCTTTTTCGCGCACCCATCGCCCCGCCTTTCGACCTCGTGCTGATGCTCAATACCTATCGCGGCTGGGAGTTTGCCGACTTGAAACCCGAAGACCGCGACCTGCCCGCGCGGGCCGATGCATGGCTGTCGGCTAACACGCGCTTTGCCATCCTCACGGTCACGGAAAGTCAGACCAAACATTTCCGTAAAATCGGCTTCAACCTTCAGCGCATCGGTCCCGGCGAAGATAACTCCATCATGGTCTGCCTCTCCCGCGAACCGCTCCCCGGCGGCGGCCTGCTGGCGCGGCTTATTTCGAAACTAACCACATGAAACGCATCGCAGTCATCGGGATGGGCCGCAGCGGCACCTCCTTTCTTACCCAATTCCTGTCCGCGTGCGGAGTCTTCGTCGATGAAGTCTCCGACAAATTCGAGCACTCGCTGACGCGCCAGATCAATGATGCCATCCTCAAAGAAGAGTTCGGCGCAAAGGCGGGGCTGCCCTATGGCAGGCTGCCCGCGGGCGAGATCGAAGTCGCCGGGGACTGGCATCGCAAGAGCCGGGAATTCATTGAATACATGGATCGGCGGGCGGCGGCTGAAAGCACCTCGCCGTATCTCGTGTTCAAGGATCCGCGCACCACGGTGCTCCACACGCTTTGGACGGATCATTTCGACATCATCGTCGGCATCTTCCGGCGGCCCGAGCAAGTCGCGGAGTCATTCCTTTCCAAGAAATGGATCACCGGCTGGCGCGCGCGCCGGACGGCGCTGAACTACTGGATGCGCTTCAACCAATCGCTGTTGCACATTTGGGAAAACCGCGGGGCCAAGCCGATGTTTCTCGCGGATTACAATGCCGACGTGAACGCCCAGATGATCCGGCTTGGCAAGAAGCTCGGTCTTACCGTGCCGGAAAGTGCCGTCGCCATCTTTGACTCGAAGCACAACCATTTCAGCGCAGCCAAGGCCGTCCGCACCCCCGAAGTGGAGGCCATGTATGCGCGGCTGCTGACGCTGCGCAACCTAATCTAATCACCTCCCCGCGGCCTTTTCATGCAGCTCAGCCGACTCAGCAACGCGGTCACGCATATCCCATTGCGCCTCATGCACAGCCTGCGCACACGCGGCCTGGCGGAGACCTGGCGGCGGGCCGGATTGCTGGCGCTCGCGCTGCGGCGCGGGACTCTCGGATGGAAAGGGCTGTCCGATCCGGTTCGGCGGGCAAGGCTCCTGCGGGTCACATGGCCGGTGCGCGACGTTCGCGCGTCCACGACCTACGTTTTCGTCTTCCTCGGCGAGTTTGGTTACGAACTTTTCAACTGGCAGGGTGTCATCCGAAAATTCGCCGTGCAGCTCCCGGCTTCGAGCCGCATCGTGGTGGCTGGGAAACGCGGACTCGAAGCGTTTTATGAAACGGCCAGCCAGTATCTCGACATCTCGGATTTTCCTCCCTACCGCGAGAGCGTGGCCGCCGCCTACTGGGCGATCCCGCCCGGCCATACCGGACGGGATCAGTCTCCCACGCAGCTCGCGTTCGACCGCCGCCTGCGGGAGGAGTTCCGCGAGCATATTACGAAAAAGCTCGGTCTCCGCGGGCGCATCGAATTTGTCTTCAGCTCGTCGCTCACGGCTTTTCCCGGCTGCATCTTTGGCGGTGACCACCGCCACTACGGTCGGCCTGAGCACCCGGGGCGCATCTATGCCGCGTCAGGCATGCTCGAAAACAATCTTTACGCCCGCATCCTGCCCGACCCCGGCGTCCAACGCGCGATTGAGGAAGAACTCGGGTTCGATTTGTCGCGGCCCTACGTGTTGGTCCAGACGCGTCGCCGCGCCATCGGCCCGCAGTGCGGAATGTCCGTCGAGGAAGCGCCCATCGTCGCCGCACTCGCCCGGCGTCTCCCGGTCATTGTTCTGACGTTCGACTCCGGACGCGCGCTCGACAGCGTTTCCGCGCTGGCCGCGGAGACCGGCACCATGGTGTTCGCGGCCCGCTCGTTTCGCGAGCAGGGCTGCCTCATCGCCCACGCGGCGCGGTGCATTTTCGTGACCAATGGCGACTTGGGCAGCCACACTTATCTGCCGCCCTTGATGGGTCGGGACGTGGATATCGTCGCTTCCGCGGATGTGCTGGCGCGGCCGAGCGCACCGCGCGATTTTTGGAACCGCCATGTCTTCCGCTTCGGAGGGCAGATGAACCCCATTCCCGCAGAACCCATCTTCGCTTCGGACACGGCTTTTCAAGCAGCCATCGACGGCATGGTCCTGCGCGCCTGCGCGTCGCGCTCCCGGCGCACGCGTCTTCAGGCAGCGCGGATTAACCCGTGAATCCTCAGACCGAGCAATGGCTGAATCTTTCGCATCCGCTGCAAGCGCGGAGGTGGCTGGGGCTGATTCAGGAGAATCCTGTCTCCGGCATCCGGATTCGACCTTCACTCCATTTGGATCCCGATTATTTCGGGTTCTCTTTTGCCTCGAACGCACTGGGGTTGCGCGGCCCGGCGAACCCTAATGCCGACAATGTCATCATGGGTACATCCTTTGCGATGGGTCTCGGGGTGGATGTCGGGTTAAACTGGTATGAATATGACAGGCGTTTCGACTCATGGCTGAACCTCGGCCTGCCTGCTGGCATCCGAGAGTGGATAGCTCTCCTGGCGGATTGCCACCGCGGCGCCTCCGGCCGCCTGGTGATGCTATATCATCCGAACATTTGGAACATGACCTGGCAATACTCGCGCTGGCAGGAATCGGGCCGTCCGGTCTTCGCGCACTTCGGATGGAAGACGGGGCGTCTGGCTTGCTGGCGGCTGGCCCTCCAACGGAGGCTGGCGCAGCGACGGCAACTAGCCAAAGGCGAGCTGATTCGCTTTCGGCATGGTGAGTTCGATTATGAAGTCCCCGCACGGTTCACCTTCTTCAAGTGGCAGACCAAAGGCTCCTTTGTCGCCACGGTCTTGGACGAACTCCGCGCCTGCGTGAGCCAATTCCAACAGGTGCTGGTCATCCGCGTGCCGGTAAAGCAGCAACTCGTCCCCGACGAGCACCGCAATCCCATACTTTCGGCGACCCTGACTAACTACGATGAGCTATGGCAGCAGACAGCAGCAGCTCTCGATGGGACTGCGACCTGCGTCGAATGGGACAGCTTTGACCTGGATGACTACCTCCCGCATGACGTGCATTGGAATGAGCGTGGCAACCGCAAGGCCGCGCAGCTCCTCAGCGCGCAACTGGGACCGGACCTATGACTAAGGGAGTCAGATGAAGATCTGTTACTGCCTCCGTTCGCTGGCGCACTGGACTTACCATGAGTCCATCGTGCGCCCGCTGTGCGCCGCCGGCCACTCCGTCACCGTCCTCTTCGACCGCCGCTGGAGCAGCAAGGAACCCGGCGATGCCGCGCACCAATGTGCCCCGCAGTATCCTGCGCTGCGCATCGGCTGGTCGCTGCGGCGCGATGATGCGTGGCGGCCCTGGCTGTTTGCCATCCGCGAAATCCGCAGCTACGCGAACTACCTCCGGCGCGCCGGGCAGGCCGAGTTCTATACCCAGCGGTGGCTGGGCTACCTGCCCCGCGCGGTGCGCTGGATCGCCGGCTTTGCGTTGGGTCGGCGGGCCATTGCGAGCGGCCGGGCTGAGAGTATGTATCGCGCCATTGAGGATCGCGCGCCCGCGGATG
>JAYVNN010000087.1:0-6500 GCA_043758435.1 Chthoniobacter sp.
CTGCGAGCCGACGATGAAAATCATTCAGCTCATGGACGTGCAGCCGAGCGGCGCGGGCTACGTGGCGAAGGACGGCTTCAACCTCGTGGCGAGCAGCGACGAATGGATGTCGCCGGTCTTCGCGGAGGTCGGGCCGGACGGCGCGGTGTGGTTTGCGGATTGGGCAAATTTCATCATCCAGCACAACCCCACGCCAACCGAAGAACGCGGCGGGTACAAGGCGGAGACGGGTGTGGGCGGCGCGCACAAAAACGATCTGCGCGATCATGAGCGCGGGCGGATTTATCGAGTGGTGTGGGACAAGGCGAAGCCACCCGTTGTGACTTACGATGCGGCAACCGGTGACATCGTGCTGACGGGCAAACCGGAAATCCAACACGGCATCAATCTCGTGATGGCCACCGCACCACCGCTCAAAAACTTGAGCGGCGACACGCAATATGGACGACTGCAAGCACAGCGGCTCATTGTTGAGGGGAAGGTGGACGCTGCTGCTGGGGCGCTGGCCGCGATGGTGAAAGCGAACGATGGCAAAGTAGGCGCGATCCACGCGCTCTGGTCGCTGCAAGGTTTGAGCAAGCTCGACAGCGATTCGCACAAAGCCGCGCTCCTCGCCAAAGACCCCGCGCTCCGACGCAATGCCATCCGCGCGCTCGGCACCGACAGCGCCGCACAGGCGCTCTTCTTCGGCAGCGGCGTGATCAGCGACCCGAATCTCACCACGCGCCTCGCGGCGATGGTCAAGCTCGCCGAGTTTCCCACCACGCCGGAAATCAAAACGCTCGTCGTCCGACTCGCCGCCGATCCCATCGTAAAAGCCGACGAATGGCTCGCCGAAGCCGCGCGCATCCTTGGCAAAAAGCACCAGACGCAAATCTCCAAGGACGGCCCGAACCTGCTCCCGAACCCCGGCCTCGAAACGCTCTCCGCCGACGGTCTGCCCGAAGGCTGGCAGCGCCGCGACTACGGCACCCGCCCCGGCAACGCGGGCGCGGAATGGAAGACCGTCACCGGCGAAGGCAACATCCACTCCGGCACGAACGCCCTGCGCTGCATCGCGCGCGACGAGGCCGACACCAGCTTCTTCGCCGACGTGACGCTCAAGCCGAACACCGAATACAAACTCAGCGCGTGGATCAAAGGCCACGGGCTCCGCGGCAAGGTCAGCCTCAACGACAACGTCACGCATCACGAAACGGAAAAGGTCACGCGCGAGAGCGACTGGATCGAAGTCGAAACGACTTGGAACAGCGGCGCGGAAACCAAGGCCAGCATCAACCTGCTCCTCGTCGCGAAAGGCGACGGTTACTTCGACGACGTGAGCCTCGTCGAACTCCTCCCCATCGGCGAGGACGCCATCGCTGCCGGCGATGCGAAGCGCGGTGAGGACATCTTTTGGAAACATCCCGTGGCCGCTTGCATGAACTGCCACATGCTTCGCGGCAAAGGCAGCACCGTCGGCCCCGCGCTCGACGGCATCGCCTCGCGCGCCGATGCCGCCTACATCGCCGAGTCGCTGCTCGAACCGAGCAAGAAGCTCGCGAAAGGATTCGAGGCGCTCGGCGTGTCGCCGATGCCGCCGATGGGTCTCATCCTCAAACCGCAGGAAATCGAGGACGTGAAAGCCTTTCTGCAAACGCTGAAACAATGAGGGCGGCGTCTCTCAGTGGGTGTACCGAAACTCAAAAGCATGTCATCCTGAGCGGAGCGGAGGCGGAAAGGCGGGCGCAGCGCAGTCGAAGGACCCCGGCGGTTCGTTCCAGCGCAGCACGTTATTGGACCGCCGGGGGTTTGCGCCGCCCGCCTACGTCCCGGCGCTGTCTCGCCGACTCGGCTTTCGACTCCGTTCCCGCCCACCTGCGCCCGCCGGGAACTCCGCTCAGGATGACACGCTGTTTGGATTGATAACCTCTCGGACTTATTTGACACGTTTTTGAGCAAGCCACCACCCTTACCGCAAACCAGCGCGTGGACCGTCTTGGGCCAGCCACAGTTCGCGCGCTACATGGGCGGCGAGGCCATCTCGCTGCTCGGCACCTGGATGCAGATGCTCGCGCAGGGCTGGGTCGTGACCGCGCTGACGACGAGCGCCTTCACCCTCGGCCTCGTGAACTTCGCCTCCGGCATCCCCATGATCGCGCTGACCATGTACGGCGGCGCGATCGCTGACCGGCACGACAAGCGCCGCATCCTCATCGCAACACAAATCGTCCAGGCCGCGCTCGCCGTCGCCGTCGGCTGGCTGGTCGCCACGGGGCAGGTGCAGATTTTCCACATCGTCATCGCCGGCATGCTGCTCGGCATTTCCACGGCGTTTGAAATGCCCGCCGCCTCCGCGCTCGTGCCGGAGCTGGTCGGGCGCGGGCAGCTCTCCGCGGCCATCGCCGTGGACCGCTCCATTTTTCACGCCACGCGGCTCGGCGGGCCCGCGCTCGGCGGCTGGGTCATCGGGCACTACGGCACGGCCACGGCGTTTTATCTCAATGCGCTGACCTTTGGCGCGCTCATCATCGCCCTGCTCACGCTGCACCCGCGCCCGCGCGGCACGGAGGAGGAGGAGCGCGAGCGGCAGAGCGGCATGAAGGAAGGCTGGCGCCACGTCCGCAGCGACCGCCCGACTTTCACCATGATGATCCTGCTGGCGAGCAGCACGGTCTGCATCTCGCCGTTTTTCATGATCCTCATGCCGCTCTACTCGCGCCACGTCCTGCACATCGCCGCCAGTCAGCACGGGCTGCTCATGGCGTCGTCGGGCATCGGCGCGTTTGCCGGCTCCATGTGGCTGTTTTCTATCCGGCGGGAAAAGCGGAACGCGTGGCTGGGGACGGCGGTCATCATGATTGTCGCCGCCATGTGCGGCCTCGCGGCGGCGCACACGCTCGGGCAGGCCATCGCCGCCATGATCGCGCTCACGCTCGGCACCTCCACGCTCTTCGGCCTAGCGAATACCATCGTCCAAGAACGCGCGCCCGACCCGCTCCGCGGCCGCGTCTCGGCGATCTCCGGGCTGAGCTTTTTCGGCATGCTGCCCTTTGCCGGGCTGCTCATCACCGAATTCGCCGACCTCGCCGGCCTGCGCGCCGCGATGGGCACGGGCGGCCTGTGCTACGGCGTCATCGCCACCCTCGTCCTCCGCCACTTTCGCCGGTGCGCGGAGGAAAAGAGCCCCGCGCCCGCGGGCTGAGGATTTGTCTGCGGCGGCTCAGTGGAAGGAATTGCGGATGATATTGCTCAAAAAATAAAGGAGCGCGGCGAGGCCCGCGAGAAAAGGCGGCACGGCAAGCCAGCGGAGGCGTTCGTGGCGGAGGCGGCGCGCGATGAGCCGGGCGCGGAGTGGAAAGCCTTTCGCTGGTGCGGGCCGGAGGCCGTAGAATGCCGCGCGGCGCAAGCCGCGGCGTCGCTTTTCGGCCAGCCGGACGGGCCGCTAAAATGGCGGGTGGTGCGGTTTCTCAACACGCGGCCGTCGCGGGAAAAAAATTCCTTTCGCCCGGCGGCGGAGGGCCGCGTAGTGTCGCCGCATGGCTGAAGTCCAAACACATAATGAAGCGGGCGAGATGACGCAGATTTTCATCGAGTTCGTGATGATGCAGGCGCAAAACGCCGCGCTTTTCCTCGGGCAAATCCCGAACCCGCGCGGCGGGCAGCCGGAGGTGAATCTGCCGCTGGCGAAAATGTTCATCGACCAGCTCGCGGTCATCGCCGCAAAGACGCACGGCAACCTGAATGCCGACGAGGCCAAGGTGCTCGACAGCGCGCTGACGCAGCTCGAAGGCGCGTTCACGGAAGTGGCTTCGCGCACCGAGGGTTTTCATCCTGGCGAATCCCTCGCGCCGCCCGCCGAGCCGGCAACCCTGACGGTCGCGCCGCCGGCTGCACCGGCTCCGCCGGCGACTCCAGAGCCCGCGCCCCAGGCGGTCGCGCCGCCCGCTGCGCCCGCCCCGCCGGAACCGGCTCCCGCCGAGGAAAGCCGGAAGCGTTTCACCAAAAGCTACGGAGCCTGAACGCGTGAGCGTCCCGGTGCTTTCTGTCGGCGGCTGCCGGCTCGGTGGAGCCGAGCCGCTGTTCATCCTCGGCCCATGCGTGATCGAGTCGGAGGACTTTGTCTGGCGCATGGCGCGGACGCTGAAAACGGTGTGCGCGGAAGTCGGCGCGCAGTTCGTTTTCAAGGCGAGCTACGACAAGGCGAACCGCACCTCGGGCAAGTCCTTCCGCGGCCTCAGCGCGCGCGAAGGGTGCAAAATTCTCGGCGCAATCGGCAAGGAACTCGGCGTGCCGGTGACGACCGATGTCCACACCGCCTGGGACTGCGCGGTGGCTGCGGAGTGGATTGATATTTTGCAAATCCCCGCCTTCCTCTGCCGGCAGACCGACCTCATCCAGGCGGCGGCGGAAACTCAGCGCGTGGTGAACGTGAAAAAGGGGCAGTTCCTCGCGCCGTGGGATGTGCGCAACATCGCGGAAAAGCTCCTCGCCTTTGGCAGCGACCGGTTCTTTTTCACCGAGCGCGGCACGACCTTTGGCTACAACAATCTCGTGGCCGACATGCGCTCGCTTTATTGGATTCGCGAGGCGGGCTACCGCATCGTCTTCGACGCCACCCACAGCGTCCAGCGGCCCGGCGGCGCGGGCGACAAGACGGGCGGCGACGGCATCCTTGCGCCCGTCCTCGCGCGCGCGGCGGCGGCAGCGGGCTGCGACGGCATTTTCATCGAGACGCACGAGGATCCCACGCAGGCGCTGTCCGACGGGCCGAACCAAATTCCGCTCTCGCAACTTCCCGCGTTGCTGAAACAATTGCTCCAGATTCATGCGCTCGTTTCGTAAATTATCCGCGGGAATTGCCGTGGGTTTGATCGCCGCCGCGATGCTGGCTGGCGGGGCTTTCGCGCAGAAAAAGGAGGGCGAAAAACCGAAGGCGAAGGACAAAAAAGAGGAGCCGAAAACCCCCGGCGAAAAAAAGGACAAAGGCAAGGGCGCGAAGGACGACAAGGCCGGCGAGCCCGGCAGGCTGGACATCCCCGTTTCCAAAGACCACGACGCCAAAGGTCTGAAGATCCCCTACTTCGACGGCGACGGGAAAAAGCAGATGGTCTTCACCATCGGCGTGGCCTCGCGACTCGACGAGGAGCACGTCGGGATGACGGACACGCTGGTCGAGACCTTCGACGAAAACGGCGGGCACGAGATGACCATCGACCTCCCGAAATCCGAGCTGAACGTGACCACGAGCGTCATCAGCACGAAGAAACATGTGGAGATCAAGCGTGACGATTTCTCGATCACTGGCGAGACGCTGGAGTTCAACATGAAGACGAAGCGCGGCCTGCTCGGCGGCGGCGTGAAGATGCTCATTTACAATATCCAGGAAGAACTGCCCGACGCCCCTGCTCCCAAAACTCCGTAATGAAAAAGACACTCCACCTGCTCCTCGCCGCCGCGGCTGCTGCCGCCCCGTCCTTTGCCCAAAAACCCGCCGAAACTCCGCGCACGGAAGAAGACCTGCACCGGCAGATCGAAGCCGTGAGCGGCGCAGCCCCGGCCTTCAAAGGCCTCGCGCCCCGCACGCTCGCCGTGGCGTCGCCGGTCGCCGACGAAACACCCGCCGCGCCCGCCGGCAAAAAGGAAAAAGGCCCGACGGAAATCAACGCACTCGAAGCGACCTTCGACCAGAAGGCGAACGAGGCTGTTTTCATCGGCAACGTGGTGGTCACGGATCCCGAGTTCAACGTGAAGTGCGACAAACTCACCGCGCACCTCAAGACCGCCGAGAAAACCCCCGATGCCGCCACCGGCAAATGGCTGAAGCCGGCCACGCCCGCGCCCACCGAGCCCAAGAAAAAAGGCGGGAACAGCGGCCTGCGCAAAGCGGTCGCGGAGGCGAGCGAAGGCAGCCGCGTGACCATCACGCAGGACAAACCCGACGCCGATGGCAAGCCGCAGCATTCCTACGGCGAGGCCGACCGGGCGACCTACGACGCCGTGACCGGCGACATCGTGCTTACCGGCAGCCCGAAAATCCAGCAGGGCATCAACCTCATCATCGCCACCTCGCCGGGCACCGTGATGACCCTGAATCGCGACGGCCACATGAACGCCAAGGGGCCGAACAAAACCATGATCGTCGATAAAGGCGACGCCGGGCTTTAAGCGCGCGTGATCACGCCTGACTCTCCACCCGCCGGCCTCGGCGAGGAAATCGTCCGCACCGAAAAGCTCGTCAAAATCTACGGCGGGCGCGCAGTCGTGAACGGCGTGGACATCAACTGCCGCCGCGGCGAAATCGTCGGCCTCCTCGGGCCGAACGGCGCAGGCAAGACCACGAGCTTTTACATGATCGTGGGCCTCGTGCAGCCGAACGGCGGGCGCGTGCTTTTTGAAAACAAAGAGGTCACGAAATTCCCTATGTACAAACGCGCGCGGATGGGCATGGGCTACCTGCCGCAGGAGGAGTCGATCTTTCGCAAAATGACCGTCGAGGAAAACATCATGGCCATCCTCGA
>JAYVNN010000088.1:0-18859 GCA_043758435.1 Chthoniobacter sp.
CGACCCGCAGACCGCCGACGTGAAAACCGACCTCGCCGGCCTCGCCACCGGCGGCGGCATCGGCGTGCTCGCCTCCGTCGCGGGCGTCATGCCCGGCGACGTGGATCTCATCGCGCCCAGCGGCGTGGTCGATGCGGGCGATGCCGGCATCCGCGTCTCCGGCAACCTCAACATCGCCGCCACCGCCGTTTTGAACGCCAGCAACATCGCCGCGGGCGGCACCGTCGCAGGTGCCCCGGCGGCCCCCGTCGTCGCCGCGCCCAGCCTTTCCGCCGTCGCTCCGCCGTCGCAGCCGCCACCCACCGATCCCGCCAAAGAGCAGCGCGAGAAAGAGCGGGAAAAAGCCAAGGAGCAGGCGCAGGAAGGCGACTCCATCTTCACCGTCGAAGTCCTCGTCTCCGGCGGCGGAGACAGCGTGCCGCAGTGAGTAAGATGAGGTTCCAAAATACGTCTTACAATCGCCACATACTTGTAACCTCAAAGTCGGTTGCCGCTAAGTGACAAACTCCTGACACTGCGCCGCTCTGTCAGGCTTGACCCAAGCCGCCAAAGTTTGCCACCTAGATGAAATTCCGAACTTACTTCACCACGCCCATCCTTGCCCTTGCGGCGATCTTTTTCGCTGTGTCCGCGAGCGCGTCCTATACGGCAGGAGATGTGTTCCTCGGCTTCCGCGCGACCAGCGGGCAGGGCAACACCCAGACGGTTCTCATCGACGTGGGCAACTTCAGCAAATTTACCTCAGCAGTCGCCCCGCTCTCCCTGGGGAATTTTGGCACGGAGTTGAGCAACACGTTTTCTTCCAGTTGGAACACCCTCGACACCGTCTTGTGGAGCGGGATCGCCTATGACCCCGCGACCAAAAGCATGTTCAACACCATTGCTGAAGTGACCCTTGGTGTCGCTCCGGCGGGCTATGCCAGCCGCTCCGGCACCAGCCAGGCCAGCACTGGTGCCCAGGTGGCCAACGTGGGTTTCCAGTTCAATAGCGGCCTTATCGGCGGCGAGGCCAGCACCGTCCCAGCCAACTCAGGGACGACGATCATTGAAAACAGCAGCGATTCCAATTACTGGGTCGCGTCCAATCGCACGCCATCTTGGAGCGTAGCCGGGTGGAATCTCGAAGGCAACTTTGGCGGAGGCAGCCCGCCTGGCAGCAGTGGCACGGGTGCCGCAGTAGCCCAGTTGGCCTTCTACCGGATCGCGCCAACTCCGGGCGGCACCGGAGGCATCTTCCTAGGCACGTTCAGCATCAATGACAATGGAAATGTAACGTACGTGCCGGCTGTTCCCGAACCTGCTTCGGCCCTGTTGCTCGGTCTTGGTGCGATCGGTCTGCTGGCCCGCCGCGGCCGGAGTGTGTAATTCATCGAGCCGGTCTGTTCTGGATGGCACTTTTGCCAAATTGTAACCTGCCCCGGCGGCTTCCACGCGGCATGGTTTTCATCCCATGAAGCTCGCAGTTATTCGCCGTCTGATTTTTGCCACCCTATGCTTTGCCGGAGGGTGTGCATTCATTCACGCTGAGGAGTTCAACTTGGAGCAAGTCACGGCCGAAGCCGAAAAGGGTGCCGCCGAGGCCCAGTTTCTATTAGGCAAAGCCTGTCTCCACGGGGAGGGTGTGATCAAAAACGAAACGCGGGCGCGCGCCCTTCTGCTCCTGGCCGCCGGGCAAGGCCACAGCATGGCCCAGAACCATCTCGGCGTCATGTATCTCAAGGGTCAGGGTGGGAAGGTGGATGGCGAAGATGGGTTGAGATGGTTGCGCAAGGCAGCCGGTCAGGGCAATGCCACGGCCCAGAATAACCTTGGCTTCGTGCTGACCGAGGGCACTGGCGGTGTCTCCAAGAATCTGGATGAAGCCGTCTCTTGGTATCGCAAAGCGGCCGAGCAGGGGCTCGCGCTCGCCCAGTTCCGGCTGGGAAGCTGTTACTACCTCGGCGAGTATGGGGTGAAACAAGACTTGGCCGCGGCCCTTCACTGGAGTCGCCTCGCCGCCGACCAAGGCCTGGCCCAGGCGCAGAACATCGTCGGGGTAATCTACCGCGACGGGCTGGGTGTGCCCCGCGACCCAAAGGCGGCCGAGGCGTGGCTGCTCAAGGCGGCGGAGCAGGGCGACCGCAAAGCGCAAAGTAACCTGGGCAGCTATTACCGCTCCAGCGAGGGTGTGCCGCACCACATGGAACTCGCCTACCAATGGTTGAAGATCAGTTCCGACCAAGGGGAAATTAACGCTGAAAATCTGCTTTATGGTTTTCAAAAATCGCTGACGCCCGAGGAACTCGCGGAAGGTGAGCGTCTGGTGGCCGCCTTCCGGGCCCGCAATCCCGCCGCCGCCCCGCTCCCGACCACACCCAAGCCGGTGTTATTTCATCCTGAAGGACGCTGAACCGCGCGGCCAAGACGGGCCTGTCTAGTGTCACGTTTCACCAATTGCCGTGACGTTTGGTTATCCTCAGCAAACCAAGAAGTGGTTTTCCATGAATAGCCGGGGGTTAAAACCCCCGGTTCGGCCACCGATGATCCATAACTCCGACGGAGTTACCCAATCGGCTCCGTACGCGTGGGACAACCCGTTCCGGGTTGCGATGATTGGGCGGCCCGTCCGGGGGTCATGCAACCCCTGGCTATTAGTGGGAAGCCGCTTCGCGGCTGAGAGGAAAAGCGTCACGGAATGGCGTGAACACGAGTCTGGTCAGCCGCTTTACCCTGCGCCGCGCGCACCTGGTCGTTCTCCTCCTTAGTGGTGAAATAAAAAGCCTGCCACCCGATTTTCGCCCGCAGTTGCTGCTGCTCAGGAGTCAGGTAGCCGGTCGCCCGGCGAGGCGCTGGCGCGGCGGCAGAAACACCCGCTGCCGCAGCGTTTGCCGACTCAGCCGCATGAGTCTCAGACGCCGGTGTGGGAGCCGCCGCTCCGCTGGTGGCACCTAGCGGGACGGTGGGCTGAGGCTGGGGTGCGGAAAGCACGGCGGGCGGAAAAAGGCTGGCCCGCAAATTCGCCTGCTGCCGATCCAGCTCTTGCACCTTCAGCGCCGGGCGTGGCTGCGCGGCGGGGGCGACAGCGGAGTTGGCTGCGCCTTGTTTGTCCGCCAACGTCTGACTGCCCGCGGGCTCACGGCGCAACGGGCTTCCCGGTGGTGAACTCGCGACGAAGGAGTGGTCCTCCTGCGGGTCTGATCCAGCCGCACCGGGATTGCTGCGCAGTTCCGCGTACTGGCTGTCGATGTCGGCGGTAATGATGTCGCGGATGGTTTCCTCCGGGCAGCCGACCGCGCGCAGATTGCGCATGTAAGTGGGATAATCACCGGCCTCCAACTGACTCCACCGAAAAGCAACTGGCGTGGCCGGAGCCGCAAGTTGGGCCGGAACAGCGGAAGGTGGCGGGCGCGGTGCCGAACGGCCGGCCAGCGACCAGATGCAGAGACCAATGAGCGCCGCGTTCAGCGCAAGCGAGGCACGGATGCGCCAGGGATTGGACATCGGGAGCATGCTGCAAGCTAGGTCGGGTTCGGGTCGTTTGGCAAGATGGCGATAAGCTGCGGAATAACAAAAAAAACCAGTGCGGGTGTCGCCACCCGCACTGGTCTTGGATTTTGTCTCAAGCGGCCCGGTCATCCGGCTGAAGGCCGAGCCAAGGATCGCTTGCGGTGATCAGTTCACGAGGCCGCCATCACCCGGCCGGGACACGGCCATGTCAACGAATTTGACGTTATTGGGTTCAAGCGCCACCCCAAGAATCTGGGCTCCCAGTTGGGTGAAGACCGTTCCCGCAGTCGCGCTGATGCCGGAGCGCTTGTAGAGGTGCTCGTAACCCCAGAACGTGTACTGGCCGTTCTTGACCGCCGCGGCGCTGTAGGCCGTGCCGTTGTATTTCATGTCCACCGCGTTGCCGCGGGGCACCACCTGGCCCGCATTCACAGCCGCCGCATCCGACGTGCCGAGGTAGGTGACGAAATAGCTCCCGTCAGAAACGATGTCCGTCAGGAAGCCGCGCAGGGTGCCACCGCTGGCATATCCGCTGTTGCCAGCGACCTGGGTATCGATTCCCAGCAGAAGTTCCCTGGGATATGGCACGTAGGCATTGATCGAGCCGGGCGTGTTTTCCGTCGCTTGGAATTGACTTACCACGGCGGCGGTGCCCACGCCGCTTTCCGCGAGCGCGGTGATCCGGGTGCCGGAGTCGAGATTGCGTCCGATGGCGTTGACCGTGATGGCGGCGTCTGCAGCAGACCCCGTGTACTGGCTGAGGGGCATTTGGCCCAGTGGGTAGAGGGTCTGCGCCAGTTGGGGCGTCATGTTTGCGCCGCCCGCCGGAAAGCCCGTGCTGGCCACGAACTTGAAGCAAGCGACCGCGACGATCTGCGGAGCGTTGCCCTCAATATTCGCGTAGGTCGTTTGCACGTTGTTTGGAACGGCTATCGTCCCGATGTTCCGGGTGCCGACGCCGTTGAAAGGCGTGCTGCCCTGGTAGCAATCGGACAGGGCGATATCGGGTTTGGCGCTATCGGTAAAGGACGTGCCGGCGTCATTGTAAAAACTGAGGTTGATCGGATTGGCTACCGAAGACGCGGCGGCCACCGCCTGAATGCCGGCGGCCGAGCCATTCCAGGTGCATTTGATGTAGGTGTCGTCCCCAGGGTTCGGAAAGTTCAGCTTGTGGAAAAGGATGTTATTGGCGCTGCCTTGGGCGGCATTGTCCTTGGCGATCTCGGCTCCGTAGAGGACGGCGAGGGAGGCGTTGGTTTGGGCACGGAACGCGGTGGAACCGGTGAGATAGACGCGGAAGGTGGCAGCCTGGGCCGCACCGGTGATGGCAAGGGCTGCAATGCAGCCCGTGAGGATTTTATTGATTTTCATTAGTGCTCGTTGTTCGGGTTATTGATGTTAATGTGTTTTACTATCGTGGACAGATGATGGCGGTGGATCGGCGGGTGAAGTTTACACCGTGGCGGAAGAACGCCGACGGACGAATCCCGCCAGGCCTGTGCCGAGGAGGAGGAGCATTCCCGAGGTGGGCTCGGGGGTGGCGACCGGCGTGAAAGTCAGCGTATTCGGGGCGGTAATGCCGAAGTCGAGCGTGCCGAAATACACCCCGCCGGTGCCGCCCGGAGTCGGTGCGATGCTGTAGAGCGCCAGCGCGTCGGCAAGCGGCGCATCAGTTTGCCATCCAGCCACGCCCCAAGTGGGAGCACGATTGCTCGCGAGCCAGTAGTTGGCTTCGTTGCTGGTTTCCGTGACGGTGTTCAGCGGGTTGAAGACGCTATCTTTGCCCGGCGTGATGAGATCGACATTGAATTCATTGCCCGCATTAGCCACCTGCGCCCCGGTGCTGGCCTGCGAAGTACCGGAGCGGCTCGGATCGCCCGCCGGAGGCGTAGCCAACGGTCCCAGCAACGTTCCGCCGGAGTCCTTGGAGTTAAAAAGAGTCTTGAGGGTGGTGCCGCTGTAGCCGATGATGCCAAACACTACGGTAGTGGAGCCGGGGAAGGCGGCTGCGAGATCCAGATTGTAAGTGCCCAAGGTAACGGGGGCAGTCGCGCTGAGGAGGCTGCTGGCCGTGCCGATGTCCACGAGAACCGTGGAAGTATTTCCGGCGGTCGGATCGTGGAAGCCGACCAGGATATCGCCGACGGTGTAGGACGCTTGCGCGGTGCTGGCTACGAACGAGAGCCCGGCCAAAGCCAGGATGCCCGTCGTGAGGATGTTTTTGATTTGCATGGTTAGTGGATTGCTTAGGTGGTTTGTCGGATGTCGCCGGAAAGGGAGGGCAGTGGTTACCCTTCTTTCGGCGTCTTTTATTTCGTGGCGTCGAGGCGTTTGATAAAGAAGTGTGTTGCAAAGATTCCGGGGCGAATAAGTCAGAATTGACGTACAAACCCATCCGGCGCGGCCAACCGCGGCGTGGCAGTAACAACCCTATGACGTTTGTTACATTAAGAAGACGGAATATCAGTCCGGCGCACGTTGGCCGGCCTTGGAATTTTTGGTTGACCGCCTTTCAGCGCGCAGGCTTTTGGGGTGAAGCCATGCCGTTGTCCTACCCATGATCTCCCGTGCGCGTTACTTGCACTTGGTTTTGCTAGCCTGCTGTCCAAGCCTGGCGCTGGCCGCGCCGGGCCGGGATGACTACGATCCTTTTCCCGAAAAGCCCGCGGGGCTGGTGGCCGATCAGGCGGGCGTGATGCTGCCGGCGGGCGCGGACGCTTTGAACCGGGAACTGCTCGCGGGCCAGCGCGACCGCGGGATTGCGGTCTATGTGCTGACCGTCCCCGCGCTGCATGTGGCGCCGTCGGCGCGCAGGGGCCGGCTCTCGGAGCTGGGCCACCGCTACGTGGAGCGCTGGGTCGGGGGAACGGTGGGCATGGTGCTCATTTTCGAGGATGAGGGCGGCGAGGCGGCGGTGCTCGCGAGCCGTGAAACCGACCGGCAGTTTCCGTCCTTCTCGCGACACATGGCGCTGGCGGAGCCGCTCCAACGGATTCAGCGCGGCGGCGGGCTGGCGCGGGACAAGGTGGAGGCGAGTGCGCGGACGATCCTCTCTGGTCTCAGCCAGCTCCAGGATGACGCGGCGAAGGCGGCGCGGCGCGACCGGCTGGTGAATCGCACGATGGGCGGCATCGTGCTGCTGGCGGCGGCGCTGCTGCTGCTGCACGCCTTTTGGAAAAAAAGGACGCCACCGCCGGGCGAAAAAACCAGCGCGCCGTGAGGCCGGCGGCTACGCGCCTTCGATCCGATAACCAAAACCGCGCACGGTCTGAATCTGCTTGCCGCGGCGGCCGAGCTTGTCGCGCAGGCGGCGCATGTGGGTGTCCACGGTGCGGATTTCGATGTTGGCCTGGGCGGGCCAGACGGCTTCGAGCAGCTCCTCGCGGCTGAGCACGCGGCCCGGCACTTCGATGAGTGTGCTGAGCAGTTTGAATTCGGTGCGCGTCAATTCGACCGGGCGTTTTTGCACCGTGACGCGGTGGGCGATGCGATCCACGCTGATCGGGCCGAGCGTGACGAGGGAGTTGGAAGCGACCACCGGGCGGAGCTGGTGGCGGAGCAGCGCCTGGATGCGCAGCGCCAGTTCGCGCGGACTGAACGGTTTCAGCACATAATCATCGGCCCCGAACTCGAACCCCAGCACGCGATCCACCTCCTCGTGCCGCGCCGTCAGGATGATGATCGGCATGCCTGCGGTCTTGGGATCAGCTTTCAAAGACCGGCAAACTTCCAGCCCCGACATACCCGGCATCATCACATCGAGCACGGCCAGCGCCGGCTTGTCGGCACGGGCGCGATCCAGCGCGGTCACGCCGTCCGTCGCTTTCAGCACCTCGTAGCCGGAGGCGGAAAGCCGCGTCTCCAGCAGCATGAGCACGTCCATTTCATCGTCCGCGATCAGGATGCGCTTTTTCACAGGCGCAGCGTGGGACAGGGACGAAAATGCGGCGGAATTGGGAGCATGGCAGAACTCCACGATTGCTGCCGGTTGTGACAAACAAGGGGCGGGCTGGTGACAATACGCAGGCAATTTTCCGCACCTCGCCGGCGCAAAGGTTGGTGCCGCATCCGAGCGATGGCAGGCTGCGCGCATTAGCCTGTCAGATTGCCGCACGAGGAAGCCTAGCACATTCTGGATGGTGCCAGCCCGCAAATCGAAAAGGGCATCTACGGCGTCAAGGCTCTCGGCGTCCCGTACGAAGCCGTAAATTATACGCCGGTGGCGAGTGCGGAAACGGTGCTCGATGCAAACCAGAAAAAGCTCAGCGCGCTCGTCGACGAGGTGGACGGGGGCTTCACCGATTACGCTGTCTATGCCCGGCGCCGCGCTCGGCCACCGGCTGTTCGCCAAACTGGCACTTCGGAGCGGCGGACCTTCATCAAGGTGGACCTCGAAGCGTTTCCGTTCCCCGACCCGGCGAAGCTGACAGCAGCGCAGAAGCGCACCGTTTTTGATCTCACCACGAAGCTTGAAGCGAATGGGATCAAGCGTGGAGGGCTCTCGACGGTTTTGTCTTCGGCCCCTACGGCTTCGACGAACACGATGTCCAGGTCGCGGCCGACACGATGAATTTCGGCGTTCCATACCAGACCATGCGCCACCTTCCGTCTCCCTACATAACGCCAGCATGACAGGCGCAGAAAAAACCGACGGCGCCGCACCTAGCGACTGCTGGTGGAATACAGCGACCATGCGCGCTGCGTGCCTTCGCGCTGCGGGTGCAATGTTTGCGGGCGGCCCGCGCGGGTTTCGCGGACGACGTTGCGGTAGACGCCGGTGCCAAAGGTGATCTCATTCCATTAGCCGGAGAATTGCGCGTCCTCGACGATGAAAGCCGGCGCGTCGGGATTCTTGAAGCCTTGCGCGGCCAGCATCAAACCGCCGAGCACCTCGGTGCGCCCGCCGCTTTTCGTGACGCCAATCGTGTTGCCCCACGCGCTCTTCAAACCAAGCACCCAGGCTAGCGCGCCGTCATTGACGAAGCCTTCGCCCGGCGGTTCCGGTTCGCAGTTGAATTGCCGTGCATACAGCTTTGTCCCCGGTGGCAGCGTGAAATGGCTGGTGCAGACGTCCTCAAAAAACCACGTCCGATTAGTGCCCACGGTGACGATGCCGCGCTTCTCCGGGCCGGTGATGTGACGCAGCGTCACCGCCTGCGCGCCCGCGTTTTCGAGTTTGCCGCCGTCGAAAAACTCGAAGCGCTCCAACGCCACCGGCTGCTCGGTGCCGTCGAAACGGAACAGGGTCTTTCCGCGCGCCTCGGCAAACGAGGAGGAGAAGCCGATCACCCGCCGCACTTTGCCGCGCACGATCACCGGGCTGCCGAGTCGATAGGAGCCTTGTGGGAAGTAGATCACCGCCTTGCCCGAATCCATCGCCTTTTGCACGGCGGGCGCATCGTCGGCACGGCCGTCGCCGATTGCACCGTGGACTTTCACCCTCGTCCAATCCTCAGCGCCACCGAAAAAAACGGGCGCGTCCTCGACTGGCAGCGCGAGCGTCTGCGCACGTTCGGCCTCGCCGAAAAGCGCGAACTTCGAGCCGTGCAAGAACTCCGACACTTTCCCGGCGGGCACGGTCCACGCCTTCGCATCTTTGCCCCCGCGCGCGGCGTGCGCGTAGCCCCCTGTCGTGACATTGCGCAGCAGCAAAGTGGGCGCGTCCGGCGCCTCGATGGCCGCGGTCTGCGCGTCGCCACCGGTCAGTTCCGAGTCAATGAGCACCACCATGGTCGCCCAGCCTTCGAGCCGGACAGCGGGCACGCGATTTACGCTCGTGAGCTTCCGCCCCGCTGCCATGTTGCCGTTCACCACGAGCCCGGCGCGCGATTGATTTTCCAGCGCGATGAACTCGAACGTCATGCCGAAAAGCAAATTCCCCAGCACGATGCCCGTCTCGAATCCGCGCACCCGGACGTGCTGGATCAGCGCCGGCCCCGGCGAATCGCGCAGCATCGACAAACCGGTCACGCCCGCGCCGTCTTCCGAGATGAGGTCGACGCGCGCCACCGCGCCGTTGTTGTTCGCGCAATAGTCCAGGCCGATCGCGCCGGGATTGCCGCGCCCGACATTCAGCGTGAGGTCGAAGAAATAGCAGTTGAACGCCGCGCTCTGACGCGCCTCGCCGTCGTAGCAGCCAGTCTTCACGAGCGCCCGCGGTTTCTCGCGGTCGGCGAAACCAGGCGCATGATCGCGCAGCCGAATGATCGTGCGCTCGCGCCCTTCGCCCTGCCACGTCAGCCACGGCCAGAATTCGCCCTTCTCATTGGTCCACGGAATCGACTCGCCGAGCAGATAGGTGCCGGCGGGAAAAAAGAGCGTTTTGTGTTGATTGAGATTCGTGCGCATGAGCTGGAGCAACGCCGGTGCATCGTCGGTGCGCCCATCGCCCTTTACGCCGTGCTCGCGGACGTTGATGAGATTCGCATCGCTCGGGATGTAAATCTGCGGAGGCATTGCCGGCTCCGCTGCGGAGGCAAAGCTGCCGCCCAAAACGGAAACAATGAGCGCGCAGAGTGGCAGGAAATGTGAAGCATGATTCATGGAAAAAACGTCGTGAGATTTCAGCGCGCGCCGAGCTGGCTGCGGAGCCACGCCAGCAGGTTTGCGCGACCGGCGGGGGTGATGGCTTCCGCGAAGGACGGCATCAGCGACGTGGGGCGGCGGCGCGCGGCAGCGATGTCTTTGCGCAGCAAAACCTGCTCGATGCCGCCGGGCGCGAGGAGCGTGAGACTGGTTGCACCGTCTTCTTTTACGAGGCCGACGGCGGGCGCGCCGTCGGTGCCCTCGACGAGCGTGGTTTCGTAGCCGGGGCGGATGTGGGCGTTCGGCCTCAAGATGTCTTTGAGGAGCGATTCCTCCGCTATACCGAGCTGGCCGGGCAGGTCGGGGCCAAAGACGTGGCCTTCCTCGCCGATACGATGGCAGACGGCGCAGGATTGCGTGAAGACTTCGTGGCCGCGTTTCGCGTAGCGCGGGCCGGTGAGCGCGGCGACGTATTTGCGGAAAGTCTCGTCGCTCACTTCCAGCGCGGGCGGCGTGTCGGACGGCGGGGAGTCGGGTGCGGGTGATTCCCCCGACGCAGCTTTGCGAACCTTCGGCGGAGCCTTCTGCAAGGCCGTCTCCACTGCCGGCGGCGCACCTGCGGCGAAGGTGAGAGCGAGCGCAATCTCCGCTTCGTTTCGCCTTGCCGCGATGGATTTTGCGAGCGGTTCCAGCAGCGGCGCGGAACCGCCGGGTTCGCGCAGCAGATCGGCGAGCATCTCCCCACCACGTCCGTGCAGTGAGGAAAGCAGCGCGGCATCCATCCAGCGCAAGTCGAGTTGGGTGCGGGCGTAGCGCGCGAGCTGTGCCAGCGCGCGAGGGTCGCGCGCCTCGCCGAGACTGAGCGCAAACTGAATCCGCACCCGCGCGTCCGCTTCCTCCGCCGCGGCGGCCAGCGCGGCGTCGAGCAGCGCCCGGCCTTCCTCGTGCACAAACCAGCGGTCGCCAAGCTGGAGCGCGTGGATGCGCACAGACGATTCCGCGTGCGTGAAAAACGGCTGCACATCGGCGGGCAAAAGCGCGCCCAGTCCGTCGAGCGTGCGCAGCGTGGCGATGATCGTGGAGGGCTTTGCGCGGGGTTCTGTGAGCAGCTCGCGCAGTGCTGGCACCGCAGCTTTTTCGTTGCGCTCGGCGAGCATACGCTGCGCGGTCAAGCGCCGCCAATGCCGCGTGCTGGCGCATTCGCGGACGAGGGCCGCGGCGTCCAACGCGCTCATGTCCGCGGCGGGAGGAGAGGGGAGTTCGCGATGCGTGAGGCGGTAAATGCGTCCGCGATCGTGCCCGGCATAGACGCCGTATTGCTGCTGGAGATGCCGCGGGATCGCCGAGTAGTCCTCGATGATTTCGCGGTAGTAATCGACGACGTAAATCGCGCCGTCGGGGCCGTGCGTGAGATTCATTGGGTGACTCCACGCGTCACGCGACGCGGCGCACTCCGACTTCTCCTCGCCCGGCGCACGCCGCACTTTCAGCGCCGCACCATCCGGCTCGATCAGCGCGCGATGGATTAAATTTCCTGCGGGCTCGCAGACAAAATACTGCCCGTGCAGACCCGGCAGCACGGAGTCCTGATAGATCATCGGCCCGCAGGCCGCGGTGAACCAGCCGTCGGCCTCGCTCTCCGCCGCGCCGTAGCGCGATTTGTAATATTTGAAATACTCGGGATCGTCCGCGCGCTTCTGCCGCCACGGGTGCGGCTTCGAAAGTGAGTAGGCGCGGTGGTCGCCCGTCTCGACTTCGAGCGCCGATGCCGCGGCATCCGGATTACGCGCGAGATACCGCCAAGGCATCGGCGCGACGAAGATCGCGGGAACCGTCGTGCTCACGAGAAGCGGTCACCACTCCCGGTCAGCGCAAAGCCGAACGTGCGCGTGCCACCGGTCACCGGCTCGATCGCGCTGCCATCAGCGCGGATGCGGAAATCGCTGCCGGGCAGCTGCACCGGTGCGGACAGATGCGGGCCGGTGATTTTGCCGCCGCCCCACCCGCGGCCAAAATAAATCCCGCCATCCGCGCCCCACTGCGGCGCATTGATGCCGCGCTCGAGTTCACCCGTGGGAAAGCCGGTGAAAAGCACCTCGCGCGTCTCGGCTTTGCCGTCGCCATCGCGGTCGGCGAGAAAGACGATGTCCGGTGCGCAGGCCACGATGACTCCGCCGCGCGCGGGCACCAGACCGTAGGCTGGCGGCATGTCCGCGGCCCAGACGTCCGTCGCATCCATGCGGTCATCGCCGTCCGAGTCGCGCAGCATTTTCACCACGCCAAAATTGCCGGCCTGCGCGGCGCGCTTAGCCCCGGGAGGCCGGCCTTTTCATACCTTAGTCGAGTCGCCTAAGAGACTGTGTAAAAAGTCCGCGTTCTAGTGATTTTAGTACTTGTACGAATTGGAGGAATGAGATGGAAAGCTTGGGAGGCCAAACCGAGAACCGTATCCAAGTGATCTCAATGAAGTGGAATGGGCGCTGTTGCGCCCGCTGATATCCGTGCCGCCGAAGCTTGGGCGGCCGCCGCGCCACGACCGGCGGCTGGTCCTCAACGCCATCTTCTACGTCGTGCGCAGCGGGTGTGCGTGGCGGCTCCTGCCGCATGATCTGCCGCCGTGGCGGCTGGGTTACTACTACTTTGCCAAATGGCGCGAGAGCGGGCTCTGGCAGGAGATCAACGACCACCTGCGCGCGGCGGTGCGGGAGAAGTGTGCAAAAAAAAAGACCCCAGTGCTGCGATCTTCGACGCGCAGAGTGTTAAGGTGGCTAATCACCCCCGGAGTGCGAGGTTATGATGCGGGCAAGAAGATCCGAGGGCGAAAACGGCATCTGGTGGTAGATACCCTCGGACTCATCCTTGGCATCGTCGTGACGGCGGCTGAGGTCTCGGATCGCGCGGGTGCCCTGGCCGTGCTCCCTCCCGTGCTCCGCACCCAGCCGCGGCTCGAACAACTCTGGGCCGACGCGGGCTACGAAGGCGGCACCCTCGCCGCGCAACTCCGCGCCCACGCCGCCCATCCCGCCCTGCGCCTGGACATCATCAAGCGCTCCGACCCCGCGCCCAAGGGCTTCCAGATCCCGCCCAAGCGCTGGATCGTCGAACGCACCTTCGGCTGGCTCATGCAGGCCCGCCGACTCGCCCGCGACGATGAAACCAAACCAGCTTCCAGTGAGGCCATGATCCTCGCTCAAGCCTCCAAAATCATGCTCCGCAGACTCGCCAAATGACTTTTTACACAGCCTCTTAGGGCCGCAGAGGCGCGCACGCAGGAATTGCGTGATTTCTTTGCGGAACGGGAGAGGCACGTCCCAGCCTGTGCCGAACGTGTGCTATTGTATCGCAGTAAATGGGAACTCGGGAAGAGCAAAATCCCCGGTGCAGACAGGGGCACGCACACGCGCTTTCTCAAGGATGAATTCAGCAAGATCGTCTTCTCCGAGGCGGAGCTTGGTCAGGCAGTCACCGGCGCAGTGGAGAATTACGTTCGCGACGTTCAGGCGATTGAGAACGCGCTCTTGGTGAAGATTCGCGCTGACTTGAAGGACATGCCGGAATGCACAGCCGTGCTGCCTGATTTGAGAACGGAGGCACTTTTTCGGAAACGGTTTGGTCATGTCGTCGTCAGGCTTTCGGAAAAGGCCGGAACTGATGCCAAAGTGGACATGGGGCGAGTAATCGGCAGTGAGATTGGTGCGGCGATTGCAATGCGTGTCGGAGTAGCAGTTGCTGCGCGGCTTGGGGTCTCCTCGGTAATTCTCGGCACGGGTGCTGCGGCCAGCCCGGAGACGGTCGGCGTCAGCATAGTCGCAGGGATCATCGTGGATCAAATCGCAGGCTGGCTGATCGGCTGGTATTCCAAACCTGAGGTGAAAATCGGTAAAAAGCTGAGCGGTGAACTGGACAAACTTTCTACCCTCATCGTCAGCGGCGACGAGCAAACCCACGGGTTGAGGCAGGAACTCGGAGCGCTAGCCGAACGGCGGAAATTGGGGCGTGAAGCGGCGCTGCGCGAAATGATTCTGCAACCGGGAGCAGTGCGATGAAGGTGCATCTGTTCGTTTTTCGGGCGGCTCTGGCCTTCATCCTGTCGCTGCCATTCGACCCTGAATGTTTCGCCGGCATCGCCTCCGGAGCAGTCCGCGACACGATAGAGTTGGTGACCCGCAGGTTCGCCGCAGAAGTTGCCAAGGAAGGGGCGGAAGCCATAGGCAGGCGCGTAGTGGAGGCAGGTGAGAAATTCGGTCAGGAAGGTCTGGAGGCAATAGGCAAAGTCGGCCCACGTGCGTTTGGCAAAGTTACTCTCGAAGCGGGCGAGCATGCACCTGCGGTCGTGATACTCACCGCGAGGTATGGCGAGCAGGCAGTCTGGGTCATCTCCAAACCGCGCGGACTGGCCGTGTTCGTGAAATATAGGGAGGAAGCCGCAACAGCCGTGATGAAGCACCCCGGGGTCGCCGAGAGAGCCGTCGAGCAACTGGGTGTCCCCGCGGCGCGCGCACTGAACTCAGTGAGCAGCGCGCAGGCGCGGCGGCTCGGCATGATGATCGAGGACGGAGCGATCAAAACTGGCGAGCGATCTTCAGGGCTGCTCGCCGTTGTGGCTAAGTATGGAGACAAGGCGATGCAGTTCATCTGGAGAAACAAAGGCTCGCTCACCGTCGCCGCGGGCCTTACCGCATTCCTCCACGACCCCGAACCCTTTATTCAGGGAACAAAGGATCTGGCTGTCGCAGCGGTGATGCCTGTGGGTATGGAGGTAGCGCGGCGCACGAATTGGACGCCCGTGATGATTGCGGGACTGGCGGTAAGCGCCGCTCTGGTAGGGCTGAAAATGTGGATTTCGGGTTGGCGGAAACCAAAGGAAGACTCAATCACCTGAAGATTCGCACTCGCGTTCGCAGAATTGGCATTACCGGCTCGGCGCAGGCTGGCAAGACCGTGTTCCTACTGTCACTGATCAGCCATTTGGAAACGGGTGACCTCAAATTCGACGGTGAAGGAACTCGCCGTTTCCGAGATTCCCCAATCGAACCTGGCCCACTGTCAAAAGCTCTTACGCGATTGCCCGGTCTACGACGCATATTCAGCGAACGTCGCGCGAAATTTGATTACGAGGGTTTACGCAAGCATCTCGCTGCGAAGGCGACGTGGCCCGGGAAAACGGCTGATTGTTTCTTTTTTCGCTGCCGCTTTCAACGTGCCGTGAAGGGAGCTAAATGGAAGAACCTGTGGCGACCCATCGCCCGTTTAAGCGAAGACGAGGTCGAATTCTTCGATTTCCCGGGCGAACGCGTCGCGGATGTAACCATGATCGGTCGGAACTACGACGAGTGGTCCTATATCATATACAAAAAGCTCACTGACGATCCAACCAAAGCCACCCTTGCCAAGCCCTTCATTGACACAATTAACCAACAGATACCCGAGCGAGATGCGGTTCTCGCAGCCTGGAAGCTCGCTCTAGGGAAACTCGTCGACGCCTTGCACGCGCTCATCACGCCGTCCACGTTTCTCGTCGACTCGCAGGGGAATAATGCACGAGAGAGGGTAGTCGCTCTGCACGACTTAAAGAGGACGAGAGACGATACTAACGAGCAGGCGATTATGGAGCGAATTGGAAGACTCCGCGAGGCAAACAGCCTGGGCGCCGGGTCTGGAAACGAAACCGCCGAAGAATTGGCGGTGGCCTACTGCGCGGGACTGCCTGATGAGGAATTTGCACCGCTACCAGAGCCCGTTCGGCGGCGCGTCCCAGAACTCGCAAAGCGTTTCGAGAAACGCTACGAAAGCTACCAAAGAAAAGTGATCAGACCCTTTGCGACTCATTTGCTCTCTTGCCATTCGCTGGTTTTTCTCGTCGATCTGACTGATGTGCTGGCAGCAGGCATGCAGAGGCTAAACGACACGGAAGATATGGTCTTGTGCCTGCTCGAATGTATTGAACGGGGGCGCGGCTGGTTCATGTCGTTACTGCGTGGCACGGTGAACGTCGGGCGCAAAATTTCTGGCGGCAGGTGGGGTTTCATCGACCGGATCGCCTTCGTGGCGTCGCAGGCCGATAAGATCCACCCACGGGATCGCGATAAAATGATACCGCTGCTTGTTGATCTCGTGCAAAAATACGTCCGCAATAGCGGGCCGGGGAAGGTTGAATATTTCACCAGCAGCGCGGTGGTATCGACGGAGCCAATGCCCGGAGAAGAGAGGATCCTTGTGGGGCGCCCGATGTGGATCATGGAAGGAGGAACATTGACCTGCCGACCGCCGACCGCCGACCCTCAGCAGGTTGTAGTCTCGGCACTGCCGGAGCATTTTCCGCATGATCCCTGGAAAGCGGAAGATTACCAATTCCCCAATTTTCACCCCGCGATTCCGCAGAGGCATCACGAACCTCCGCCACTGACCGGACTCGACGCGGTATTAAAATATGTGATCGACGCTTGATCATGCCTGATCCCGATCCTCAGCCGCCGATTGGCTCGCCTTTCTCCCGTCGTACCCCGGGGCCTGAGAAGCCCGAGGATGTCGCTCCGCTCCTTTCCGTAGAGACAGAGGTTGCGCCGCTTCCCCAGTCTGGCTGCCCGCCTCGCGCGGCCGTTGACTTCAAGCTCGTCTCACCCGAAACACGGCAAAAGCTCAACACCGCTGCGGAGCATGAACATCAGCAGGAGCGGGATCACACGCGTGGAAAAATCGTGCGCGTTATTCCCGAGTTGCGAATGCCACGATTTCTTGTCAGGGGCGGATTCCTGGTCGGAAGCGTCACATTTTTAAGCCTCGTCGGGCTCTTTGTCTTTGCGCAAACGATCACACTTCTAGCGCAAATCGAAGTCGTGCCAATCGCCTTTCGGCGGATTGGCTACGGGCTGCTTGCGGGGCTCCTTGCCGGGATTGGGACCGGTGCGGTGCGATTGCTGATCGCCTACTTTCGATTGCACCGCACCCAGCGCATCACATTGCGCGGCATCGACGAACTGAACGCGCGCGCACAACTCCGCTCGCTCGCCGCCGAGGAGACCGATCAGGCATATCAAATCGTAAGGGATTACCTCGACGTCTTTCCTACTGAGGAGCAGACACTGACCAAGATCGGATTCAGCCCCGGGCAGGCCGAAGAATTGCTCGCGGCATGTCGCGACCTAAAGGATCCCAAGAAAGATCTTGGTCCCGCCCAATGGCTCCGCAGGTTCCGGCAAAAATTTCAGTCGATCGTCGATGCGGCCGCGGATGCATGCATTAAGCGCCATGCGATGGGTGTCGCTGTGAAATTCGCCGCGGTGCCTTTGCCGTTGGTTGAAACAGCCGTCGTTCTGCACGGGGCTTTGACAATGATCGCCGACCTCTGCCAGATTTATCGACTCCGCCTTGGCGCCTCAAGCACCGTCATCGTAGCCGGATGGGCCGCGATTCAAGGTTTGTTGCCGGGGCGCGTTGATGAGTGGACGGGGAAGGAAGCGGTATCATCCACCTAGGATTTTTTGCAGCATTTACCCGGAATTAAAGCTGTTACAGGTGAAGCACACCAAGTGGCAGCGTCTGCGGGTCAGCACGTTCCTGCGGCCTTCACCGGGATGGTGGGCGATTTACATCTTCCACTCGTCGGGAAAATTTTCAAACGCACTGCAATTGGACTCGTCCAGTACACACTCTTGAGACGTCTTGGGCGACTAACACAGGGATGGCTGCGCATGGTCGAATGAGCACAATGGGATTTGATGGTGTTTTTCGCGGACGCAAGTAGAAAACCTTCACCAAGGGCGGACGATCATTTCTCAACTCCAACGGCACGGTGTTCAACGGACACTTGATAGGTAAAAAAAGAATCCGAACCTCTGACAATCCTTGAGGCCCTGCTTGAGTCAGTCTCAGAGGGTGCCGCTGAGCAACGGGAGCGGCTTTGTCGGTGCTCCGAAGACCCGCGGGGTGCCAGTGCCTCGCCGTCGGTGACGACGGCGAGGCTTGTTGCGGGCGGCGGGTTAATTCTCGCGGAGGTCGTCGTGTCCGTTTTTGGTGCCCCATGGCGGGGTGATCTTTCTCCACACGGTGTCGAAAAGGGTCAGCTTGTATTCGCGTGGCGAGAGCTGGCCGTTCTTCTTCGGGACGCGGGCGCGCAGTCCGAGATGGCCCACTGTGGAGTCCAAGATGTAGAGCGCGTCGGCAACGAGGACCGGCGGGCGTCTGTCGACACAGGTCAGGCGGTCGCCAGGCCGCAGGTCGAAGGCATGGGCGGCGAAGCGCCAGGCGGCGGTGTGCAGTTGCTGTTCGATCGTGCGGGAATAAGTTTCCCATTCCTCCGCCAGATTGGTGGAGCGGCGGATGAGTTCCTGCAACTTGGCGCTCAGCATCAAGGGCGGAACCGTGGCGTTGAAGCGCTCGACCACGTAATTGAGGAAGAAGGCCGTCTCGGACCAGCGGTCGTGCTCGGCAGCGACACCCAGCAGGGCGGCCCAAAGCTGGTCGGTTTTGGTATTGCGTTTCATGATTGTGAAGTGGACGCGGCCGAGCTTTCGCCGAACGCGCAGTGCATCCGGTGGGATTGGGCATCGTCTTTCATGGTCGTGGGACCCGGCCAATTGACGGTGAAGAGGCACTGCTGCCAGCGGTCGGGGCCGCCGGGGCAGCCGCAGGGGTAAGCTCCGGAGAGCTGTTTGAAGACCACGCCATCTTGGCCGTCGGCCCGCAGCCGCTGCAGGAAAGCGGCCTTGGCGGACCGGTCGATGAAGGTTTCCACCATCGGCAAATGGCGCTCACCGGCCTCCAGCAGGACGCCGAGCGCGGCCAGCCGCTGCTCGTAACTTTGGCTGCGCAGGTTCATCGCCGCGACTTGGGGCAGATCGAAGGCCGT
>JAYVNN010000089.1:0-6460 GCA_043758435.1 Chthoniobacter sp.
GCCGCCGCGTCATCCAGGGGCACGCCCGTTTTGCCGTGCCACACGTCATTCACGCCGCAGCTCAGCGTCATCCACTGCGGGTTTTTGGAAATCACATCGCGCTCCAGCCGCGCCAGCATGTCATTGGATTTGTGACCGCCGATGCCCGCGGGAACTGCTTCCGCCTGCACGCCATTCGCCGCCAATCCCGCCATCACCAGCCGCACGTAACCGGTGGGACTCCCCCACCCGCCCGCCGTGATCGAGTCGCCCAGAAACGCGATCTTCTCCCCGCTCTTCACCGCGATTTCCGCACGGGCGGTTTCGGCAAACATGCTGGCACAAAGAACCGCGGCGGCGAAGCACGCGGCAAAACGACGGGGAGAGGAATTGGTCATGCGTCCCTTCTCCGCAAAAGCTGCGGGTGTGCGCAAGCGCGAATCATTGAGTCGTCTTTCCGCGCGCTGCGAGTCCGCACTTGCATCTGAATAGACGTGTCATCCTGAGCGAAGCGGAGGCGGAAAGGCGGGCGTAGCGCAGTCGAAGGATCCCAGTGGTTCGATTACGTCGAGCGCTGGAACGAACCGCCAAGGTCCTTCGACTGCGTTCCGTCCCGCCTGCGCCCGCAACGAAACTCCGCTCAGGATGACATCGCGTTTGAGCGTTCACCGCAGCGGTTCGCCGGGCACATCGAGGAGCTGGATTTGGTTGATGGTCGGGAATTGCGCGTGGTCGGCGTAGCTCCAGACGACTTCTTTGCCGGGGGTGATTTCAAAAAAGAGCGGCTGCTGTCCGAGGTGGCCGTGACCGCCGTAATTGCACAAAACGGTGTTCCCATTCGGCAGCCGCTGCGCGCCGGCCATGAGGCGGAGCGGGTTGCCGGGCACGTCGTTTTCGTTCAGCTCCCAGACCACTTTTTCCTGCGCGTCGAACTCGATGACTTTGTGCCCATCGCCGCAGGTGATGAGCAGATGCCCGTCGGCCAGCGGCACGACTTCATGCGGATCGCCGGGCACCTTGATCGCGCGCAGCACTTTGCCGTCGCCGTCGAGTTCCGTGATTTTTCCCTCGCCCTTGAAGCACACGAAATAGTGCCCGTCCTTCGTCTTCCGCGTGCCGCGATACTGGTTGTGCAGCGCCACCGACGGCGCGGTGATGAGCGGGATTTCCTTCGCGATTTTCCCGTCGCGCCCGACCTCGATGATCCGGCTCGTCCCGCCCTCGACGATGAGCACGCGCCCGTCCGCGAGCGGCTGGCAGGCATGCACCTCCACCTTCTCCGGGGCCTTGTATTCCCACACGACCGCCTTCGCCGGCGTGACCTCCCGTGCCCCGCTGACAAAGCAAAGGAGCGTATTCCCATTCGCCAGCCGCCAGCAGTCCTGCGGGTTTTTGCAATCGTACTGCCACTCGATTTTTCCGTCGGCGGAAACCTGGCAGACCTTCCCGCCATTGTAGTCGCAGCACAGAAACGGATGCGCCGCGCGGGCGGTGACGAGGGTGAGGAGGAGGGCGAAAAGTGCGGGGAGGATTTTCATGGCGCGGAGTGTGGAAAAGGGCGCGCGCGGCGTCGAGCGTTTGCGAAAACTGGGGGCGTCTCGCGATAGCATTCGCCACTCGCAGGCGCGCGTGTGAAACTCCGCCCCATGCCCCAGCGCCCCAGCAAAAAGAGCAAAACACAGCCCGCCGCAAAACCCGGCGCGCAAGACGCCGCCGCCCCGCCGCAAGGTTCGCAGCAGCGCCACCGCGCGCACTATACGAAGGCGATCCTCGCGAAATTCCAAGGCCGCAAATCCATCTGACCGGCCACCGCCTTACGACGGCGCTCCCATCGCTTTGTGCGCGTGGCTGATCGCAAACTCGGCGGCATCCGGCGGAGCGTAGAGATACCACGACTTCACCTCCGGCCATTCGCCCCAGCGCATTCCCAGTTCCATGAGAATGCGGCGCAGCGTCTGATCCGTGGAGAGGTATTTTTCCCGCTCCCAGTGCCCGGTCGCACCGGCATCCCACGACCAGAAATCCACCCGGCGAAACTCCGCCCGCAGGCAGATGCGCGAATCCAGAATGCGCTCGACCGCCGCCCGCGAAAATCCCTGCGCCCCGCCCTGCACATGCTCGCGGTCGCTGCCGCCCCACGCCACCGTCCCGAAGCAATCGTAATCCGGCCACCAGCGGATGGGCCGGTTGAAACTCGCATCCGCGTCCACCTTCAGCACATAGCGCTTCGCCAGCGCCCGGCCCGCGCTGAACGTCCGCTGCCACCACTCCGCACCGCGCTCCGGCGTCTTCAGCCTCTCCCCGCGCTCGTAGCGCCCGCCGGAGTGCGTGGCGATGCCCTCATACCGTTCCTCATGCACCCCGTCGGAAATCAAAACCAGCGGCGCCTCGGGATGCACCGCCCGCAGCCGCTGCACCGCCCACTCCACCTGCGCCGGCGGCTCCACGATCGTCATCACCACGCCGAAATCCCCGCGCGCCGCCTCCGTCCGCGTCGTCGCCCACAGCGGCCTCCACCCCGCGGCGATGCCCCGCCGCACAAACTCCGTGCGCCGGTCGAGATGCCGTCTCCAGTCGTCGGACAGCGCATGCGGCGCGGGCAGCTCCTCGCGATTCGCCAGCGTCTCCGTGTCGTCGTCCCACGGCGTGAGCAGGCACGGCTTTTCCGTATAAAAACGGAGCGCCATGCAGAGCAGCAGATTGTCCTCGAAAAGCGGCAGCCTCGCCCTCATCCGCCAGCGGAAAGCCTCCATCCAGTGCAAATCCAGCGTCCGCAAGAAATAGGCGCGCACCACAAAATCCACCGGCATCGGCCACGCTCCGCGGCGAACCTCATCCGCCCAGTACGTCCCGCTCACCGGCCAGCGCCGCCCCATCTGCCCCAGCACCGCGAATTTTTCCACGCGCCCCGCCCATGCCAGAAAATGCTCCAGACAGCGCCGCCCCGGCAGCATGTCATTGTCCTGCCAGTAGGTGAATTCGCAGTCGAAAACCCCCGCCGGCGCAAAGCGCGTGGACGACCCCTGATCCGGCAGCACCAGCACCCGGTCCGCCAGCCGCCGCCACTCCTCCGGCACCTCCGCCTCCGGCGCGCAATGCACCAGCGTCAGCCGGCACGGCACCGTCTGCGCGCGAAAGGCCGCCAGCAGCCGCGCCACATTGGCCGGACGCCGCCAATGATCCACCACCACCTCCACCACCGGCGCACTCACCTTTCCAACGCCTCCGACATCCGCTGCGCTGCATCTCTGGGTCGGAAAAAAAGGGGGGCCGGCATGGCCGCGAGCGCTAGCAGTTCCGCCCGCGCCTGACCATCGCAGAGTGAAAACCGAACGACGGTCGTGGCTCAGTGCTCGACGCAGAAAGCACCCGCCGCCCCAACCAAGGAGAATTTCACTTCACCCTATTTCTGCGGATTGAGCACCACGTAGATCCGCTTCCCCCGCCGCTCGATATTCAGCACCACGCCCTTGCTCCCCTTCACCTCCATCCCCGCGCTGATCGCCGCCGCGCACGCCGCGGCATCCGCGACGGCTTTCGTCTCGACTTCCGTAATCACATCCTCGGCCAGAATCTCCACCTTCGACGCCGGGCTGTCCGGCAGGATTTCCACCACGCGCGCGCCCGGCTTGGCGTCGTGCAGTTTCAAGCCGTAGGTCTCCAGCTTCGCCTCGCCCGCCTTGCGTGGCGCGGGGTTCGCGGCCTTCGCGATCTCGGACGGCAGCTCGCCGGTGACCACCGCGATTTTCAAAATGCTCCCGCCGCGCCAGACCGTGAGCTGCACGGGCTGCCCGACTTTCTTTTTCAAAATCTCCTTCTGCACCTCGCGGTTCGTCGCCACTTTCACGCCGTCCACTTCCGTAATCACGTCCGCCGCGCGCAGCTCGCTTTTCAGCGCCGGCGCATTCGCCTCGATGGTCTGCACGACCACGCCCGCGTCCAGACCGGTGATGTGATCGCGCAGCTTCGTGTCCGCACCGAGCGTCATCATGCGGATGCCGAGCCACGGGCGCTGCATTTTGCCCGTGGCGATGAGCTGCGGCGTGACCTCGCGCAGCATCGCCGCCGGGATGGCAAACGCGAGCCCGCGCCCGATGCCATTGATGAGCGTGTTCATGCCCACGACCTTGCCCTCCACGTCGAAAAGCGGCCCGCCGCTGTTGCCCGGATTGATGAAGGCGTCGGTCTGAATGTAGTCCTCGTAGAGAATCGTCGGCGTCGTCGGCCCGAGCAGATTCGTGCGCCCCTTTCCGCTCACCCACCCGACGGTGAAACTGTAGTCCTGATTGAACGGCGTGCCGATCGCGCAGACGAGCTGCCCCACGCGCAGCGCGTCGCTGTCGCCCATTTCCACGGCGGGCAAATCCTTCGCCTCGATCCGCAGCACGGCGATGTCCGTCTTGTCGTCCGCGCCGATGAGCTTCGCGGGAAAACTGCGCCCGTCCCGCAGCCGCACGGTCAGCTTTTCGGCGTCGGCGATGACGTGGTTGTTCGTCACGATCACGCCGTCCGCGCGGATGATGAAGCCCGAGCCTTCGCTGCGGCTCGGCGGGGTCGGCAGCCGCCACGGGTCCGCCGCATCCTTGTCCCGGCGCGGGCCTTTCGCCGCGTCTTTGCCCTCGTCGAGGAAAAACTCGAAGCCCTTCAGCGGCTCGCGCTCCTCTTCCTCCGCGCGCTTCACGGCCTCGATCACCACCACGCTCGGCGCCACTTTTTCAAAGACCTGCACAAAGCCCTCGTCGAGGGTTTTCAGCAGGCTGAGAGCCGCCGCGCCTTTCTCCGCATCCGCTCCGCGCACGCTCCCGCGCGCGAGTGCGGTGACGGCGAAAACAATGATGAAAAAGAGGCGCATGAAATGGTGGCGGCAATGGACAAGGTGCGGCGCGAGGCCGGCAAAAGTCCAACCGCATTTCCGCGGGCCGCGCTATCTGCGGCGGCGGCGGACGAGCAGCCCGAGACCGCCGAGCAGCGCGAGCGCCGCACTGCCAGGCTCGGGCACGGCTGCGCCGAATTTTTCCGGCGCGGCCGCCAGCGCGAGCCCGTCGCCGAAGGTGACCTCCACGCCGTCGGCAATCGTCAGCGCGGCGAGCGACTGGCTGGCGTTGAAATGGATCGCGGCATTCGCCTGCACCGTGGCCGTGCCGCCGGTGAAAGAGCCGTCCACATTCGTCGTCCCGGCATTCGCGATGAGCGCGGCGTAGCTCTGGATGCCGGCCAGCGTCAGCCCGCCCGCACCTTCTTTCGTCAAAGTTTTCCCCGCGCCACTGATCCCGCCGGACAGCGTCAGCATGTCGGCGGCCTGAGTCACCATCGCGACCAAGTCGCTGCCCAAAACGACCGGGGCCGCGATGCTCGGGCTGCCTGCGCTGTCCGTGATCGCCGCCGGGCTGGGCGAGTTTTTCAGCGTCAGCACGCCCGTGCCGAGACCCTGCGCAATCGTGTGGCTGCCGCCATTGAAAGTGATCGCGGCGAGGCTCGGGGAAACGCCATCCAAAGCCACCGTGCCGCTGCCGCCCGCATTGAAAACCGCCGTATCCGTGGCCGCGAATCCCGTTCCGAAAGTCCCCGGCGCAGCATGGATCGCCGCGGTGATCGTGTCCGTCCAACCGGCACTCCCAAGCTGTCCCCACGACCCCGCGCCCGGCCCCGTCCAGACCGCGCTGCCGGAGAAAACGCTGGCATCATAGTTCACGGTCACCGGCACCGGATTCTGCACGCCCGCCACCCCGGCCTCCGTGCCGGGCGCGAGGGTGAGCGCCGGGGCATTGGTGAACACGCCCGCCGTGCCCAGCGTCCCGCCGAGCGTGCGTCCGTCGGTCACGCCCGCGCTGTTGAAAACCGGATTCGTTCCGCCGCTCAGGCTGAACCCGCCGCCGCTGGCATTGCCCACGCTGACGGCCGTGAAACTCGCGTCATTTCCCGTCGTCCGCAGAGTCGCAGTCCCCGCCACCACCGCCCCCGCATGCACCAGACCAAAGCCCACGGTGTCCGCCGTAATCACGCGATCCTGCACCGGCACAGCCGTGTAACTTACCTCCACATTCGCATAAGTATCCCCCAGCCCGTTTTCCCCCGACACCACCGGCGCGCTGTAAAACGTCCCGCCCGACGCTATGACCGCATTTTGCCCCGCCAGGCTTTTGACCGGGCTGTTAGTGCTGCCATTGAAGAACAGCGTGCCATCCACCGTGACATCCGTCGTCATGGCATGGATGCCTGTGCTGTTGAAAGTCACCGTCCTGTTGAGAGTATTAAGGTTCGTGCCGCTCATCACCCGGCCCAGATCAACCGCCGTGCCCGTGACCAAACGCAGCGCCAGCGGCGTAGCTGTGTAGGTCACGGTTACATTCGCATAAGTGTCGCCCAGACCCGTCTCGCCAGTAACGACAGGCGCACTGTAAAACGTCCCGCTCGCAGCTATGACCACGCCTTGGCCGGTAATGTTTTTACCCTGCGCATTGCTCGCGCCGTTAAAGGTCAG
>JAYVNN010000090.1:0-6450 GCA_043758435.1 Chthoniobacter sp.
CGCCTGCTGAAAACGCAGCTCACCGAAGCGCTCCAACTCGTCACCAATCCCGGCCCCGTGATCTACGCCGTCACGCAATTCCAAGGCACCGGCAAAACCCGCCTCGACCTCACCGGCATCGCAAAGGCCTTCCTCGACGGCCAGCCCCTCACCATCACCGCCGACCTCACCCCCGAACTCCCCGCCGGCCTCCACACCCTCGCCGTGAAACTCGACACCCCCGCCCTCCCCGAAGTCCTCCGCGCCGCCAGCCCGGATGGGAGCTTCGTGACGAACTAGAAAGCACGCGGCCCGCGCACTCCGGGGAGCACACGCGTCCCGCGTGTTGGTCGCGGCGTCCCGCCGCGACGAACTTTCGCGGGGCGCGTCTGCGGGCGCGGAGCTCTTGCGCGAGTGGACGCGTCGTCTGCGCAAGAGGCTCCGCCGCGGCAGAACACCCCCACCGCAAAGTCCGTTTCGGCGAGGACGCCGAAACCAGCACGCGGGACGCGCGCGCTCCCCGGAACCTACCTCACCCGCACCAGCCGCAGACTCTCCAGCGCAAACACCGCCTCGCCCTTCGCCGCCCGCAACTCCGCCACCAGCACCACCTCGCCGCCCTCCGCGTCGAATTCATAGTTCACCGCTTTCGCCGCCACGCCTGTCACCCATTCGCCCGCCGGGTCTTTCCCCGAGATGCGCAGCCCCGCGCCCGCGCCCGTCACACCTTTCGTTTTCACCGCACCCTCGAAACGGTACCGCCCCGCCGCAAGTTCCACCGCACACCGCCACGACGCCTGACACTCCCCCTCCGCCGCCACGCGTAAATCCTTTTCCACCCGCTCCAGCTTCGCGTCGCCCTCCTGCTTCGTCGTCCAGCCCTTCATCAGCCGCGCGCTGCCCGCCTTGTCGAACCGCAGCGGCTCCGGCATCTCGCCTAGCGCCTTGCCCACAAACGCAATCCGCCGCGCAACGATGTCGCGCAACTCCTCCTGCCTCCCGCGCAGCTCCTTCGCCAGCCCCGCATCACGCTTCGCCACCGCGGCCAGCACCTTCGCGCTCGCGTCGCCGATTTGCGCCGGCCAGTCGCGCGTCTTGAGCAGCTTTTCATAAAGCTCCGCGACCCGCGCGCGATACAGCGCCTGCCCCTCCGCACAGCCCGTGAAAGCCCGCCCCACCAGACTTTCCGGCCCGCGCCGCACTGCCGCCTCCACCTCGCTCAGCGGCTGATCCATACCGTGCGGGATGAACGAAATCAGCTTCGTCTTCGGGTCTTGGTAAAGGCGGTAGTTGTTGCGGAAAAAATCGTAGCCATCGGCGATACCGAGCAGCGATTCCAGCGAGAGGAAAGTGGCGAACCGCTCGACATCGAGGATCGCCCGCAGCTTCGTCCACCGCGCCGCCGCGTCGTCCGTGCGGCACGCGGCGAGGAGCTGCTCGATGGCGCGGAAATCCTTCGCGTCGCCGCGGTCTTTCGTCAGCTCCGCGTCGATGTCCTTGCAAAATCCGCCCTCGTAAAGATCGCCCGTCGGGTCGGCGAAAAACGGCGCGAGCAAATCCGGCGTGTAGCCTTCCGCAAAAACGTACAGCCCGAGGTCGCGCCCGTTCAGCGAGACGAGCGCGTGCGTGCAGCGGATCGCCGGCACGCCCGCCGCCCGCACCATCTCGCCGCAGAGCTGCTGGCGCAGAAAGCTCGGGTCTTCATTGGCATTGTTGAGGTGCATTTTCTTGAACCCGTGAAACCGCTCCGCGCCTTTGAACTTGTCGAAGTTCAGCGTGAAGCACGGCTTTTGATCCACCGGCTTGAAACTCCCATCCGCACCCTTGAGTTTCAGCGCCACGCCTTTCCAAGTCTTGTCGCCCACGGTCATCTTCCCCTCCACGTACGACCGCGGGTTTTTCCGCAGCGCCTCCACGTCCTCGTCCTTCACCTCGAAGGCGACGCTGACAATCGGCCCGCGGAAAAACTCCGTCTGCGCCGCGCGATGCTTCGCGTCCTTCGCCGCGTCATCCGGCTTCGCCGCAAAAGCGGATGCACTCAGCAGTAAAGCGCACAGCGAGTACAGGAGCCGGTTCACAAGCGGACACTCCAGCTCACCAAATCAATAATCCTTTGCCCCCGGCTCCTCCACCGTCTCGAGCAGCTTCTTCACGATCTTGTCCGTGTCCATGCCCTCGCTGTCCGCGGTGAAATTCGTGAACATCCGATGCCGCAGCACCGGTCGCGCGACCGAGCGCACGTCATCGCACGTCACCAGCAGCCGACCTGCGATCACCGCGCGCGCTTTCGCGCCGACGAGCAGATTCTGGCAAGCCCGCGGCCCCGCTCCGCAGTGAATCCATTTCTTGATGTAATCCGGCGCGCGCGCATCGCCGGGCCGCGTCGAGCGCACGAGCCGCACCGCATATTTCACGACGTGATCCGAGATCGGCAGATCGCGCACGGCCTTTTGCAGTTCGATGATGGACTGCGCGTTCAGCACTTTGTTGAGCGTGTACTTCTGCGCCGTCGTGGTCACTTTCGCGATGATCTCCTCCTCCGCCTCGCTCGGGTAATCGACGTAAACGCTGAACATAAACCGGTCGAGCTGCGCCTCGGGCAAGGGGTAGGTGCCTTCCTGTTCCAGCGGATTCTGCGTCGCCAGCACGAAGAACGGCGGCGCGAGCGTGTGCGTCTCGCCCGCGGCGGTCACGCGGTATTCCTGCATCGCCTCCAGCAGCGCCGCCTGCGTCTTCGGCGGCGTCCGGTTGATTTCATCCGCGAGCAGCATCTGCGTGAAAAGCGGCCCCTTGATGAAGCGGTATTCCTTTTTCCCCGTGTCCTCGTCCACCTCCAGAATGTCCGTCCCAGTGATGTCCGACGGCATCAGGTCGGGCGTGAACTGGATGCGCTTGAACTGCAAATCCAGCACCTCCGAAATCGTCCGCACGAGCATCGTCTTCGCCAGCCCCGGCATGCCGATGAGCAGCACATGTCCGCGCGCAATGATCGCCGTGAGCACGTCGCCCACGATGTCCTTCTGCCCGACGATCGCTTTCCCAATCTCCGCCATGATGACGTCCGTCCGCGCCCGCATCTGCGTGACGATGGCCTGGATCGCCGGATTCTCCTTCACCTGCTCGGGAACCCGCACGGGCACAGGTGCGGCGGCCACCGGCTCCTCCGCCGCCTCGGCTTCCACGCCGTCGTCTTCAAAAAGAAAAACCGCATCGCCCACCATCACGCGGTCGCCCAGCGCCACCGGGCTGTCGGAGATGCGCGCGTCGTTGAGCATCGTCCCATTCGTGCTGCCGAGATCCTGAATCCGCCAGCCCTCGCTGTCGGGATAAAACGCCGCGTGCTGGCGCGACGCAGGCGAATCCACGGCCAGCGGAATGTCGCTTTTCGGGTCGCGCCCGATGACCATTTTGCTGTCGGTCAGCGGATACACGGAGCCCTGCTGAAAACCGGAGAGAACGCGAATTTGCGGCATAGAAAAGTGGGGGAGGATTTACTTCGGAAGGCTGATACTGCCAAGGTCTTTGACACTATCAATCACGCGCACATTGCTTAGCTCAGGCACGTACTTGTGCGAGAAAAAGGCCATGTTCGGCCCCACCGGCGCTTCCTCGCGGTAAATGTGGCGCGTGTTCAGCATCTGCCAGTCGTCCTTCGCCTTGATGAGTTCCACCACCTCGATCCGCCGCAGGTTCGAGTTCAGCGTCTCCCCGGACTGCCGGAGGATCAGCGTGTCGCGGATACGCTCAACGAAGAGCATCATCTTCTCCCCGCCCTCGATCAGTCCGAAGCGATGCACCTTCGCCTTCGGAAAAAACGTATCCGCCTTCGTGATCCGCTGCTCCGAATGCTTCACCGAATCCGCCGGCAGCTTCGAGCCGTCCTCCCCCACCTCCACGCCCTCTAAAATCTGCCCCGCCTTCGTCACGCAGATCAGATCATACTTCCCCACCGGCAGACCCGCGATGCGAAACGTTTTTCCACCGTCGGAGAGATCGCCCCGAAAGCACTGCACATAATCCCGATTCAGCGCGATGGCGTGCGTCAGTTCCGTCTCCACCTTCCCGCTGATGCCCCCCGTCGCGCCCGCGGCGGGCTTGGTATAAAGGACGGTCGTCTGCCCGGAAGCAGGCCGCGCCAAGGCAAGGAATAGGAGCAGGAGGAGGGATGCGCGCATGGCGTTCAGCAAAGCAAATCTGCGCCGCGCTTCGCCATGAAATTCTGCGCTTACTTCGGCAAACGTGCAGAGGTCTTCGAGCATGGCGGCCGGATTATTTCCGCGCCCACATCGCCGCGTCCCCGGCGAGTTCGTGCTTGGGATATTTCTTCGCGATGTCCTGCCAGATTTTTTTGGCGTCGTCCTTTTTTCCCAGCTCATACATGGCCCGCGCGCGGTAGAAGTCGGCGGGGATTTGGTACGGGCTGTCGGGGTTCATCTGGCGGAAGGATTCGATCTCCTGGAGCGCCTCGTTCCAGCGGCCGAATTCCATGAGCACGCGCCCGCGGAGGAGGAGGAAATCGCTCTCGTATTTCGCCATCGGGTGCTCCAGCTCCCACGCGGTCAGCTTCGTCTCGGCCTCGTGCCGGTAGCCCTGCGCGATGAGGTCGGTGATGGTGATGGAATTCGCGCGATCCTCGGCGGCGTTCTTGCGCCCGGCGGTTTCGTCGGCCACGGACTTTTGCACGCTCTGATACTGCGCCACGGCCTCCTTCGTCTTGCCGAGCAGGCGGTAAAGATCGCCGATGCGAATCTTCGCGAGCCGTCCGAGTTCGGCCTTCGCATTTTGAAAACCGATGGACTGCGCGACCTGCGCGCCCGCGGGGTCTTTGAGGTAAAAGACGAGCAGCTCGATCTCCGCCATGCCCAGCTCGTTCGCGAATTTTTTCCGCGTCGCGGAATCGAACTTCCGCACCTCCGCGAGCGCCTGCTTCGGGTCGCTCTGCGCGAGCGAGCGCAGCCGCGCGACCTGCCCGCGAATCCACAGCGGGTCGGCCTGGTTCGGGTTTTTCAAAAGCCACGCGGTCGCGAATTTTCCAATCGCCTGATCGCTGCCAAACTCATTGAGAAACTGGAATCCGCCCTTCAGCGTCTCGGCGGAAAGCAGCGCGGGCGTTTCCTTTTCCAGCAGCCCCACGTAGCGCTTCACGACCGACTGGTCCGAGGTCTCCGCGACCGCCGGGTTGCCGGTGAAAGCAATGTGCTGGACGGCGGCGAGCTGATCGTTGCCGCGCTTCAGCCGCACCGTCGCGCGGAGCGCCTCATTGCCAAAAAGCACCCGGTCGGCCTCCGCGCCCTCGCTTTTCGAGCCGTCGCTGAATTCCCACGAAGCCGTCCAGCCCGACGGCAGCGCGCCCCGGATTTGGCAGTGCGTCTGGTACATCCACAGGCCTTCCCAACCCACGTAGTTGCGAAAAAGCACGTCGATCTGCGGCACGGGCCAGCCCTGGACATGCTCGATTTTGACGACCTCGGCGCTGCCGGGGTGCAGCCAGTCTGCCGCCGGAATCGCCGCGGGTTTGCCGTCCTTGACTACACCGAGAACCATCGTAGCCGGCGTGTCGGTGCTGAGTTTGGCATGGTAGTAGTCGATGCGCGTGAAGCCGCCCTGCGTGGTCACGTCCTTTTTCTGGACGGTGTTCGCATTGGCCTGCGCGGCGTGCCGGCCGGGCCAGCCAAACTCGAATTTGTCGCCGACGAGGACGAATGAGGCGTCGGACGAAAGCGTGTAGAGCGCGGTTTTTTTGCCGTCCGTTTTCAGCCAGCCGGTGTAGTGGCTGATGAATGCGGAGCTGTCGCCGAACGGGTTTTCGCCGTGGTCGATCGCGGGCACAAAACCCGCGCCGTCCGTTTCCGCCGCGGCCTTTTTCCACAGCGCCTCGATCTCCTGCACATCGGCGAGTTTGGCCTGCGGCGCTTTGAGCTGCCGCGTCTCCAGCAGCAGGCCCGTCTTCGGCGTCCAGCCCGTATCCCGGCGCGGACGCCCGCCGCCAAAATAAACGAACGCCTCCTGCCCCGCCGCCAGCGTCTGCGCGAGGAGCAAAATCTTGCGCCCTTCTCCGCGCCACACGCGCGCCATCGGCAGCAGCGCGCCCTTCGCATCGGTCAGCACCGCGTCGGTCGCGCCGGGCATCGCGGCACCGAGTTCCGGCACCTCGATGAGCACGCCCGCGTCGGGATTCTCCGGCGCGGTTTTCCCCTTCACCGTCGCGCGAAAAGGCGCGTCGGGAAACGTCCACGATGGGTCAGCGGCCTGCGCGGAAAGCGCGCAGGCGAGGAGGCAGGCGCAGAGGGCCGCGCCGCTGCGGAGCCGCCTCATTTCTCCTCGACGAGCGAGCGGAAGTATTCCGACACCTGATCCTTGTATTGCGCCGGACCCTCGCCCTCGCTGCCGCCGAGCAACTGCTTGTCCGTGGTGCGCGCGCCGTCCTGCGAGGAGAAGCTCACGACTTCGCCGCTGTTCACGCCGCTCTTG
>JAYVNN010000091.1:0-6406 GCA_043758435.1 Chthoniobacter sp.
CCATCGTGCTAAACAGCCTCTACAAGGATGCCTTCAGCGGCCAGTGGAACGCCACCGCGGCCAATGCGTGGATTTACGAAACCACCGCTCTCACCGCGATCACCAACCACCCATACTTCAACGTCCACAATAACTACCTCTCCCAACCCGACGCGCTGCATCATCCCACGAACACGACTTGGAATGCTGCCGTGAACGGCGCTCTCATCGCCCCCTTCATGCCGGTGCCCGGCTCGAACGTCGGGGTAGCCATCACTAGCTATGCGCCGTCGCAAAGCGACACGTCAGCCTACCCTGGCACCTTTACGATTCGACTAAGCACCTTTAGCTCGAACGCGGTTTCGGTCGGTTACTCCGTCATTGGGAAAACGGACCCATTCGGAGGTGCCGAGACCATGCTCGGAAGCGGCACGGTGAACTTCGCCCCCGGCGAAACTCTCAAGACCATCTCGCCAGCCGTCGCCTCGCCGGGTAACTATGGATTGATCCGCGTGGCACTCACCAATCCGGTGAACGCCGAAGTCACCGGCGAAGCGTGGTATTTCAAACTACCAGCGACGCCATCGCCGACGCTGCTCCCGCTGGGTGCGACGTGGAAGTATCTCGCCAACGGCACTAATCAGGGCACGGCCTGGCGCACCGTGGCTTTTAACGATGCCGCATGGCCGAGCGGACCCGCGCAACTCGGCTATGGCGGCGGCACCGTCGCCGTCCCGACTGGCGAAGGCGATGAGGCAACGATCGTTCCGTTCATCGACACCGATGCCGTCACCGCTGGCATCCAGAAAAATGCGACGACCTATTTCCGCCGGACCTTCACCGTCGCCAACGCCAGCGCGATCATTGCGCTGAATCTCTCGATGATCTATGACGATGGCGGCGTGGTCTATCTCAACGGCCAGCGCGTCGCTGCCACGACCACCGCCACCGTCGCCATCCCGACCGATCCCGCGTTCGACTATTTCGTCGCCGGCACCGCGCAGGAAAATGCGACCCTCAACATGGCGATCCCGACCACTGCTCTCGTCACCGGCACGAACACCATCGCCGTGGAAATCCATCAACAGGCCAACGACAGCAGCGACATCAGCTTCGATCTGCAACTCACGGCGGTCTATGCCCAGCCCTTCGAGCTGCACCTCAGCCGCGCCGGAGGACAGCCCATCCTTTACTGGTTCGACAGTGCCGCCACGCTCGAAGCGACCGTGGATTTCACTCTCTGGACATCGCTCCCGGCTGGGACAAGTCCTTTTCCTTTTGGCACCGCAGTTCCGCGGGAATTCTTCCGCCTGCGGAAGTGACGCTCAGCGCGCCCGCTGCCGACGCCAGAGGCTGATCCCGATGAGACCCACGGCGAGCAGACCGGCGGAGGAAGGCTCGGGCGCAGCGGCGGTCTTGGCCGTGCGGCGGACATCGCGCGCGATGCGGTCGTAGTTGTGATCTTTCTGGTGCTCGTCGATCGCCTCGAAATCGCTGAAGCGGATTTCGTCCCACGCAAAGTTCGCATCAAGCTGGTCCGGCGCGCTGGTGGTAAAGGGTTCAGTCGTCACTGTGGGGGTGGCGAAAAGGGCCACGCGGCTGCTGCCGCGGGTGCTGAAATCCAACCGATAGACGATGTAAGCCATCGGCGTGGGCGGCGCGTCGTCGGCGTAAATCTCACCGATGTCGCCGACGGTCCGCGGGGTTGCCTGGGCTCCGCCGATCCCGAGGTCAAAGCTCTCGATGCTGCCTGAGAAAAGCGGCGCGCAATAAGCGCCGCTCGTCGGTGCAGGCTCCGCACGGAGGCCGACGTAAAGAATCGTACCCGGCTCGTGGGTGGTGGCGGTGGGGACGCGGAAAAAGCCGGCCGCACCGTTGGCGATGTCGCTCTTGTTGGCGGCGACGGGGAGGGCGGCGGTGAGGAATTCGGCGGCAGAATGCGTCTCCGTGGCAATGGGCCAGGGGCTGAGCACGCCGTCGCCGGGCTCGGGCGAAGCGAAAGTCGTGGGGCTGAGGAGACCGCCGAAAACCAACGCACCGGCGGTCAGAGCCGAGAGGGAGGAAACGGAAGAAAGGCTGAGCGTGGGACGTGTCATGGGTAGGGGAGGGCGAAAAACTGACGTGATATGCTGGATGATTGCGTGTCTGTCAAACGGCGCTTTGCGGAATTTGATGTCGGTCATGTAAAATCTGCGGACGTGCCTGCGGAAGCCGCGCTATGGTCGCCGGAAATTTCCATGAATGCCGCCCGCCGCGCCCTCCCGCTCATCCTCACGATCTCCGCGCTCAGCGTGTGCCAGTTTCTGACCGGTGGCACCCGCCCCGTGTTCAGTCTGCCGGTTTACGCCCTGCTCGCCGTCGCCGCGTTGCTCGCCGGGCGGTGCAAAGGCCCGCGCGTGCAGGGCGCGGGCTGTCTCGCGGCCACGGGCGTTTTTTTTTCCTACCTGCTGGCGCGGGCCGCGTTTTCACCGCAGCCGTATCTGGCGCGCGCCGACCTTCTGCTGATGCTCGGCTGCCTCACCGTCTATTTGCTGACCGCCACGGTCCTGGTCACGGCCCGGCAGCGGATGTTCGTGGTCTATGCCCTGCTCGTGCTCGGGGGGGGGCATACGCTGGTGGGCGTGGTGCAGGCGGCGCAGGGCGATGATTTCATGCTATTCGGTTTCGAGCGTGCGGCGATGGGCTCGCGGGCGAGCGGCCTGCTCATCAGCCCGAACCATCTCGCCGGATTTCTGGAAATCGCCGGCATCATGGCGTTGTCGGTGGCGTGGTGGAGCGGGCGGAAGCCGGCGGTGAAAATCTTTGCCGGTTACGCGGCGGCGTGCTGCTACCTCGGGCTGCTGCTTTCGCAAAGCCGGGGCGGCGTCCTGTGCGGCGTCTTTTCGCTGCTGGTCTGGGTCGGGCTCACGCTGCGCGCCAGCTACCTCGGCAAGCCGCACCGCTTTGACCGCGCGCTGATCCTCGGCGTCGGCGCGGTGGCGGTGCTGTTTTGCATCGGCGGCACCGTCGTGGCCACGCACAACGAAATGCGGGAGCGGCTGGCGACGACTCTCCAGCGCGACATCCGGGGCGCGCTCTGGCAGGCCGCGCTGGAGCAGTTTCATCAGGCGCCGGTCTTTGGCACCGGGGCGGGCACCCACCTTTACCTGGGCCGCCTTTTTCGCCGCCCGGAAGTCCAGTCTGACCCCATCCATGCGCACAATGACTACCTCGAACTGCTCGCCGAATACGGGCTGGTCGGGGCGGTGGGCATGGCGGTCTTGCTCGCGCTGCACGCTCGGCGCGGCTGGCGGGCCCTCTGCGCGGCAGCGCGTGCGCTGCGGGTGACGGAGGAGGCGGGCAGTGACGAGATGGCCCTGACCATCGGCGCGCTCGGCGCGTTCGCCGCCATCGCCGCGCACTCGATGCTCGATTTCAACATGCACATCCCCGGCAACGCCCTCGTCATGGCCTTAGTCTTCGGCCTCCTCGCCCGGCCGGCGCTGGCGGAGGAAAACGCTGCGTCGGCCACGTCCGTGCCGCCGCCGGAAAGGGCCGCGCGCGGCCTGCGGCTTGTACTCGGCGGCTTGCTGCTGGCGGGCAGCCTGCTCGCGTGGCCGGGGGCGTTTTTCACCGAGCGCGCCCGGATGCTCCTGCGCGACGAGGACGAGGACGAATATCCCGCCGTCATCGCCAGTGCCGCCCAAGGGCTGCGCTTCGACCCGTGGAATCCATGGACGTACTTTTACCTCGGCGAGGCCCACCGGCTCCAGGCGGAACTCGAGCCGGTTTACGCCGACCGCCAGGCGCATCGGGAGGACGCCGCGCGCGCCTTTCAGCAGGGGCTGCGGCTTTTTCCGCAGGATGAAAATCTGCTCGTCCGCCATGGCCAGGTGCTCGACCGGCTCCGGCGTTTCGATGAAGCCGAGGCCTCGTATCAAGCCGCGCTCGCCGCCGATCCGCAGCTCGCAATCCTCCGGGAGTTCTACGAAAAGCATCGCACCTTCCGTGAGTCCGCCGCGCCCGCGGCGGAGCAATAAAGCAAGTTCAGTGGGATCGGCCTCTGCCCGCACTGCGGCAACTCTACGCCCAACACCAGCCGGCGCGGGCCGCGGCAAAAGCGGCCTGAGGGCAGTAGGGCACTCGTCGGCTGCAACACGCCCGTCCGGTCATGTTGCTTAACGCCCGGAGACGCGCGTCCGATGCTCAGCGGCCTCAAAAAAACAGTTGCACTGATGGGCTTGCCATGTCCCACTATGTCTCGCGACACCGCCAACCCCCAAATCCAACTTACCCACTCCCATGATCCGATTGAATCGTCTTCAAATCATCTCTCTGGTTTCAGCACTGGCGATAGCCACCCCAGTTACCACCACCTTCGCCGATGCGAACTCAGAGTTGTCGCAGCTCGAACAAAGTCTGCTGAAAGAAAGTGAGGCGTTGCAAGACGACTTCCAGAATCCGACTCAGTCGGAGACCGCTGGCGAATCTTCCAGCTCGATCGCAAAGAGTTTCTTCAAAAAGGCAGGCAGGAGCAAAAATATTAAAAAAATTCTCCATCTTGCTGACAGATATTTCGATCAACGCGGGGACATTTCGAGCTCCCTCGGAAGCAGGTTCGCTAAGGCGATCCGTGAGAACCAGAACCTCAGCAAGAGCGAGCGGCGGAGTCTCGCCAGCAAACTCAAGAGACTCGGGAGAGCGCACCAGTTAGCATTCGACAATCGTTCCGGCCCCATCACTCCTCCCACTTCTAACTTCCAGGTAATGTAGTCTGGCGCAATTAACGGAGCTATTGCGGATGGGGAAGATTTGCTTGCGGTATCGCAGGGCTTCCAGCCCGCCTTAAGCCAAAGCTTAGCTGCTGGTTTGTGAAAATTTTGATGATGTCTGCGGATTTGGCCATCGCTCCGCTCAGAATGAGGTGATCTTGAGGTGGATGTAATGCTTTGGAGCTTGGTCGGTGGCGGTATTGTCGCGGGTCTTCCAACTCACGTAACCCGCCGGATTGGTCGTCGGCCCGGCGAGGCTGGTCAGGTTCGCGACGCCGCTGGTCCAATTCGTCAGATTGTCGGAAACTTCGGGTAGGAAAGTGGCGTCGCTCGCTCCGGCTTGGACGTTGTATTGCAAGGTCAGATAGGTGTGCCCGCCAAAGACTTCGAGGGCTGTGACCGGCTGACGGGCCGCCTGATCGGGGAAGCGCGGGACGCCCCCGAGACCGTACTCCGCGCGGTTGCTCAGTCCGTCGCCATCGGGGTCGGCGTCGGGGCCGGAGATGGTGTTATTGGCGGCATCGGTGGAGTTAAAGCTCAGTTGTCTCCAAGCCGCATATGTGAGGGTGCGCGGCGTGCCGCCGGGCATCCCGCCGGGCTGGGCGCTGGCCGTCCAGTTAGTCGCCATGCTGGGATTCGGCGCGGTGGCCGGGGCGATAAGCATCAGCGACGGGCCGTAGCCACCCGCAGCGGCGGGCCACGGGGCATTGGTGCCGTAGGCAAAGCTCGCGATGGTCGCGGCGGAGGTGCCCACGGTGGCAAGGGTCACCTGTTCGCCGCTGTTGCTGAAGGCTCCAGCGTACTCACCGGCGATCATCGAGTTATAGGACGAACCATAGCGGTAGATAAAGGCATCCTTATTGCGCACCACGAGGACAGAACCGCCAGGGTTGATGGCGAGGACGCTGGAGAAGCTGAAGTCATAGGTCACGCCGCTCGTGAAGCGCAGATTGCGCAGGTCGAGCGGAGTGGCGCCGATGTTCGTCAGCCGGACAAACTCAAAGTCATCGTTGTTGGTATAGGTCGCGAGCTGCTCCGCGGCGCTCGGGGCGGGCGGGTTATACATGAGTTCCGCGACGACGAGGCTGGCAGCAGTCGGCTGCGCCGCGCTCGGCTCGAAGTAGGCCTCGATGATCGGGCTCCATTCGCCGTTCGTATTCCTCACCCGTGCTCTTACCGTAGTCAGATTGGTCAGAGCGACAGGGCCGTTGTAAGTCAGCGCGGAAGGGGAGATGCCGCCGCCCGCGAGCCGCGGGTCGCTGCCGTTGAGGGTGTAGTAGATGATGCTGCCGCCCGGTGCCGTGGTCGTCATCACGAGCGGGTAGCCGCTGGGCACCACCCCGCCGAACTGGCTGAATGTCGGCGGAACCGTCACCGGCCACAGACCCTCGGTGCGAAAATTCCCGGCGGTCGTGCCGAAGAGATACGCCCGCCGCCCGGTCGTGGCGTTGATGTGGTTGTTATACCAGCTCAGGTCGATGGTCTGGCCGGCAACGTAAGTCAGAAGCGGCTGCACCAGTCCTGAAAACTGATTGATCAGACCTTGGAAGTGACTGTTAGCGCTGCGGTCATCGAGCACGCCGTTGTTAAAAAAATGCCTCTGGATGCGGTCGGCCACGAGCAGCCGAAACTCAGGGCTTTGGTAGAGCCGTTTGAAAATGTCGCCGCATTCGCTC
>JAYVNN010000092.1:0-6404 GCA_043758435.1 Chthoniobacter sp.
GGCGCACATCGGGCGGATTTTTTCGCCGTTCGACCAGGCGCACGGCGGCATCGGGCGGCGCTTCGGCGGGAGCGGGCTGGGGCTGAGCATCACGCGCACGCTGCTCGAGCTGCAGGGGGGCACGCTGACTGTGGAAAGCTGTGTGGGCGAGGGTTCGCGGTTCATGGTGCGGCTGCCGATGACGGCGGCGCGGGCCTCGGCGGCGGTGCCGAGCGCGGAGCCGGCGGCGGCCGTGAACCTGCGCGGCAAGCGGCTGCTCTACGTGGAGGACACGGCCTCGAACCGCGAGGTCATGGCGGCGCTCATCGCGGAGACCGGCGCGGCGCTCGCGCTCGCCGGGACGGTGCGCGAGGGGCTGGAAAAACTGCGCGCGGAACCGTGCGACGCGGTGCTCGTGGATTTGCAACTGCCCGACGCGAGCGGCATTGATTTTGCGCGGCAGGCGCTGGCCGCGCGGCCGGGCCTGCCGATCCTCGCGGTGACGGCGCAGACGGACGCGGAGACGCGCGCGGAGTGTCTCGCCGCCGGCATGCTCGCGGTGGTGGTGAAGCCGGTGGAGCCAGCGGCCCTTTTCCCGCTGCTCGCGCAATGTCTGTCGCCGATGCGCGAGGGCAGCGTGCGCGCGGCGCTCGCGGCACTTTTCCCCGGCGAGCCGGAGCGCATCGCGCGGGTGGCCGCGGCGATGGCGGTGGAATTTCTCGCGGCGCGCGAGCCGGTCGGGAGCGGCCCGGTGGAGGCGCGGCGCAAGGTGCGGCACCAGCTCCACTCGGCGTTGCATCAGCTCGGGCTGCACGCGCTGCGCACGCAGCTCGACCGGCTGGCAGCAGGGGAGGAAAATGCGGCGCTCGCGGCGGAATGCGTGGCGGCGCTCGGCGCGGTCGCGGCGGAATTGCGCGCCGGCGCGTCAGCGTGAAAACGTGCCGTGCTTATTGGATCGTCGGGAGTTTGCGGATGAGTTCTTCGCGGTACGAATCGCTGACCGGGACGCGGTGTTTTCCGAGGAGGATTTCCGCGCCTTCGATGCGGACGATGTGGCGGCGGTTGACGATGTAGGAGCGGTGGACGCGGATGAACTCGGGGGGCAGCAAATCCTCCAGCCGCTTCATGCTCATCAGGCTCAGCACCGCGCCGCCGTCGCTGACGAACTCGACGTAGTTGGCCTCCGCTTTCACGTAGATCAGCTCGTCGAGCGCGAGGCGCACGAGCTTGGTGCCGTCTTTGACAAAAATCTCGCGCCCCACGCTTTCGCGCGCGGGTTCGCGGCGCGCGAGGCGGACGCGGATTTTTTCCATGGCCTGCGCGAAACGCGGGAAGTCGAGCGGCTTGAGCAGGTAGTCGGCGATGTCGAATTCGTAGGACTGCGCGCCGAAGTCCGCGCTCGCGCTGACGATGACCACGGGCAGCCCGCGCGGGAGGGCGCGGAGGAGTGAGATGCCGTCGAGACCGGGCATCTGGAGGTCGAGAAAAGCGGCGTCGAGATCGCCGGCGGAGAGCAGCGAGAGCGCGGCGAGGCCGTCGCCGGTCTTGAGGCAGTAGTCGGTGTCGGGGAGGCGGGCGAGAAAGCTCTCGACCTGCTCGCAGACGAGGGGGTCGTCATCGGCGACGAGGTATTTCATAGGGCGCGATGATGGCCGCCGCGGGCGCTGGGGGCAAGGCGCGTGGTGGCGCTACTGCAGCACCACGCCGTGCTCGCGGAGGGCGGTGCCGGTCTGGCGCTGGTACTCGGAGACTGCTTTGTTGTAGTCGGCGCGGGCGCGGAGCTGGGCGGCTTCGGCTTCGATGAGTTTCTTTTGCAGCTCGAGGACGACGAAGGTGGTGCCGGTGCCGGCTTTGAGGCGCTCCTGGCCGGCGGTGAGGCTTTCCTCGGCGAGCCGGGCGGACTCGGCGGTGGAGAGGATGCGCTGGCGGGAGGTGATGATCTGGCCGCTCGCGTTATCGACATCGACGACGATTTTCTGCTCCAGCTCCTGCAAGGCGACGAGGCCTTTGGCGCATTCGAGTTTGGCGGCGTTGGCCGCGCCGCGGGCGTCGCGGTTCGGGATGGGGATGCTGATGATGGCGCCGACGGTCCACGCGGTCTGGTCGCGCGAGCCTACGCGGTTGATGCTGGAGCCGAAGTCGTTTTCAAAGCCGAGGAGGGCGAGGCTGCCGGTGAGGTCGAAGCGGGGGAGGACGGCATTTTTCGTAAAGGCGAGGGTGATGTGGCGGCCGTCGAGATCGAGGAGGGCCTGGCGGTAGTCGGGGCGCAGGGCGAGGGCTTCGCGGAGGCCGGCGGGGACATCGGCGCGAAAGGCGGGGGAGGGCGGCGGGGCGATCTCGACGCGGATGTCGAGGAGGCGCTCGATGTCGTTGGTGACGAGTTGTTTCAGGAGGTTCTCGTTATCGAGCACGGTGCGCTGGGTGAGGATGACGCCCTCCTCGCGGGCGGCGACTTCGGCGCGGGCTTCGGTGACATCGAGCGGGGACATGACGCCGATTTTGACGCGGCTTTCATTGTCGGTGAAAAGCTGGCGGGCGAGTTCGCGGGAGCGCACGGCGACGCGGAGGTTTTCGTGGGCGAGGTGCAGCTCGTTGTACACGAAAGTGGTGGTGGTGATGATGTCGATGATGCGGTTTTTCAGCGCCCACTCGGAGACGAGGACGTTGTTCCTCGCTATGCGCACCTGGGCAAGATTCGCGGCGGTGCCCGCGCCGCGGAGGAGGGGCTGGCGGAGGGTGAGGCTGGCGGTGGTGACGATGTCGTCGGTGAATTCGTTGAAGATGCCGAGGCTGTTGCGCTGGCCGATGCCGAGGTCGTAGGTGAGTCCGATGGAGGTCGCGCCGGTGAGGCCGGCGCTGAAGTTGTCGAGGCGGTCCACGCGGCGTACGGGGAGGCGGATGCTGGCGCTGAAGGGGGTGGTTTCGAGCGTGAGGGGGTCGGTCATGCCGCCGGCGCGGAAGGCGTTGCGCTGGGAGGTTTCCTCGCGCCGCGCGGTGAGGTCGAAGACGGGATCGAACCGGCCGAGGGCGCTGGTCACGTTTTCCCGCGCGATGCGCGGCTCGAAGCGCTGGACCTCGATGGAAAAGTTTTTGGACAGCGCCGCCTGGATGGCACCCTCGGCGGTGAGCCGGAGCGAATCGGGGCGGAGAGGCGCGGCGTTTTCCCCGGCGAAAAGGGCGGGCGGGAGCGCAGTGAGGAGGGCGAGGAGGAGAGGGCGGGGGTTCAAAGCGGTAGGGCGCGTGTGTGTCTCATAATCTCGCGCGGGGCGGGAATCTTAATCGCAAAGCCTCGTGCGGGTCTGGCATTTGACACTCCTTTCCCGTGCTCCTACTCTGGCGGCCTCCGCCGAAAAAAATGCCCGCCGCATCCCCCATCACCCGACAGACTGTCGGCTATACTTTCACCGTCGCGCTCGGCGTGCTCGGGGCGGGTGTGGTGCTGCAACTCGGCGCGGTGGGGTGGGCGTTTATCGCGCGCAATCACGCGTCGCCGGAGATCGGCGATCTGCCGACGATGGCGCGACTGACGATGCCTGTGGGGATGCGCCCGGATCTGGACGGCGAGGCTTTTCCCGAGACGCCGGAGCTGCCCTCCGCCGACGCGAACGCCGACCTGCCGCCGCGCCCGGTGCCGGTGCCGGTGGGCGCGCAGAAAATGCCGGAGGCCGTGCCGCAGACGCGCTTTGACGAGCTGATCCAGCAGGGCAAACAGCTCCGCGAACGCGGCGACACGGGCAATGCACTGACGCGGTTCCGCGAGGCGGCGGCGATGGACGCGCGGAACCCCATCGCCATCGCGGAACTGGCGGCGACGTTCGACCGGATGCGCCTTTTCGACCGCTCGGCGGAGCAGTGGAAGCGCATCTACGAAATGGGCGACGCGGCGGGGATTTATTTTTCGCTCGCGGAGTCGAAGCTCAAGGAGGCGCAGGCCCGCGCGATCCTCGAGGCGATGCCGCAGACGGGCGCGCGGGCCGCGCAGGACGGGCCGCCGCCGGATACCTCGGTGATGATCGAGGGCATCGCGCCGGGCGCGCTGATCGGCGTGGGGAAGCTGCGGATCGAGGAGCAGCCGGAGGCGATGTCGCTGAAAAAATTCACGCTGCACATCCCGGTGCGGGCGCGGCCGCGGACGAAAGTGGAGGTGCATGACCTCGTCATCCACGTCATGTTTTACGACAAGGTGGACGGAAAAAACGTGGTGCCGACGAGCGCGAACGTGGGCTCGAAATGGGTGACGTCGCCGGTCGATTGGGCGGACGCGGACACCGAGGAGCTGGCCGTGGAGTACCAGCTCCCGCGGCCCGAGCGGGGCAGCCGCGAGTCGCGCGAATTCTTTGGCTACCTCGTGCGCATCTATTACAAACAGCAGCTTCAGGCGGCGGTCGCCGATCCCGAGCGGCTCGGGCAGCAGTATCCCGCGCCGGCCACCCTTTCGAAATCCAACGAACCATGAGAATCCTTCTGGCCGATGACGACACCGGCGTGATCCAGGCGCTGCTCGCCATTTTGAAAAGTGTGCCGGGCTATGAAATCCGCGTGGCGATGAACGGCGGCCGCGCGCTGGAAAATGCGGCGGCGATGGGCGGCGTGGACCTGCTCATCACGGATGTAGTGATGGAGCCGATGGACGGCTTCACGCTCCGCGATCAAGTGCTGACGCGGTTTCCGGAGGCGCGGACGATTCTGATCAGCGGCTACGACCTGAGCGACTACCCCGAGCAGACTCAGTATCATCAGGTGCTCGTGAAACCCATTGACCGCGACGCGCTGCTCGCGGCGATCGAACAGGAATTCGCCCCGCCGCCGCCCGCGCCAGTGCCGGTCGCGGTGCCCGTGGCGGTGGCGCGTCCGGTGGCCATGCCGCAGCCGCGCGTGGCGCAACCGAGCCAGCCGACGGTGCGTGCCGTGGCTGCACCGCAGCCGGGGGCGCGACCCGTGGCGGTGCCGCAGGTGAAAGCGGCAGCGCCCGTGCAGCCGACCGTGCGACCCGTGGCGCAGCCGGTCGCGCAACCGACGGCCCGGCCGGTCGTGCAGCCCGTGGCCCGTCCCGTGGCGGTGCCGCAGGCGAAAGCCGCGCCCGTGCAACCGACTGTCCGGCCCGCGGCGCAACCCGTGGCGCAGGCTCCGCGCGCCATCGCCGCGCCCCAGGCCACGGCGGTCCCGCGGGCCGCCGCACCCGCGCCGGTCGCCGCGCCGCGGGCGATCGCCGTTCCGCGCGTCGTGGCCGCGGTGCCGGTCGCGCCGCCGCCGGCGTTGAAAGCCACGCAGCCGCTGCCGGTCGAAGTCTCCGCGCACGCGGCCTCCGCGCCCGTTGCCGAACCTGCGCCCGAGCCAATTTCCGAACCCGTCGTCGCCCACATTCCCGCGCCCGAACCCGCGCCCGCCCAGCCCGCGCCCGAACCGGAACCCGCGCCCGTTTTCACCGAACCCGAACCGGCTCCCGAGCAAGCGCCAGAGCCAGTCGCCGAGGGGCTGCCCGGCCAGACGCTCGGCGCTTACCAGATCATCCGCCAGCTCGGCGAAGGCCGCTGGGGCTCGGTGTACGCCGCGGTGCAGACGGCGATCAACCGGCCCGTGAGCCTGAAAGTCCTCGCGCCCGCGCAGGCCGCCGATGCCGGGGCGCGCGCGCGCTTCATCGCCGACGCGCGGGCCAAGGCGCACGTCCAGCATCCGTCCATCCTCGCGGTGTACGAGGCGGGCGAATCGGCGGGCCATTTTTTCTACGCGCACGAATACGTGGAGGGCCGCACGATGGCCGAGATCAAGGCCAGCGGCGCGAAGCTCGACGAGCTGACCGCGCTTAAAGTCCTGCGCACCGCCGCCGACGGCCTCGCGTATCTTTCGATCCACAAAATCCCGCACACGCCGCCGGAGCCCGGCGGCGTTTTCCTCGGCGACGACGGCGGCCCGCGCCTCGCGAATATCGCCACGCAACTCTCCGACCAGCAGCTCCCCATCGACGGCGAACTCCAGGCCCTCGGGCGCATCCTGCTCGGCGTGCTGCCGGCCATCCAGGCGCTCACGCCGGGCATGCAGGACTTGGTCAAACGGATGGTGGGAAAAGGCCCGCAGGCTTTCACCGCGTGGGGGCCGCTGCTCCAGGGCATCAAGGCGCTCGAACCGAAAATCGTCCCCGTCGAGGCCGCGAAAATCAGCGCGCAGGACCGCGCTGCCGTCGCCGCCGTGGCCGCGCTGAAAAAAAAGCAGACGCGCTCGCTCTACGTCAGCCTCGTGAGCCTCGGCCTGCTCATCGTCGCGGTCGGTGCGCTGGTTTACTGGAGATTCTCCAGCAATGAGCGGCTGCTCGAAGATCAGATCGCCATCCCCGAGGGCGAGTTCCTTTTTGCCAATGGCGAACCGGCCACACTGCCGGAGTTTTGGATTGATAAGTACGAAGTCACCTACGGCCAGTACGCGAAATT
>JAYVNN010000093.1:0-6397 GCA_043758435.1 Chthoniobacter sp.
GGGGCAGGCGATTCCGAAGGGGAAGAACATGGACCTCATCGTGGAGAAGGCGGTGGAGCTGGGCGCGGCGGCCATCGTGCCGCTGATGAGCGAGCGGACGATCGTGCGCGCGGATGCGGGTGAGGCGCTGGGGAAGCGGGAGAAGTGGCAGCGCACGGCGGTGGAGGCGGCGAAGCAATGCGGGCAAAACTGGCTGCCGCGCGTCCACACGCCGCAGACGCCGAAGGATTTTTTTGCGTCGGGCGAAAAGTTTGACCTGATGCTGATCGCGTCGCTCCAGCCGGATTCGCGACCGATCAAGGAGGTGCTCGGGGAGTTCGGCGGGAAGCCGCTGCGGCGGGTGCTGATTCTGGTGGGGCCGGAGGGGGATTTCACGCCGGCGGAGGTGGGGCTGGCGAAGTCGCACGGCTGTCGTCCGGTGACGCTGGGGCCGATCATTTTGCGCACGGAGACGGCGGCGATCTACTGCCTGAGCGTGCTGGGGCATGAGCTGTTCCGGTAGCAGGCGCAGCGCGGCGCGAGGATCGCGGTTTTTTCCATGACCCACCTCGGGCATTGACACCGCCCCGCGCACGGCGCACATCTTTCCCATGCTCGACTCTCCCGAACCTCCCAAGTCCCTTCTGCAAAAGCTCCAGGAACGCGCCGCGGCGTCGCGTTTTTTCACGGTGTCGGTGCTGCTCCATGTGGTGCTCATCGTCATGGGCGGCAGCGTGGTGCTTTTCAAGCGGATGACGGAGCCGCCGGATTTCAATTCCGCGGAGGGGCTGGTCTCCGACAGCGTGCAGGTGGACGCTCCGCCGGAGCAGAAGCCGGAGGTGCAGGAGACGCTCGCCCCGCAGGTGCCGACGCTGACCGCGCCTTCGCTGAGCGCGATCACCTCCACGGCGGCGGCCCCGACTTTCACCGTGGGGGCGGTGGCGCCGGTCATCAAGGCGGTGCAGACGGACGCGCTGGCGAGCAAGGTTAGTTCGATCAAAGGATTGCATGCAGGTCTGCCTGGGGCCATGGCGGGCCGGGCGGGCGGCGGTGCGCGCCAGCAAATGCTGGATCAGAACAAGGGTAAGAAAGAGGGCGAAGTGGCGGTGATGAAGGGCTTGAACTGGCTGAAGAACCATCAGAATCCCGACGGCTCGTGGGCTCCGGCTTACCAAGGCGCGATGTCCGGTTTTGCGTTGCTTGCTTTCCTCGGCCACGGCGAGCTGCCGGTGTCTCCCGAGTTTGGCCCCACGGTGCAAAAGGGGCTCGACTGGCTGGTGGAGAACGGCAAGAAAAACGCGGGCCACCTGAACATGGGCAAGGATTTTGACCAGCCCGGCGTCTATGCCCACGCCATCGCCACCTACGCGCTCGGCGAGTATTACACCATGACCAAGGACGAGCGCGTGGTTGACCTCTTCAAGCAGGCCATCGGCTACATCGTGCAGGGGCAGGGGCCGGACGGCGGGTGGATGTACGCCTACGACAAAAGCCAGAGCGACACCTCGGTCTCCGGCTGGCAGATTCAGGCGCTGAAGGCGGCGCATCTCAGCGGTCTGAATATCGACGGCGTGGACGCCGCGCTCGACAAGGCGATGCTCAATCTCAAGCGGGTGCAGGCGGAGGACGGCAGCTTTGGCTACCGCAAGGCGGCCCCCGGCAGCTACAGCCTCACGGGCGCGGGCGTGCTCTGCACCTATTTTTGGAAGCAGGAAAAGGACAAGAGCGTGCGCGAGGGCATCGAGTTTCTCATCAAGCAGACGAACAAGGATCGCCCCGTGGATTACCACCACGAGACGGCCGACCTCTACTGCTGGTACTACAATACGCAGGCCTGCCTCATGGTCGGCGGCGCAGCGTGGACGAAATGGAATGGTCTCTTCGAGGATCAGCTGATCAAAAACCAGAACCCCGACGGAAGCTGGCCGCCCGTGGCTGGAAAATCGCCCGGCGGCGAAATGCAGCGCGACCCGGAAGGCGCGGGGCCGTACTATCGCACCTGTCTTTGCATCCTCATGCTCGAGGTCTATTACCGCTACTCGCCGACGCTGAAATAGGGCGCGCGGCATGACGAATTCCGAGGCGCGGCCCTTTCACGGGCCGCGCCTTTTTCGTGGGCAGGGTCGGGCGGGAAAAAGTTTGACGTCCGCGGGCCGCGGGGGATTTTTTGCGACTCGCATGCGCCTCCTTTTTTTCCTCCCGCTGGCCGCGCTCATTTTCGCGCGAGGGGCGGCGCGTGGCGACGAGGCCGCCGCGGAGGGTGCGCGTTTTTTTGCGGAAAAAGTCCGCCCGATCCTCGCGGACAAATGCTTCAAGTGCCACAGCCACGCGGCGGAGAAAATCAAAGGCGGACTCCTGCTTGACTCGCGCGAAGCCGTGCTCACCGGCGGCGACACCGGCGCGGCGGTGGTGCCCGGCGATCCGGGGAAAAGCCTGCTCATCGAAGCCATCGGCTACGCGAACGCCGACCTGCAAATGCCGCCGAAAAAAGGCGATGGCAAAAAACTCAGCGACGGCGAAATCGCGCTGCTCACCGACTGGGTGAAAATGGGCGCTCCGTACGCGGAGGAAACCGGGCAGAAAATGACGGTGCGCGCGAAAGGCGCGATCACCGACGAGGACCGGAAATGGTGGGCCTTTCAACCGCCCGCGAAAACCGCACCGCCTGCCGTCGCCGACGCCGGCTGGTGCGCGAATGATCTCGACCGTTTCATTTTCCAAAAGCTCGCCGCCGCCGGCCTCCAGCCCGCGCCGCCCGCCACGCCCGAACAGCTCGTCCGCCGTCTGTACTTTGACCTCAGCGGACTCCCGCCCACGCCCGCGGAAGTGGAATCGTTCGTCAAAGAATTCAACGCCGCGCCAATCGAGAATCAAAAATCGAGAATCGAAAATCTCACCGACCGTCTCCTCGCCAGCCCGCGCTACGGCGAGCATTGGGCGCGGCACTGGCTCGACCTCGCGCGCTACGCGGAAAGCGACGGCTACAAGATCGACGAATACCGCCCGCACGCCTGGCGCTACCGCGACTACGTCATCGCCTCGCTCAATGCCGACAAGCCCTACGACCGCTTCGTGCAGGAGCAGCTCGCGGGGGACGAGCTTTTCCCCGGCGACCTCGCCGCGCTCGCCGCCACCGGCTTTCTCCGCCTCGGCATCTACGAGTACAACAACCGCGACGTGGCCCAGCAATGGAGCGGCATGCTCAACGACATCACCGACGTGACCGCGGATGTCTTCCTCGGCATGGGGGTGCAGTGCGCCCGCTGCCACGACCACAAGTTCGATCCGATTTTGCAAAAGGATTACTTTCGCTGGCAGGCCTTCTTCGCGCCGCTGCTCATGCCCGAGGACGTGCGTGCCGCCGGGCCCAAGCAGCAGGCCGAGCATGGCGCGAAGCTCAAGGCCTGGGAGGAAAAAACCGCCGGTCTCCGCTCGCAAATCGCCGCCATCGAGGACCCGGCGAAAGAAAAAGCCGCGGAGGACGCGATCAAGAAATTTCCGCCCGAGACTCAGGCGATCCTCAACAAGCCCGTCGATGACCGCACGCCGGGCGAGGCGCAGATCGCCGACCTCGCCTTCCGGCAGGTGATCTACGAGTGGAACCGGATTTTCACCCATCTCAAAGCCGCGGACAAAGACAACCTGGTCGCCCTCCAAAAGCAGCTTGCCGCTTTCGACAAAGACAAGCCTGAGGAGCTGCCGGTCATCCCCTCGGTCGCGGATGTCGGCCCGAAAGCGCCGCCGGTTTTCATCCCGAAAAAGCCGAACCTTGGCGAGATCGCGCCCGGCTTTCTCACCGTGCTCGACGCGCAGCCCGCGGTCGTCAAAGACGCGCCGCCCGACTCCACGGGCCGCCGCGCGGCGCTCGCGCGCTGGCTCACGCAGCCGGAGAATCCGCTCACCGCGCGCGTCATCGTGAACCGCGTGTGGCAGTACCATTTCGGGCGCGGGCTTGTCGCCACCGCGAGCGACTTTGGCAAACTCGGCGAGCCGCCCTCGCATCCCGAGTTGCTCGACTGGCTCACGCGCCGCTTCATCGCCGACGGCTGGAGCCTGAAAAAACTGCACCGCCTCATCCTGCTCTCGTCCACCTACCGGCAGTCCGCACAAAATCCGTCCGCCGAAACCGCGCGCCTCAAAGACCCCGAGAACCGCCTGCTCTGGCACGCCAACACGCGCCGCTTCGACGCCGAACAAATCCGCGACGCCATCCTCTCCGTGACCGGCGAACTCCAGTTCGCCGACGGCGGCCCGAGCACCGAGACGACTGCGCCGTACCGTTCCATTTTCACCAAAGTCCTGCGCAATTCCCACGACCCGCTGCTCGAGGTTTTCGATTCGCCCGAGGGCTTCACCAGCATGGCCCAGCGCCATGTCACCACCACCGCCACGCAGTCGCTGCTCCTGCTCAACAGCCCCGCCTCGCTCAAGCGCGCCCGCGCTTTCGCCGCCCGCCTCAGCCGCGACGGCTCGGCGGATGAAGGCCGGCGCATCATCGAGGCCTACCGCCTCGCGCTGGGCCGCGCGCCCAGCGACGCGGAGCGCGAGGCCGCGCTCGCCTTCATCGACCGCCAGGCACAGAGCATCACACCGCCGCGCGAGACCAAAGAGCCCGCGCCTTTCCCCTCGGAAAAAATGACCCTGCGCGATGGCCGAGCCGCCGTGCTCACACCCGGCACGGCGATGGACCGGCTGACCATCCCCGACCAGCCCGCATTCCCCTCCGCCGATTTCACGGTCGAAAGTTTCATCGTCCTGAAATCCGCCTACGCCGACGGCCAGGTGCGCACCATCGCGGCGCAGTGGGACGGCGACAAAGCGCATCCCGGCTGGGCCTTTGGCGTGACCGGCCAGCAGTCTCGCTACAAACCGCAGACGCTCGTGCTCCTCCTGCGCGGCGCGCTGCCGTGGAGCGAAAAGGATCCCGTCGAGCCGGTCTTCAGCGGCCTGCGCATCGAGACCGGCAAACCGTACTTTGTCGCCGTCAGCGTGAAGCTCGACGACCCCGGCGAAACCGGCGTGACCTTTTACGCGAAAGATTTGTCCAACGACGATGAGCCCATGCAGACCGCGAGCGTCGCGCACCGCGTGACCGCCGGCATCCGCTCGCACGCTCCGCTCCGCCTCGGCGCGCGGGCCGAGGATGCGCGCAATCTGTTCGACGGCCAGCTTGACGACGTGCGCCTCTCCGACACCGCGCTGCCCGCCGAGCAGCTCCTGCTCACCACCGCCGCGATCACCGGGCACACCGTCGGCTATTGGAAATTCGAGAAAGACCCCGGCGTGTACGCGGACTCCACGCCGCACCACGCGGACATCGCGCCGCGCATCATCGAGACTCCGCGGACCGACCCGCGCGCCACCGCGCTCGCCGACTTCTGCCAGGTGCTGCTGAACTCGAACGAATTTTTGTATGTGGACTGAGCGCCGTTGCCAGACCGTCTGCTTTTTCCCACGATGCCCCGCATGAAAACTTCCCTCCTGCTTTTCACTGTCACCGCGCTCGCCCTCTTGCCCGCGCGCGCACAGGACGCCGCCGCGAGCAAGAGCGTCACCGTGGATGTCGTGGAGAGCAACGGCAACGCCGCGACCCTCGAGAGTTGGGCGAGCGCCTACGGTTCCTTTGACAAAACCAAGGCGACCACGCGCGCGCTCGGCATCACCGTGCGCAACATGTCGGCGACCGCGCCGGGCGATTTCGAGGTCGAGTGGTTTTTCTTTGGCAAACCCGCGAACGGCGGCAAGCGGTTCCTTTACGACAAAGGCGCGCAGCGCCTCGCGGTCAAACCGTCGGCGTTTGAAAAATTCGCCGTCGCCTCGAAAGAGCTGACGAGCGAGCGCTACCACTCCGCCGGCACCGGCTACACCTACCACTCCGGCGACAAGGCCGAAGGCTGGATCGTGCGCGTGAAATCCGGCGGCGAAGTCATCCGCGTAAAAGGCTCCAGCGCGCAGTTCGAGCAGCTCGAACACGACAAGCCGGGCTTTGACGCGATGCTGAAAAACATGCGCAAGGAATGATGAATCCCGCCACCGATTTGCACCGCACTTTCCCCACCACGCGCCGCGATTTCATCGCGCGCGCCGGAGCGGGCTTCGGCGCGCTTGCGCTCGCGGATTTGCTCCAAGGCTCCGCCCTTGCCGCGGCCGTCGAGGAGGAGTCGCGTTCGATTTCACAGCCGCTGCTCCCGCGCCGCCCGCACTTCGCGGCGAGGGCGAAGAGCGTGATCTTTCTTTTCATGGAAGGCGGGCCGTCGCACCTCGACACCTTCGACCCGAAGCCCGCGCTCCTCGACCTCGCGGGCAAGCCCATTCCGCCGAGCTTTGGCCGTGTCATTACGGCGATGGGCGAGTTCGATTCGCCGATCCTCGCGAGCAAGCGCGCGTGGAAACAGCACGGCCAAAGTGGAACGTGGGT
>JAYVNN010000094.1:0-6374 GCA_043758435.1 Chthoniobacter sp.
CGCGGCGCTGCGCGCGGCGGCGGTGAATACCTTCGAGGCCATCCACCGCATTGAGTCTATCGACGTGAAAGCCGCGCCCGCGAATGGCGCGAGCTACGATGAAAAGGACGATTTCGCGCAGGGCTTGCGGCAGATCGCGCTGCTCATCAAAGCGAATCTCGGCCTCGACGCGGCGAGCCTCGATCTCGGCGGCTGGGATTCGCATTTCACGCAGCAGACGCTCATCGAGCCGCTCATGCGCCGTCTCGCCAATGGGCTCGCCGCTTTCCGCACGGACCTCGGCGCGCGCATGGCCACGACGAGCGTGGTGGTGATGACCGAGTTCGGCCGCCGCGTCGCAGAGAATGCCAGCTTCGGCACCGACCACGGGCGCGGTGGCGCGATGTTCGTCATGGGCGGCGGCGTGAAAGGCGGGCGCGTGCTCGGCGGCTGGCCGGGCCTGAAAGCGCTCGACGGCCCCGGCGACCTGCCCGTCTGGAATAATTACCGCAATGTCCTCGCGCCCGTCCTCCAACGCCACGGCGCACCGCCCGCGAGCCTCGCGAAAATCTTCCCCGACTTCGTGCTCGCGCCCGTCGCGCTGTACTAAAGCCGCGCGGCTCTGCCGCGCCGCTGTAGGGGAAGCTGTCAGCTTCCCCTACAGCGACGGCGCGGCGCGCCCCCCCCCCGCGAAAGCTCATGCCCACTGCATCTAGCGCGGGAAAAGCGTCGTCTAATCAGGTGTGCTTACCGCTTGCCAACCATGCTGGTTCTCAGCACTTTCCACCGCCTGTGAAGCCAAAGCCCCTCGAACTCGCACCGCCGTCTCCGGCACGCGACGGGCATTTCCACGCATGAGCGCGCAGCCCGCCGACCGGGAATTCGACGCGCAACTGCTCCTCCGCACCGCCGCGGGAGACGAGGCCGCTTTCGCCGCGCTCTACGACCGTTTCGCGCCCGGCCTTTTCTCCATGATCGTGAAAATGACGCACGACGAAAAGGAGGCCGAGGATGTTTTGCAGGAAGGTTTCACCCACATTTGGCGGCGCGCGGCGACCTACGATCCGGCGCGCAGCAGCCCCTTTACCTGGGCGGTGATGATCCTGCGCCACAAGGCCATCGACCGGCTGCGTGTGCGGCAGCGGTTCGCGCGCACGGTGGAAAAGGCGACCGTCGAGTTTGCGCATTTTGCGGAAACGGATGATGTCTCCGCGGGTGAGGCCGAGCGGCACGACGACGGCGCGCAGGTGCGCGCGGCGCTGGCGCAGATTCCCGACGAACAGCGGAGCGCGGTCGAACTGGCGTTTTTCGGCGGGTTCACGCATGAGCAAATCGCGACGCAGCTCGCGACGCCGCTCGGGACGATTAAGGCGCGCATCCGTCGCGGGCTGCTCCGGCTGCGCGAAGTTTTGAAGGAGGTCGCATGATTGACGAAACGCAGCAGGATCTAGCCGCGGAATACGTGCTCGGTGCGCTCGACGCGGGTGCGGCGCGCGCCTTCGAGGCGGAGTTGCAGGCGGACGCGGAATTGCGGGCTTTCACCGATGAACTCCGCGAGACGACCGCCGCGCTCGCCCACGCCGCGCCACCCGTGCCGCTGCCGCCCGCGCTGCGCGAGCGCGTGCTCGCAGGCGTGCGTGGCGAGGCCAAAGCCGCGCCCGCTCCAGTGGCGAAATCCTCCGGCCTCGGCTTCCTCCCGTGGGCGGTGGCCGCGGGCTTTGCGATCACCGCGTGCGCGTTTTGGTCGGAGCGCGCGGAGCTGTCGAAAGAGGTCGCCGCCCTCCGCGCCGAGGCGCTCGCGCTGCGGACGCGCGATGCGTTTTCCAAAATGAAAATCGCCACACTCGCCGCGCAGAACGAGGCGTATGCGAAAGGCGTGGCCGTCGTCGTGTGGGACGCGGAAAAGCAGCAGGGGATCGTCAAGCTTGCGAACATTCCGAATATCGCTGCGGGCAAGGACTACCAGCTCTGGATCATCGATCCGAAGTACCCGCAGCCCGTCAGCGCGGGCATCGTGCCCGTGGGGGCCGACGGCTTCGCTCGCGTTGCCTTCACGCCTGAGCATCTCATTCGCTCTGCGGAGAAATTCGCCATCAGCATCGAGCAGGCCGGCGGCGCACCCACGCCCGGCGGGCCGATCGTCCTGCTCGGAAACTGAGCGCGTTTTCATTTTCTCCAAGGCGGTGAAGAATCCGGTCTGGAGAAAGTTTCGGTTGCCATCGGGAGCATGGCTGCCTATTTTTGGAAAAGTTTATCTCACTATAAAAACAACCATGAAACTGCAAAAAGCCCAGGCCTTCACCCTCATCGAACTCCTCGTCGTGATCTCGATCATCGCGATTCTCGCCGGCATCGCCCTTCCCGTTTTCGGCGAAGTCAAAATCCGCGGCGACCAGACCAAGGCGCTCTCCAACGCCAAGCAAATCGGCACCGCCTGCAAAATCTACGCGACCGACAACAACGGTCTCTATCCGCACCTCTCCAACTATGTGGGAGACGGCACGTCCACGCCGCAAGAGGCCGTCGCCTCGGATCCTTCCAACAAGGTTCTGCAAAACCTGATCCCGGACTACCTGCCCGATCGCAACATTTTCGTGAATGCCAAATCCGCCTACACCAAAAAGTATCAATCTGCGGCCGTGACGGCGACCGAGCCACTGCCGGTCAATACCAACGAATGGGCTTACGTGACCGGTCTGAGCGATACTTCCAATTCCCGGTGGCCGCTGCTGGCTGATGGATTCCTCGCAGGTTCCACTTCCGATCCAAAGTACTCCGTAGATGAAGGTGTCCCGGGCGGCGTCTGGAAGGGAAAGAAGGCGGTCGTCATTCGCGTGGACGGAAGCGGAACGGTCGAGGGCTTGGTCGCCCTCAAGGTCAAGCGCACGGAGAGCGACAATGAAAACGCTTTCAAACCTCAAACTGGCAACGCCGCCGACGGAAAAATCCCGTGGTTCACCACGGAAGGTGGGGTCTTTGTGCTGAATCCTACCCAGCCTCAGTAGGTCTATTTTCTCTAGTCTTCCAAACAGACCCCGGGATTTCTCGGGGTCTGTTTTGCGTACGGACGGTGTGGTGAAAAGGGATCTTTGCTGGGACTTTGACGGCTTAGCGATCGACTATTGATTTTACCTCGCCACCGGAAACGCGTGTGACCAGACGCATGCCGTGTTTCGCTTCGGCGACGGAGCCGAGCACGGTGCCGTCGGCTTTCATGGTGATGCTGTAGCCGCGGGCGAGCGTGGCGTCTGGGGCGAGCAGGCGGAGCAGTTCGGCGAGTCGGCGGGAGTGGCTGCGCTGCTGGCGGAGGGCGTTTTGAAAATGGGCCGCGCACCGCGCGCGCAGAGTGTCGAAATGCTGGCGGCGCAGGGCGAGGAGCTGATCGGGGCGCTGCTGGCGGAGCGCGGCCAGGGAATCCGCCACGCGCTGCCGCGCCTCGTCGAGCCGGGCGCGCATGACGCGGCGCAGCGTTTCTTCCGCGAGGTCGGTGCGCTGCTGCGCCTCGTCGAGACGCTTTTCGGGTTCGCGGAAAAAGGCGCTGCGCGCGAGGAAATCCACGCGGCTGCGATGGGTCGCAAGAGCCGCGAGCATCTGCCGCTGCGCCTGCGCGCGGAGCTGGGCGAGGTGGCGCAAAAGTTCCGCCGCATCCGGCGCGATCAGCTCCGCCGCGGCGCTCGGCGTGGGCGCGCGCAGGTCGGCTGCGAAATCCGCGATGGTGAAATCAATCTCATGCCCCACCGCCGAGACCACCGGCACCACCGAGGCCGCCACGGCGCGCGCCACAGCTTCCTCATTGAACGCCCACAGGTCCTCCACGCTCCCGCCGCCGCGCGCGATCACGATCACCTCGATCCGCCGCTCTCGCAGACCGTTCAGCGTCGCGATGCCCGCGGCGATTTCCTCCGCCGCGCCGTCGCCCTGCACGCGCGCCGGGCACACGATCACGCGCACCCACGGCGCGCGGCGCGCGAGGATGTTCAGCATGTCGCGCAGCGCCGCGCCCGTGAGCGACGTGACGATTCCGACGGTTTGCGGAAACGGCGGCAGCGCCCGCTTGCGCGCCGGGTCGAACAAACCCTCCGCCTCCAGCTTCCTTTTCAGCGCCTCGAATTTCGCCTGCAACAAACCCGCGCCGCCCGCCTGCACCACCTGCACATTGAGCTGATACTGCCCGCGCGCCTCGTAGACCGTCAGCGCCCCGCGCACCTGCACCTGCATGCCCTCGGCCAGCGCCACCTGCCGCAGCCGTACGCCGCCGCGCGCGAACCACACGCACGCGAGCTGCGCCTGCGCGTCCTTCAGCGTGAAATACTGATGCCCGCTCGCCTGCTTCCGGTAGTTGCTCACCTCGCCCTCCACCCACACCGTCCCGATTTCATCCTCCAAAACCGTCCGCACCGACCGCGTGATTTCGCTCACGGAAAAAACCCGCGGCTCATCGCGCGCCGGCTCGGGTGTGCCAAAAAGATCGACGCTCATGTTGCCGATTTTTCCTTTCGATAAGCCCGCGCCAGCAGCGTCACCGGATGCACGATTTCCAGCGCCAGCCCGCGTGCCCGCGCCCCGGCTTCGAGCTGCACATTGCACCCCGGATTCGCCGACGCCACCACGCCCGCGCCCGTTTGCGCGATGTTCGCCAGCTTCCTCGCCAGCAGTTTTTGCGACATCTCCGGCTGCGTGATGTTGTAAATCCCCGCGCTTCCACAGCACCACGTCGCCTCCGCCATCTCGACCAGCCGCAGCCCCGGAACCCGCTCCAGCACTTGCCGCGGAGCCCGCGTGATTTTCTGCCCGTGGCAAAGGTGACACGCCTCGTGATAGGTCGTGGAGGGTTGAGAGTTGAGAGTTGAGAGTTGAGAGGCCTCGCTGGTTTTCGGAGGCGTGATCCCGATTTCCACCAGCCACTCGTGGATGTCCTTTAGCTTCGCCGACCACATCTTTGCCCGCGCGGCGTAGCGCGGATCATCCGCCAGCAGCTCGCCGTATTTTTTCAAATGCGACCCGCACCCCGCCGCATTCGTGATGATCGCCTCCACCTCATCGAGGTCGAACGCGTCGATATTCCGCCGCGCCATTGCGCGCGCGAGTTCCAGTTCCCCGTTGTGCGCGTGCAGTGAGCCGCAGCAATGCTGCGCGCCGGGCGTCACCACTTCGCAGCCGTTTGCGAGCAGCACGTCCACGGTGTCGCGGTTGACGTGCGGATAGACCAAGTCCTGCACGCAGCCCGTCAGCATCCCCACGCGATGCCGCGGCTTATCAGGCGCTTCGTTTTCGCCGATGAGAGCATCGGAAAACTGTCGCTGCACCCGCGGCGTCAACGGCTCCAGCTCGCGGAGATCGCGCGGCAGCAGCGCGGTCAGCCGCAGCGTGCGTACCAGCCATTCCGCGCCGCTCGCCTGATACCAGCGCAGCACCCGCCCCAGCGCCCGCAGCACCAGCGGCCGCGCGAAGACGAAGCGCAGTGCAAACGCCCGCACAAAATCCCGCCGCCCATTTTGCAAAACGCCCGCGTGCTCGATGTCCGCCCGCGCCTCCTCAAACATCCGCGCGTAATCCACGCCCGCCGGGCACGCCGTCTCGCACGCCAGACAGCCGAGGCAAAAATACATCTCCTCCCCAAACGCCCGCGTCACCCCGAGCTGCCCGTCCGCGATGCTCCGCATCAGCGCTATGCGCCCGCGCGGGCTGTTGCGTTCAAGCTTTGTCTCGTCGTACGTCGGGCATGTGGGCAGGCACATGCCGCAGTGCATGCACTGCTGGAGGATCGAGTAGTCGAGATGCGCGAGGTGCAAAGGCCGGGCGCCCGTCGAGGTTGGCGCGTGCTCAGTCAAAGATTTTTCCCGGATTCAAAATGCCGTGCGGATCGAGCGTCCGTTTGAGCTGGCGCAGAAGGTTGAGACTGGCGTCGCCGAGCTGCTGGGGGAGGAAGGTTTTCTTGGCAAGGCCGACGCCGTGCTCGCCGGTGATGGTGCCGCCGAGGGAGAGGGCGTAGTCGAAGATCTCGCGCATGGCGGTTTCCACGCGGTGCATTTCGTCGGCGTTGCGCTCGTCGGTGAGGAAGGTGGGGTGGAGGTTGCCGTCGCCCATGTGGCCGAAGGTACCGATGCGGAGCTGGTGCCGCGCGCCGACTGCCTGGATGAAGCGGATCATTTTCGTCAGCTCGCTGCGGGGGACGGTGGCGTCTTCGAGGATGGTGGTGGGGGCCACGCGGGCGAGTGCGGAAAAGGCCGAGCGGCGGGCGGTGGCGAGGCGCGCGGCTTCATCGGCGGTGGCGGCGACCTGCACGTTCACCGCGCCGGACGCGCGGGCGATGCGTTCCATTTCCCGCGCCTGCTCCTCGACGACGGCGGGGTGGCCGTCGGTCTCCATGAGCAGGATGGCCTCGGCGTCGAGCG
>JAYVNN010000095.1:0-18388 GCA_043758435.1 Chthoniobacter sp.
CTGGCGGCGCTGGCACATCTCGCTCAGCACCTGGCTGCGCGACTACCTCTACATCTCCCTCGGCGGCAACCGCGGCTCGAAACTTTTCACCTACCGCAACCTCCTCCTCACCATGCTCCTCGGCGGCCTGTGGCACGGCGCGTCGTGGACCTTCGTCATCTGGGGCGGCATGCACGGCGTCGCGCTCATCGCCCACCGCGAGTGGCAGCGGCTCGTGGAAAACGCGGGCGTGGCTTTCAAAAGGGTCATGGCCGTGCTCGCCGTGCCGCTCACGTTTTACTGGATCTGCCTGACGTGGATTTTCTTCCGCGCCGCGCCACTCATGGATGAAAAGACCCACGCCATCAAAGCCACCAGCCTCGAAATGGCGCAGCGCATTTTCAAAGCCTTCACCCTCTTCGGCGCGCACGGCACCAAGTCCTTCGGCACCGAGTGCGTCGTCATCCTCGCCGTTCTCGCGCTCGTCCACTGGCTGAATTCCCGCCGCGTTTTCACCACCGCCTGGCAGCGCCTCCCCGACTGGGCCGCCGCCGCCCTCCTCGGCATCGGCACCGAACTCGCCCTCCTTTTCACGCCTGTGAAATACAAGGCGTTCATCTACTTTCAGTTCTAGGCCATTGGCCCAAAGCCACGACCACCTGACGCCGACCTTCGAGACCACCGCTCGCGAGCTGACGACAACAGCTCCCCAAAGCGGGCTGCCGGCTGGCCGAGGTGCTGAGGAAAATTTTACCGTGAGAACTTCTGCGATTTCCTGCGGCGGCGACACGGGGTTTCGCGAGTTATCGCGTTACCAAACTGGAGTTTGGTAACGAGCGGGAATAATGCGGACACCAGCGGAGGTATCCCTCGCGCTTCGGATTGGGCGAAGTATTCTGAGGGATGCCTAAAAATCCCAAGAAATCCGACCCCCAGCCCACCGCGAAGAATGCCAATCCCAAAGGGCACAAGGTGGCGACGAAGACCGCCAAGGCGACTGCGCACAAGGCACCCGAGCGGCGCAATGAGAACAAGGTGAGGGGACGGTAGTCCAACCTAGCGCCGGGGTAGCCTCCACGCTCCCCGGCGCTTTTTTCCGGCGACTACTTGCCGAGCAGTTTGAGCAGAACGAAGACGACGAGCGCGAGGCCGAAGCCGCCGCCGAAAAGCCACACCAGAAAGGCGGGGCCCGCCGCCGCCAGGATCGGCGTGAACGCGAGGAGTATAGGAGTCATATTGAGATCGGTGGGTTGGTTGGCTTAGGCCGCTGCTGCCGCCAGATTGATCGTGGACATGGCGAGTTTGGTCAGCTTTTTGTCCGCGTCTCTTTCCTCATCGAGCGTCTGCTGGAGCACGCTGGCGCAATCCTTGTCGCCCAAGGTCTCGGCATAGGTGCGCGCGCAGCCGTAGCCGGCCATTTCGTAATGTTCGACGCGCTGGGCAGCCGCGATCAGGCCGGCATCGCGCACTTCGTCGTCGCCTTCTTCCTCGATCATTTCCTCACCTTCTTTCAACACGCCTTCCATGCCTTTGCATTTCGGGCCGCGGGTGGATTGATGATGTTTGGCCAGCAGCTTTTCCAAGCGGACGGCGTGCTCCTTGGTTTGTTCAAGATGCTCTTGAAAGCCAGCCTTAAGCTGGGCGTTGGTGGCCGCTTTGACCATCTTCGGCAGCGCCTTCAGAATTTGCTTCTCGGCGCTGTAGAGGTCTTTGAGTTCGACGATGAATAGGTCTTTCAATGTTTGTAGTTCCATAGGCCGATTGTTCGCCGCTGGTTTGCGGGCCGGATGTAAGGCGCAGGCAAATCCGCACTCGAAAAAATCTCCGCTGGCCGGCTCTCCGCCTCGATCCCCCACCTGGCATCCATCGGTAGGGTCAGCCGCGAATAAATCGGTATGAAGCACCCGCAGCAGCAGGAGTTTCCGCTCAGTATTCCCCGGCGCCGCCGTCGTCGCGAATCCCCGGCCGCGCGGGTTTTTTTCGCTTTGGGCGAAAGGCTGCGCCAGGAATTGCAGGCCGAGCGGATGCATCCGCGAGCCAATACGGGGGCCGGGGGACGGTAAGAGGCTGTGTGATAAAATCGGGACGGAGAGCGTCGCGATCCCTTGGGCGTCGGACACGCCGCGCCATGATCCTGCGGACGCGGGTTGACGGGCTATGCCGGCTCCGCGCGTCGCTCCGCCGCGCGCGCACCGAGATTGCCGTAGCGATGATACGCGTGGCTGACCGACTGCTCGCGCACGTACCACAGTAACTCCACGCGCCCTTCCGCCAGCACCGGCGCGTCCGCGAGAAACACGCCTGCCTCGTGCGCCACCGCGCGTAACTCCACTGGCACCCGTTCCGCCGCCGCAAAGCGCACGCGCTCCGCCTCGCCGCTACGAATCGCCGCCGCGAGTTCCGCATCCGTTTCCTCGATGAACTCGATCCCCGCCGCCCACGCATCCGTCATCTCATCCAGCCGCCGCACCGCCGCGTGCGCGAGGTCGGGCTGCGCGCTCACCGTCACGCGACAGCCCGCCGCCCGTGCTGCACACGCGCGGGCGAAAACCTCGAAGAAGGAATCCCGCACATCCACCCGCACGCGCACGGCCGCGAACGGCAGATACCGCCGCACGTTGTCTTCCCCGAGCAGGCGAAAGTGATCGTGCTTCCGCCCGAACTCCTCGCGAAACGCCCGGTCGTAGCTCGCCATCGCCGCCAGCACCCGCGCGACCTCCCCCGGCTCCGCCTCGACCTCGACCGCGAGCAAACGCTGCCGCAAATCTTCCAGCGCCGCATTCACCAGCGGCCCACCATCCATTTGCCCAGGCCGATCCGCGAACTCCATGAACTGCGTCACGTAGTTCGGCCCGCCCGCTTTCATCCCCGGCCCAAAGCACGATTTGCCCATCCCGCCAAACGGCTGCCGCAGCACCACCGCGCCGGTCGTCGGCTTGTTGATGTAGAGATTCCCCGCGCGGATTCCCGCCTTCCACATTTCCTGCTCGCGCTCGTCGAGCGACTCCAGCCCGCTCGTCAGCCCGTAGCCCGTCGCATTCACCAGCGCGATGGCCTCCGCCAGCGACGTGAACCTCATCACGCCCAGCACCGGCCCGAAAAACTCCGTCAGATGCGTGAAACTCCCCGGCTGCACGCCCCACTTCACGCCCGGCGACCACAGCCGCGCATCGTCGCCGACCGGTCGCGGCATCACCGTCCACGACTCGCCCTTTTCGAGCGCCGTGAGCGCGCGGAGCAGATCGCCGTCCGGCGCGCGGATGAGCGGCCCGATGCGCGTGGGCAAATCCCACGCGGCTCCGACGGTCAGACTTTCCACCGCATCGCGCAGCATGTTTTGGAAAGGCGGATCGTCATAGACCTCGGCCTCGAGCAGCAGCAGCGAAGTCGCCGAACACTTCTGCCCGCCGTGGCTGAACGCCGAATGCACCACATGCTTCACCGCCTGCTCACGATCCGCGAGCGCCGTCACGACCGTCGCGTTTTTCCCTCCCGTTTCGGCGCAAAGCCGCATCGCTGGACGCGCACGGAGCATCCGCAGCGCGGTGTCCGTGCCGCCGGTCAGAATCACCGCATCCACATCGGGATGCGCCACGAGTTCGCGACCTGCGCCACCGCCGGGACACGGGAAAAATTGCAGCGTCTTTTTGGAAACGCCCGCGCGCCAAAAGCACTCGCACAATTCTTGTGCGACCAGCACCGCATCCGATGCCGGCTTGAGGATCACCGTGTTCCCCGCCGCCAGCGCCGCGGCGATTCCCCCGCACGGAATTGCGATCGGAAAATTCCACGGCGACACCACCACGACCACGCCGAACGGTCGCGTACGCACCGTCTCCATCTCGAAAAACATCCGCGCCGTGCTGCGGTAAAATTCCACAAAATCCACCGCCTCCGAAACCTCGGGATCGCTCTCCGCAATCGTTTTCCCGCACTCCGTCATCGCCGCGCGAATCAACGTCCCACGGGCCTCGCGGATTTCCTGCGCGACTTTGCCGAGGATCGCGGAGCGCGTATCCACGGACATTGCGCGCCAGCCGTCGGCATCGGTGCGGGCGGTGGCGATGGCGGCATCCACTTCGCCGGGCAGGGATGCCTGGCGGACTTCCACAGGCAGGGATGCCTGCGCCACGAATTGCGCCGCCCACTCGCCATTTTGCGGCAGCGAAAAATCCGTGTCGGGTTCGTTCTCAAACTCCGTCCAGATCATCTCCTCGCGCGGCTTTGCGGCCAGCGGGTGCAGGCGGTTTTGCGTGCGGCGCGGGGCGTCCGACAGGCCGAGGTGAAAGGCTGCGCGGAAACTTTTTTCGAGCCCATCCCATTCCGCGCTGCCCGTGCGCAGTTTGAAAGCGTGGCGCAGAAAATTGTCCGGCCCGGTGTTTTCGTCGAGCCGGCGGATGAGGTAGCCGATGGCGTTAAGGAACTCCTCCTTCCGGCACGCCGGCGCGTAGAGCAGCAGATTGCGCGAGTGCTCGAAAAGCGCTCGACGCTGATGGTTCGCCATGCCTTCCAGCATCTCGAACTGCACGCGATTTTCGGCATCCGCGTCCGCCGCGAGCACTAAACCGAACGCCACATCGAAAAGATTGTGCGACGCCACCCCCACCCGCATCGCCGCCAGATTCTCCGGCGTGATCGCCTCCGCCAGCATCCGTTTGTAATTCGCATCCGTCTCCGCCTTCGTCCTAAACGGTGCCTGCGCCCACCCGCGCAGCGACGCCTCCACCCGCTCCATTTCCAGGTTCGCGCCTTTCACAATCCGCACCGTGATCGCCGCGCCTCCGCGCGCCACCCGCGCCCGCGCCCACGCGTGCAGTTCGCGCAGCACCCGCGCCGAGTCTGGGATGTAAGCCTGGAGCGCGATTCCCGCTTCCACATTTTCCAAACCGGGCCGTTCCAGCGTGCGCATGAAAGCGTCAGCCGTCAGCCGCAGGTCGCGATATTCCTCCATGTCGAGATAGACGAATTTCGCCACGCTCGCGCCATCCGCGCGCACGAACCGCTCCGCCGCCGCCGCGCGATACAGCGTCTCCAGCCGGTCGCACAAAATGCCGACGGTATGCTCCCGCGCGAGCGCAGAAATTTGCGAAAACACCGTCGAAATTTTCACCGAGAGCACCTCGACCTCCGGCAGTCGCAGGGCGTCGAGGTAGCGCGCCATCCGCCGACGCGCCTCCTCCTCGCCGAGCAGCGCCTCGCCGAGAAAATTCACGTTCATCCGCAGCCCCTCGCCCTGCCGCGCGCGCAGATGCCCGGCGAGCACCTCGCGCTCCGCGGGCAGCACCACGATCGCCGTTTCCTGCTGCATGTGCTCGCGCACCAGCGGCACCGCCACGCCCGGCAGCCAGCCGCCGAAAGTCTGAAAGCCCCGCAGCAGTGCGCGGTCAATCGGGCTGAAGAATCGCGGCACACCCTGCACATCCAGAATGTGCGTGAACTGCTCCGCCACCCGCGCCGCATCGCGCGCTCGAAACGCCCGGTCGGTGAGCTGCACGAGCGTCACCTTGTCCGCCGGAGTTTGCAGCATGCGATCCAGCTCCGCCTGCTGCCGCCGCTCCGCGCCTGTTTGCAAAGCGGTGGCGCGCTCCTGCAGCTCCCGTGCGAGCAGGATCGCGCGTTCGATGAGCTGCGGAGCGGGCGGAAAATTGGTGCTCATGTTTTCCGCCAAGCTGCCAGCGATGCGCGCGCCTTCCAAGCCGCACCGTCAGTGCGCGCGCGGGTTGGATCAGATTCCCAACTCCGCTTTCACCGCGCTGAACTGCTCGACCGCAAAAGCGAGATCCTCGCGCGTGTGTGCCGCGCTGATTTGCGTGCGGATGCGCGCCTTGCCCTGCGGGACCACGGGGTAGAAAAAGCCGACGACGTACACCCCGCGCGCAAGCATCGCCTCGGCGAAACGCTGCGCCAGCGGGGCGTCGCCAAGCATGATGGGGACGATGGGATGCGTGCCCGGCAGGATGTCGAAGTCGCGCACGAGCATCTCGGCGCGGAAAAATTCGGTGTTCGCTTCGAGTTGGTCGCGAAGGTCGGTGGAGGCGGTGAGAAGGTCGAGCACGGCGAGCGAGCCGCCGACGATCGAGGGCGCGAGCGTATTGGAAAAAAGGTACGGCCGCGAGCGCTGCCGCAGCAGCTCGATGATCTCGCGCCGCCCGCTGGTGTAGCCGCCGCTCGCGCCGCCGAGCGCCTTGCCGAGCGTGCCGGTGAGGATGTCCACGCGCCCCATGACGCCGCAGTGCTCCGGCGTGCCGCGCCCGCGCGCGCCGATGAAGCCGACGGCGTGCGAGTCATCGACCATCACCAGCGCGCCGTATTGGTCCGCGAGGTCGCACACGCCGCGCAGGTTGGCGATGTAGCCGTCCATCGAAAAGACGCCGTCGGTCGCGATCATTTTGAAACGCGCGCCCTTCTCCGTTGCCTCGCGCAGCTTCGCTTCGAGGTCGGCCAGGTCGTTGTTTTTGTAGCGGTAGCGCGCGGCTTTGCAGAGCCGCACGCCGTCGATGATCGAGGCGTGGTTCAGTTCATCGGAAATGATCGCGTCCTCCGCGCCGAGCAGCGTCTCGAAAAGCCCGCCGTTGGCGTCGAAGCAGGATGAATACAGGATCGTGTCGTCCGTTTCCAAAAAGTCGGAGAGGGATTTTTCGAGCTGTTTGTGGATGTCCTGCGTCCCGCAAATGAACCGCACACTTGCCATCCCGTAACCTCGCCGGTCGAGCGCGTGATGCGCGGCCTTGATGACCGCGTGATGCTCCGCGAGCCCGAGGTAATTGTTCGCGCACATATTCAGCACCTCGCGCCCGTCGGCCACGCGGATGCGCGCATCCTGCGGCGTGGTGATGACGCGCTCGTATTTGTACAGACCCGCGGCGCGGATGTCGGCGAGCTGCTGCTGGAGGTGGTCGTGGAATTTGCCAAGCATGCGCGGATTCTTGCGGGCCGCGCGCGGGGCGCAAGAACGGAGCGATTCATAAACGCTTCGCCCTTTCCGCCAGAAATCCTGTAACCATTCACGCCCGACACGGCAGGAAAGCGTGAGCCATGAATACCGACCCCCACCATTGCTCCGCCTGCGGCACGGTGTTCGATGCCTCCGCTCCCGGCGGCCTGTGCCCGCGCTGCCTGCTGGCCGGCGCGATGCAGCCGACGGAGCCCGCGGGCACCGACCGCGAGCCGCCGTCCATCGCGGAGGTGGGCGCGGCTTTTCCGCAGCTCGAAATCGTGGCGCTGGTCGGGCAGGGCGGGATGGGTTGGGTCTTCAAAGCGCGGCAGCCGAAGCTGAACCGGCTCGTCGCGCTGAAGCTGCTGCCCGCCTCGCTCGCGGAGCGCGATGCGGCCTTCGCGGGGCGCTTTGAGCGCGAGGGGCAGCTCCTCGCGCGGCTGCATCACCCGAACATCGTGGCCGTGCATGACTCGGGCGCGGCGGGCGGTTTTTTCTACCTGCTCATGGAGTTCGTCGAGGGCGTGAATCTGCGCCAGGCCATGCGCTCCGCCCGCTTCACGCCGGCGCAGGCGCTGGCCATCGTGCCGCACATTTGCGACGCGCTGCAATTCGCCCACGACGAAGGCGTGCTGCACCGCGACATCAAGCCGGAGAACATTCTGCTGGATGCGAAAGGCCGCGTGAAACTCGCGGACTTCGGCATCGCGAAACTCATGGGCGACGGGCCGGACGAAAGCCCCGCGACCCACCAGGATCAGCCCGCCAATTTCACCCAAACCGGCACCACCCTCGGCACGCCCAGCTACATGGCCCCCGAGCAGCGCGACACGCCCGCCGACGTGGATCACCGCGCGGATATTTATTCGCTCGGCGTGGTCTTTTACGAGCTGCTCACCGGCGAGCTGCCGGTCGGAAAATTCGCGCTGCCCTCGGAGATTTCCGCCAGCGATCCGCGCGTGGATGCCATCGTCCGGCAGGCGCTGGAAAAGGAGCGCGCCCACCGCCAGCACAGCGCGGGCGAAGTGAAGACGCAGATCGAAACGGTGGTGGCCGACCGGCGCGCGGACGCTCCCGCGGGCACCCCGCCGCGCCTGCCCCAGGAGGGCCACAGCTACGTCACCACGCCGGAGCATCTCGCCACTTTCGACGGCCAGTTTTTCCTCTACCGCCGCCGGCACCGGATGCTGCTCGACGACCGCCAGCTCAGCTTTGCGCGCGCCGGCACCACCACCGTGATCCCGCTCACGGCCATCCGCGACCTGAGCATGGGCCGCTACCCGCGGGTCATGCACCCGGCGGGCCTGGCTTTCATCAGCGTGACCTACGAGGCCGCCGGCCAGACCCAGCGCCTCTTTTTCTCGCCCTGGGAAGGACTGTTCGGGCTGCCTTCGCACTTCAACCAGGTGGTGGCCGAATGGTACGCGGCGATTCGCGAGACCGTCACGGCCGCCACCGGCCGCACGCCGGGCACCACGGCGGCGGAAAAGCTGGGCGTGCCCCCGAATTCGCCCGCACTCCTGGCGCTGCTGGCGACACCGTTACTGGGGCTCGGGCTGCTGATCGTGGCGCTGAATCTCGCGGGCGCAAAATCAACCGCGCGCCCTGCGGAAGTAGCGCCCGCGCGGACGCTGCCGAGCGCCGCCGCGACCGCGGAAGAAAGACCGGCCCGCGCAGAATTGGCGGCCTCCTTTCAAGAATACGAGCGGCTGCTGACCACGCTGCGCGAGGCGACTTTCGAGCTGGAGGTCGCGGATTTTGGCGAAGTCTCCGAGGCCGAGCGCCGGGAGCGCCGCGCGGGCATCGAGGCGAAATGCCGCGCGCTCGCGGAGCAGACCGCGCGGCTGCGCGAGCACATCCTCGCCCTCGGGCAGCGTGCTGCGGAGCCGCGCAGGCGCTGATTTTTTTTTCCACGACCAAAACCAAACCAGCAAGCCACCACAAACCATGAAAACAAAACCAGCCATCCTCACCGCCCTCCTCGCCTGTGCCGTCCTGCCGCTGCGCGCCCAAAATGCACCCGCCGCAAGTCCGCCCACACTTCTCGACGCGACTCAGTCCGGCGGGCCAAGAGCGCTGCCCGTCCTCCCGACGGCCGAACTGCCGCCTCCTGTTCCCGTCAACCCGACGGTTCGCGCGGGCTCGGCGGAAAGCGCGCCGCTGCCCCAGGCCTTCGTGCCCGTGCCCGTGGGCGGCTACGCTCTACCCGCGCCTCTTGCGCCAGGGGCCCCGCAGCCGGCGACGGGCGGCGGCAGTTACCCCGCTCTGACCAGCGACGTCTGGGCTCCTTTCGTGAGCAACGGACCCGCGCCGAGCGGCGGCCAGATCGAGATGCGAGTGCTGCAAATCGAGCTCGATGTGGCGCTGAAGCAGTACGAAAAAATCGCCTCCGCGCTGGCCGAGACGCAGTCCTCGATGGAACTCCTCGACGGCGATGTATTGGGCGACGTGCAGCTCAAAGAATTGAGGAACCGGGCCGAGGAAAAGCTCGCCCGGCTCGCCCAAATCAAAGACCGGCTCCGCGCGGAAATCATGCGCACCGACCTTGATCTCGAGGCGCTGCGGAAAAAATCCGGCACGACCGCCGCCGCGCCGGTGCCGGCCGCCGGCGGCTTCGGCCTCGCTCCGGGAAGCGCGCGGCGCTGAGCCCAGCGGCATGACGACGAGCGCCTCCGACGGCTCCGGCTTTGCGCACACGCGCTGGACGCTCGTGGAGCGGACGCGCGGGGATTCGCCGGAGGCACGCGCGGCGCTGAGTGAATTGTGCGCGGCGTACTACGCGCCGGTCGTCGCCTTTCTCCAGCGCAGCGGGCGCGGGGAGGACGCGGCGCGCGAGGCGGCGCATGGGTTTTTCGCGCACCTGCTGGCGCGCGATGCGCTCGGCGGGGCCGAGCGGGAGCGCGGGCGTTTCCGCAGCTATCTGCTCGGTGCGCTGAAACATTTCCTCGCCCGCGAGCACGAACGCGCGCAGCGGGCAAAGCGTGGCGGCGGCACGGTGGCGGTGCCGCTCGATGCGGGCACGGACACCTCGCCCGGCCTCATTCTCGCCGATGGTCAGGCGCTGCCTCCGGACGAATTCTTTGACCGGCAATGGGCGCTCGCCGTGCTCGACCGCGCGCTCGCCGCGCTGGAGCGGGAGTGCGCGGGCGAGGGGAAGGCGGATGATTTTTCCCGCCTCAAACCGTGGCTCACCGGCGACGCCGCGCACGGCGGGCAGACCGCCGCCGCCCACGCGCTCGGACTGAGCGAAGGCGCATGGAAAGTCGCTGTCCACCGGCTGCGTCGCCGCTTCCGCGTGGCGGTGAAAGCGGAGGTCGCGCAGACGCTCGCTACGCCCGATGCGGTGGAAGACGAGATGCGCCAGCTTTTCGCCGCGCTCGGCGGCTGACGCAGGGCGCGGCAAAACTCCTTGGCAATCCCGCCTTGGTCATCGCGCGCACTTCGCGGCACAGTCGGGCGATGCACATCCCGCGCATTTCTCTCCGCCTTCTCGTCCTCGCGCTGGCCGGCCTCGCGCGCGCCCGCGGAGCCGCGCTCGACCGTCGTCTTTCGCGCCGGACGTGCTGTAGCTATAGGGGAAGCTGACAGCTTCCCCTACAGCTACGCGGCGCGCAGCGCCGCAAGCGTGCCGGTGCTGTCGCCGACGAGCGGCACGCGCACGTCCATCCGCTCCAGCAGCGAAGACCACAGATTCGTTACCGGCGTTTCGTCTTTGAAACGGATGTGCCGCCCAGTGGCGATGGTGCCGCCGCCGCCGCCGGCGAGCAGGATCGGGAGGTCGTCGTGGTTGTGGCGGTCGCCGTCGCTGTTGCCGCTGCCGTAGGCGATCATGCAGTGGTCGAGCAGCGTGCCGTCGCCTTCGCGAATCGCTTTCAGCCGCTTCAGCAGATACGCGAGCTGGGCGACGTGAAATTGATTGATCGCGCGGACCTTGCGGATTTTCTCCGGGTCGTGCCCGTGGTGCGAAAGCTCGTGGTGGCCTTCGTTCACGCCGAGGTCGGGGTAGCTTTTGTTGCTGCTTTCATTGGCGAAAACGAACGTCGCCACGCGGGTCACGTCGGCCTGAAAGGCGAGCACGAGCATGTCGCACATCAGCCGGAGATGCTCGGCGTAGCTGTCCGGCAGGCCCGCGGGCGCGGTCGCGCCGGCGGGCGCGTTGAGCGCTGGGAGCTGCGCCGCACGCTCCATGCGCAGCTCGATCTCGCGGATCGCGGTGAAATACTCGTCGAGCTTCTGTTTGTCGCCGCTCCCCATTTTCGCCACGAGCGAGCGCGAGTCGTCGCGGATGAAATCGAGCACGCTTTTCCGCGCGAGGTCGCGCCGCGCTTTCTCCGGCCCGCCCGGCTGGCCGAAGAGCCGCGCGAAGACGAGCTTCGGATTGATCTCCTTCGGCAGCGGTTGCGTGGAGCTTTTCCACGAAACCGTGGAGCTGTACACGCACGAGTAACCGCTGTCGCAATTCCCCGCCATGCTCCCCGCCTCGCCGCCGATCTCGATCGAAGGCAGCCGCGTCAGCTCGCCGATCCGCTGCGCCGCGATCTGATCCACCGACGTGCCCGCACGGATGTCCGCGCCGTCCGTCTTGCGCGGATGCACGCCGGTGAGGAAAGCGGCCATCGCCCGCGCGTGGTCGCCGCCGCCGTCGCCGTAGGGCCGCGCCTTGTCCGCGGCGAGGCCAGTGAGCACGAGCAGGTCGTCCTTCACCGGCGCGAGCGCGGCGAGGATCGGCGGCAGTTCGCCGAGCCGGCCCTCGGCGCGCGGCGTCCAGTTCGGCATGTCCTTGCCATTCGGCACGTAGAGAAAGGCCAGCCGGTTCGGCGCCTTGCGCCCCGGTGCGTCCGCCGCGTAAGACGAGAGCCGGCCCATCGCCTCCAGCCACGGCAGCGCCACGGCGGTGCCGAGGCCGCGGAGCAGCGTGCGGCGGGAAAGGAGCGGAGTTTTCATCGCCCCGCTCTTTTCACCAGCCCGCGCCGCCGCGCAAGGAAACATCAGCTTCGCGGCGTCGCGCCTTGGCGGAAAAAAGAAGCGCGGTCAGCGGTGCTTTCGGCAGTCGCTGTCGTCGTCCCGTTTGTTTTTGTCCGGGCAATGCTTCTTCTTTTCGTCGTCCTTTTTCACGCACGTATCATTGGTCGAAGTGTCGTCGGCCGGCGGCGCTGCCGCATACTCGTGACGAAAGACGGACGGGGCAGGACGCAGGTCTTGCAGCGCGAAAATCAGGCGTCGCAAATCCGCCGTTTCCCGCCGGCGCAGCGGACGGTTTTCTGCGAGCAGCTTTTGGTATTCCGCATCCAGCGCAGCCAGCGCACTCCGCGCCTGCCCGCTCATGCCGCTCTTGCGGGTGCGCAGGACTTCGAGCCGCGCTTGCGACTGCCGCAAAAACTGCCGGCTCTCCGCGAGCGACAGCCGGCCGCGGTCGCTGTCGGTGACGACTTCGTTCGTGCGGCGCATGAGTTCGCGGATGTCGTCCGCCGCCGCGGAGTCGTACGGCGAAAACGAAATGCAGCCGCAAAAAAGCCCGCTCACGATGAGGGCGAGGACGGCGATCTTCGGTGCGGGAGAACACATGCGGCTTTGCAGATGGCTCGCTTCGCCGGTGTTTTCCAGCTCTACCTTCCCGCATGGCCTACCTCCACGACGCCCCGCCCACCGCTCCGATCCTGCCCAGCATCAGCACCACCGCGCCAGCCCGCGCGCGAAGCCGGGCCGCGCTCGCTGCCGATCCCATCGATGCCCTCGTCATCCCGCCCGCCGATGGCCAGGTGCTGCGGCCCGGCGATGCGGATTTTGAAAAGCTGCTGCCTTTCAACCGGCGGACGCTGGTGCGCCCGCAGGTCATCGCGCAGTGCCGCACGGCGAATGGCGTGAGCCTTGCGATCCAGTGGGCGCGAACGCATGGCGTGGCGCTCTGCGGCCACGGAGGCGGACATTCCTACGAGGGTTTCTCCTCGTGCTCGGGGCTGATGATCGACGTGCGGAGCATGGACGCGGTGGTCATCGACATGGCGGCGCAAACGGCGCGCATCGGCGCGGGCAGCCTGCTGGGCGATGTGGCGGAAAAACTCTTCGCGAAAAAATTCGCGCTGCCCGCCGGGAGCTGCAAGCCGGTGGGCATCGTCGGCCTCACGCTCGGCGGCGGGCACGGGCTGTCGTCGCGCAAATTCGGACTCACCGCCGACAACCTGCTTTCAGCGAAGATCGTGGATGCCGCGGGCGCGGTGCTCACCGCGAGCGCGGTGGAAAACCCGGACCTTTTCTGGGCGCTGCGCGGCGGAGGCGGAGGAAACTTCGGCATCGTCACCGAGTTCACTTTCACGGTGCATCCGGTGGATCGCGTGATCGCCTTTCGCCTCTCGTGGCCGGTGAACTTTCCCACGGCCTCGCTGAAGACGTGGCAGACGTTTGCCCAGTCATCGCCGGACGAATTGAGCTTTGTCTATGTGATGACGGGCGGGCAGGGGAGCATCAGCGGCATTCGCTGCACGGGGCAGTATCTACCGGCGGTCGCGGGGCAGACACCGACGGTCGCGAAGCTCAAGATGCTGCTCGCGCCGCTGCTCGCCGTGGGCAGTCCCACGCTCACGACGAAACAGTTCAGTTACATCGAAGCCGCCCGCTACTTCGCCGGCAACGGCGACCTGGACCGCGTTTACTTCAAGGGTAAGTCCGACTACTCGATCGGCGCGCTGAGCAGCGCGGGCGTGAGCACATTCATCACGACGCTGCGGAATTCTCCCGCCGTCATTGCCGGCATCTTCGAAGCTTACGGCGGTGCGATCAATCGCGTGGCCGAGACCGACACCGCGTTTCCGCACCGCGGCGATACGCGCTTTTGCCTGCAATACTATTCCGAGTGGAGTTCCAGTTCCTCGACGAACAGCCGGGTCGCCGCCGTCCGCGCGCTATATGCGGCGATGCTTCCGCATTTCCCCGGTTTTTCCTACGTGAATTACATCGACCTCGATCTCACAAACTCCGCACCAGCTTACTACAAAGGCAACCTGCCGCGGCTGATGACGATCAAGCAGCAATACGATCCCGATAACGTCTTTCACTTCGCGCAAAGCATCCCGCTGCCGGTGTGACTTGGTGGGTCGCCTGAACGCCAACGGCGTTCTCCTATTTCGGCGCGGGCGCGTCAGCCGTTTCCTGGCCCTTGCCGCGGCGGAGGCGGAAGGGGTCGCTCTTCACGATCTCGGTGAGGAGCGTGGAGAATTTGTAGCCGTCGCGGGCGAGGGCGGACTGGAGGCGGTCGAGCGTGGATTCGTCGTAGTAATCGAGCCCGCGGCCGAGCGCGTAGATAAGGAGTTTTTCGCTGAGGCAGCGGGTGAAGGCGTCCTTACGCTCGCGCAGCATCGCCCGGAGATCAGCCACGCCATTGAGTTTGCGGCCGGTGCCGAGTTTGGCGCTGGCATCGACCGCCGCGCCGGTTTCGTCGCGGTCGCGCCATTGGCCGATGCCGTCGAAGTTTTCCAGCGTGAAACCGAACGCGTCCATCTTCGCGTGGCAGTTCGCGCATTTCGGGTCGGCGCGATGCTGTTCGAGTTTCTGGCGGAAAGTGCCGGTGATGTCCTTGCGCCCGCTGTCGTCGAGCGACGGCACATTCGGCGGCGCGGGCGGCGGCGGGTTGCCGAGGAGTTGTTCGAGCACCCATTTGCCGCGTTTCACCGGCGAGGTGCGCGTGGGATTCGAGGTCACGGTGAGCACGCTGGCCTGCGTGAGCAGCCCGCCGCGCGGCGTGCCGGCGAGCGAGACGCGCTTCCACTCGCCCGCGTCAAAACCGCCGGGAACCTTGAGCCCGTAAAGCTCCGCGAGCCGCCGATCGACCCAGGTGAAGTCGGCGTCGAGCAGGTCGAGCACGCTGCGGTCGTCGCGCAGCAGCTCGGCGCAAAAGCGGCGCGTCTCCTCGATCATCGCGCCGGCGAGCTTCGGCTCCCATTTCGCGAAGACCTTCGCATCCGCGCTGTGCCCGGCGATGCGCCCGAGCTGGAGCCATTGCAGCGCGAAGTTGTCCACGAGCGCCGCGGAGCGCGGGTCTTTGAGCATCCGGCGGACTTGCGCATCGAGATTCGCGCTCAGTTTTTTCTCGAAGGCGAGCTGGAGCAGCGTCTCGTCGGGCGCGGAACTCCACAGGAAATACGCGAGCCTCGTGGCGAGCTGGAATTCGTCGAGCGGATGCGGCTCGGGATTTTCCGGCTCCGCGTCCGGCTCCAGGCGGAAGATGAATTTCGGCGACGCCAGCACCGCCGTGATCGCGCGGCGCAGCCCTCCTTCCCAGCCTTCGTTGTGGCCCACGGCGTAATCCACCATCGCGCACAGCCGGTTGATTTCCTCCCCCGTGCCGGGCCGCCGCCACGCCCGCGCGGTGAAGCGCGTGAGCACCTCGCGCACCTGCTCGCGCTCGGGCTTGTCGCCGGTAAAAACCATCAGCGCCTTGTTCGACGGCGTGCGCGTGTCGAGCGGTCCCTCGGTTTCGAGATACTCCACCCGCAGCGTCGGCGGGCGCTGGCCCGGCTCGGGTTTGAACGCCGCGAGCGCGATGCGCTCCATCCCCGCCGTGCCCGTGATTTTCACCTCGATGAGCTGCGCGCTTTTCTCCTCGCGCGCCTTGATTTCCACCACCTTCAAAATCACCGCGGGCGTGACCGCGCCGAGCGCCACGCCGTCGAGTTTCGCCAGCTCCGCCGCAGGCGAGGGATGCGCGATCTTCGGCCCGCTGGCGAGCAGCGCCACGCGCACCGGCACGTCCGCCGGGCCTTCGGCGTAAAGCTTAGCGCGCACCCAGAATTCATTCTCCGCCGCGATCCGCACCGGCGTGTTCAGCGGCCCGGAGAGGATCGCCTCGCGCTCCGCCGCGTTGACCGGGCGGAAGCGGTCGGGCGGCACATGCGGATTCGCCGGCTCGCAGTATTTGCCCGCCATTGTGCGCTTCGGCGGACGCGCGGGATTGAGCGGGATGGCCTCCTCCGCGATCCGCTCCGCCGCATCGAGATAGCGCTCCATGAGCACCGGCGAGACCGAGAGCACGTCGGCGATATTGTCGAAACCGAAGCCCACGTCATCGCTCGGAAAATCCTCCGCCGGCTTGAACTCGACGTGCAGCAAATCGCGGATGGTGTTGTTGTATTCCGTGCGGTTCAGCCGCCGCACGGTCAGCCGGCCGGGATCGGGTTTCGCGCTGTTTGCGGTGGAAAAAACCGCGTTCACCGAGGCGACGAACGCGCGCCGCTCCTCCGCCGTCGGCTGCGGCTCGTCCTCCGGCGGCATGTCGCCGGACTCGACCATCCGCACCACCTCCCGCCACTGCTTGCGCGCCCGCAGCAGCACGAGGTCGTCGCGCACCTTGTGCAGCGCGAGATTGGCCTTCTGCTTTTTCTCCCCGTGGCATGAGGTGCAGTGTTCCTCGACAAACGCCACGCCCGCCTGCGCAAACGGCGCGGCCTCCGCCGCCCTGCCGTGCGGCGCAAACGCAGCGAGTCCGCACAGCATCAGCGCGTTGGCCGTACGGCGGCGGAGTCGGTTGGAAAAAGGCATAGTCTCGCGAACGCCCGCACGGAACTCCGCACGGCGCGGACGGCAAGGGAACTTTTGGCGGCGGAGCGATTTTGGAAAAAAACCTGTCATCCTGAGCGGAGCACAGGCGGAAAAGCGGGCGAAGCGCAGTCGAAGGATCTCCATCTTTTTGCGGGCGGAGGCGGTGCGGGGCACGTTCACCCGCCGCCTCCGCCCACGGATATTGGAGGTCCTTCGACTCCGTTCCCACCCGCCTGCGCCCACCGGGAACTCCGCTCAGGATGACAGGTTTTTTTGGATTTCGCCGAAATCCCTACAGCGCGGGCGGCGGCGCGTAGAGCCAGACGTCGTCGGGCTGGCGGTTCTCGCTCTGCTTCGGATCGATTCTGCCGCCGTCATCCGTGCGGTTTTTGCCGACGCCGTAGAGGAGAAAAGTCCCTCCGTCCTTGGGTCGGTAGATCAGCGGCTGCTGCGAGAACGTATCCAGCGGAATCGCCGTGATGAAGTCCGGTACAAGCTCAGTGAGGGTCTGCGGGTAAGCCCCGCGCGCCGTGCGGAACCGCTCCAGCGCGCAGGCGAGCCGTGTTTCATCGAGCTGCGTGTGCAGGCGCACGAATCGGATGCCGACTTCGTTAAAGACGCCGCTTGAGCGACCAAAGAGAAAGAAATAGTAGGCGTCCATTCCTTCCAGGTTTTCGAGGCTGGTTGGTGTGCCCACGGTGGGTTGGAGATGGGACTGGTCGGCGGTCACTCGTGCGCAGAGTTCGTCCATGTACTGATTGTAGCGCAGTTGGTTGTCGCGATAGAGCCGCTTGGGTAAAAAGATGAAAATCCAACTTGGCGGAGAGATGCCTGACCCCGTTACGGCACCGGTCAAAACGCTGTATTTTCGCGCGCGGTCAATCGGAGGCAGTGAGATTGTTTCCTCGTCGATCTGATTCCCAAACCCGCGTTCGCTGGAGAAAGCGCGCAGGTAATCGGCACCGACGGGGATAGAGGAATAATCATCGGCGATGGCTCTGAGTTCCGGTTCAGCCCAAGCATGCTGCGCGAGCCCATCGCCCACCGCGTTGGAGAGCAAGGCGAGTTTGTTCATCCGCGCGAGTCCAGAGAGCAGCGTCGGCTCGTTTTCAAGCGCACGGTAGGCTTGGAAGCCATCTTGAAAATCCGTGTACGCTGCCGCGGAATCGCCCGCGGCAAGATGTGCCCGCATCCGCAGGGCGAAGAGTTTGGCGGCATCTTGCAACGTGCCGAGATGAGGCCATTGCATCGCCCATCCTTTTTTCAGTTCCAGGGGGAATCGGCACCGCGGGCGACTCCGCCACTCGCCCCATTCCTTGTATTGCGGTGCGTAATGTTCGAGCGCGCGGAGCACGTCGGTTGGCGCGTTGTCAGTGGTTTGAGTCAGCCAGCCAGCGTCTTTGAAAAATTTCTGCCACGCTTTCCAGTCGATGCGTTCGCCTTTGACCGGATTGCCGAAAGAGGGCTGCGAATTTCCCACGACCGGCAGTTCCATCGGGCGTTGCGCGCCGCCGGTGAAAATCGCGCGAAGCATCGGGATCTTCGCGAAATTTTCCGCGTCGGGGATTTCCGGTGGGGCGAATTCGGCGAGGGTCAGTTTCACGCCGCGGGCGCGGGCTGTGGCGCAGTAGCGCTGCCAGCGGGCTTCCGCGCGCCAGTTGGCGAAAAGGTGCGTGCCCACGGTGAAGCCGATGAGCACGAGGCAGATCGTGGTCAGCGGATGCGAACGGAACCAGGCGAAGACACGGCGCATTCCGGCGAGGATAGCCGCGAGGCGAAAAGCGTGTCGATTCCGGGGTTCGGGCCTTTCAACGCGTTGCTGAGAGGGTGTACCGAAATTGAAAAGGCGTGTCATCCTCAGCGGAGTTCCCGGTGGGCGAAGGCGGGCGGGAACGGAGTCGAAGGACCCCGGCGGTCCGAAAACGTGCCGTGCGTGAACGAACC
>JAYVNN010000096.1:0-18383 GCA_043758435.1 Chthoniobacter sp.
GATCGTCGTCGATGCCGAAGCGGTCGCGGAAGCCGAGGCGCAGCGCGCGTTCGCCCGCGCCGCCGGAGGTGAGCAGGGTGCCGTCGATGTCGAAGAGGAGGAGTTTTTTGTCCGCAGTCATTGAACGGATAGCGTGGCAAAGCGCGCGCCGCTTGTCACCCCGTCACCTTGCCGCAGACCCGCGCGGCACGGCGCGCGCTTATCCCTTTCGCCCGCCCGATGAAAAAGCCCGAACTCCTGATCCTCGTCCTCGCGCTGCTCGCCACGGTGGCGAAGGTCTATTGCGCATGGACGACCATCGGCACCGCCGACGTGGGGCTGTTCCGCGAGTTTGGCCACACCATTTCCGACCGCGGTCTCACGGCGATGTATCGCGAGACGCCGCTTTTCAATCACACGCCGCTCGTGGGCACTTTCACGGGTTTTGCCTACGACCTTTCGGGCGGGCAGGGGCGGCCATTTGCACGGATCATGCGCGCGCCTGGCATCGTGGCCGACCTGCTTTCCGTGCTGGTGCTGCTCTGGCTGCGGCGGCGCACGGGGCGGCCCGCGTGGTGGGCGCTGGCGCTGTTCGCGGTGAGCCCGATTTCCTTCATGGTGTCGGGCTTTCACGGCAACGTCGATCCGCTCGTCCCGCTCGCGCTGCTCCTCGCGGCGGCGGCTTGCGTGGGCGGTGAGGCGGCGCTGTGCGGGCTGTGCCTCGGGCTGGCGTGCCAGGTGAAAGTGATCCCGGTGCTGCTCGCGCCGGTGTTCTTTTTCCATTGGTGGCATCGGGAAAAGGCGCGGGCTTTCACCGCGACGGCGGCGGTCACGGGGGTCATCGGCTGGCTCCTGCCGCTGCTCACGCTTCCGGGCGTTTTTTTGAAAAACGTGGTCGGCTACTCGAGCATATGGGGCGTGTGGGGCATCACCTATCTGCTGCGGCTCACGGATGCGCCGGCGCTGCGCGGCATCGTCTTCACCACGCTCACGCCCACGCAGACGGCGGTCATCGCGGTGCTGAAAGTGATCGTCATCGGCGGTGTGCTCGCGCTGGCGTGGCGGCGGCGCGCGGGCGATGTGCTGACCACGCTCGCGCTGGCGTGGCTCGTGTTCTTTGTCTTCGCGCCGGGTTTTGGAGTCCAATACCTCGTCTGGCCCGCGCCTTTTTTCCTCTTCCTCTCAACGCGCTGGAGCGCGGCAATGACGGCGGCGGGCAGTATTGCGTTATTCGCTTTCTACACCATTTGCGCGCATGGCTTGCCGTGGGACAAAGCCTTCCTCGTCCAGCAGGCCGCGCCGCAGTGGACGCCGTGGCTGCTGCTGCCGTGGGCGACCTTTGCCGCATGTCTCGGCGCGCAAGCCTTTGCACTTCGCGCCAAAGCCGAATCTTTAACCAATCTCCCAGCGCCCGCAGATGCCGCAGGGTAAGACCAAGCCATCGCGCTGACTGGGCAGACCTAGCTCGCCCACGGTAATGTTACCGCCCTGCTTGGGCAGTAACTTGGCGAGCATGTTACCCAGCACGAGCGGTGAGAGCTTCGAGGCATAGCTATTGATGAGAAGAAAGAGCGGGCGTTCGCTGAGCAAGTCCCGGCACGCGACTAACAACGGCCATAAGTCTTCCTCGATTTTCCACACCTCGCCCGCCGCCCCGCGACCGTAGGCTGGCGGGTCGAGGATGATGGCATCGTAGCGCCGGCCGCGGCGGGCTTCGCGGGCGGTGAATTTCAGGCAGTCGTCGGTGATGTAGCGGATCGGCGCGGCGGCGAGACCGGAGAGCGCGGCGTTTTCGCGGCACCACTGCACCACTCCTTTCGAGGCATCCACATGGCAGACCTCCGCGCCCGCCGCGGCACACGCCACCGTGGCCGCGCCGGTGTAACCGAATAAGTTCAGCACACTCACCGGGCGTCCCGCGGCACTGATTTTTTGCGCGCACCAGTCCCAGTTCACGGCCTGCTCGGGGAAAAGGCCGGTGTGTTTGAAATCGGTGGGTCTTATCTTAAAAGTAAGTCCGCCATAACGCAGCGTCCATGACTCCGGCAGCGCGCGGCGAAACTCCCAACGGCCCCCGCCGGTCTCGCTGCGATGGTAGTAGCCATCCCACTTATCCCACTGACCCCCGTCGGGCCGCGGCCAGATGACTTGCGGGTCGGGCCGAACTAACACCGCCTCGTCCCAGCGCTCCAGTTTCATCCCGCCACCGGTGTCGAGGAGCTGATAGTCCTGCCAGCGGTCGGCGAGCAGGAGCTGGGAAAAATGGGAAGGCGGCTGGCTCATCGGCCCCCCACCTTTACGGCGGGCCGCGGGACGATGGCGAGGGAAAGCCGCAGTTACTTGGCCGTCGGCGCGGCTGCGAATTTCTTCGCGAGCAGATGATCCGCCGACAGCTTGCCGGGGCCGAAGATGAGGACGATGAGGACGGCGAAAAGGAACAGGAAGGGCGTCGCCTCGGTCACTTTGTCCGGGTCGGAAAAGAGCACGGCGAGCGCCTCGCGCTCGGTCGTGGCATAGGCCACGAGCATGGTGAAAAAGAGCGGCAGCGCCGTGAGCCGCGAGGCCAGGCCGATCATCAGCAGGAGCCCGCCAAAGCACTCCGTGCCGCCGGCGAGCAGTGCGTTGGCCTTCGGCAGCGGGATGTTCAGGCTCGCGAAAAACCCGGCGACTTTGTCGAGGTCGCCGAGCTTGCCTTTGCCCGTCTGGAAAAACTGCCAGCCCCAGAAAAGGCGGACGGCGAGGAGAAAGGGCGACTGCAGGCTGTGGCCGGTCTTGATGAGAAGGGCATAGCCGGCACGGGCAAGGGAAAGGAGCTGGGACATGGGAAAGGATCGCGGTGAAAAACAGACGCCCAATCGCCGCCGGTATTCCCCACGGATGCTCGGTTGCGAAAACTACGGCATCCCAATGTGTTGCGGTCTGGGGATTTGGTTTGCGCTGCGGGAAAGGATCTGCTCTGAGACGCATCTGCCACGTCCTTCCCGTCGAAGAACGCCCGATGCTCACACATGAATGACCCTGAACCGCGTCTCGCCGCGCTGCGCGATTACGAAATCATGGACACGCCGCCCGAGGCGGCTTTCGACGACATCACGCTGCTCACCACCTTCATTTGTGGCACGCCCATCGCGCTAGTCACGCTGCTCGATACGCAGCGGCAGTGGTTCAAGTCCGTGGTCGGGATGGACACCACCGAGACGCCGATCGATCAGTCCTTTTGCGCCCACGCGATCCAGCAAGAGGGCGTGTTCATGGTGCCGGACGCTGCGCTCGACGCCCGCTTTTCCAGCAACCCGCTGGTCACGGGTGATCCACAAATCCGCTTTTACGCGGGTGCGCCGCTGGTCACGCCGGCGGGTGTGCGGCTGGGCACGCTCTGCGCCATCGACCGGGTGCCGCGGGAGTTTTCCGCCGAACAGCAGGCCGCGCTGGAGGCGCTGGCGCGAAGTGTAATCCGCAGCTTGGAACTGCGCATGACAGTGAAGGCGCTGACCATGGCGCTGGAGGAAAAGGAGAAGGCGCAGCGCGAGGTGGCGACGCTCCAGGGAATCCTGCCGATGTGCTCCTGCTGCCGGAAGGTGCGGGACGATGAGCAGTTCTGGCATCATGTGGATGACTACCTGAGTGAGCACTCCGACATCCGTTTTTCCCACGGCATCTGCCCCACCTGCACGGCGAAGTTCAAAGAGCAGATGGGGCAGCGGCGGTAGGCTGCGCCAGCGCAAAGACCGGTATGGGGCGAGGGTGGAATCACTCCTTGCCCCGCCTCATCCCCGGAATACCCTCAACTCCTATGGCCACCATGATCGAAGTCGAAAAACTGGCGTATGACTTACCCGAGGCGCAGCGGGCGGTGCTGGCGGCGCATCTTCTCGAATCGCTGCCGGCTGTCCTGCACGATGAGGACGAGGGCATCGCCGAAGCGCTGCGGAGGGATGCGGAGTTGGATGCACAGCCGGAGATGGCGGTTTCGCTCGATCAGCTCGACGGGCAGATCGCGCGCCGCCGTGCCTGATGCGGGCGGTTTTTCACCCGTGGGTTTTCTCCGATCTCGCGAAGGTCATGGAGTATTACGAGCGGGTGGCGACGTGCGCTCTGGCCGATGACTTCTATGATGAGTTCCGGCGGTTCGTGACGGTGGCAATGGAGAGACCGGAGTCTTTTTCAATCCGGGAGCGGGACATTCGCCGCGTCAATCTGCGGCGGTTTCCGTATCATTTTCTGTTTCGCATCGTCGGCGACTCAGTCCGCATCCTGGTGGTGAGGCATCACCGTCGGCATCCGTCGTTTGGCGCGGGGCGGCAATGACGGATTCCCCCCTTGCCCACCGCGCGCCCGGCTGCTATCGTCGCGGCCTTTTTCACCTAGAAAACCATGAGCACTCCGACCAAAACGACCGAACCGACAACGAAGCCCGCACAGCCTGAGCGCGGGGTCACGATGAGTGGGGCGGAGATTCTGGTGGAGTGTCTGATCCGCGAAGGGGTGGATACGATTTTCGCGTATCCGGGCGGGGCGAGCATGCACATGCACCAGGCGCTGACGAAGCGGGAGGATGTGCTGCGGACGTATCTGCCGCGGCATGAGCAGGGTGGGGTTTTCGCGGCGGAGGGCTATGCGCGGGCGACGGGGAAAGCCGGGGTGGTGATGGCGACGAGCGGGCCAGGGGCGACGAATCTGGTGACGGGGATCGCGGATGCGTATCTGGACTCGACGCCGCTGGTGGCGATCACGGGGCAGGTGCCGCAGGCGATGATCGGGAAGGGCGCGTTTCAGGAGACGGATGTGTTCAGCGTGACGGCGCAGATCGTGAAGCACAATTATCTGGTGATGGATGTGAATGACATCCCGCGGATTGTGAAGGAGGCGTTTTACATCGCGCAGTCGGGGCGTCCGGGGCCGGTGCTGATCGATGTGCCGAAGAATATCCAGCTCGCGACGACGCAGCCGATTTTCCCGACGGAGGTGAATCTGCGCGGCTACAACCCGATCGCGCAGGCGGATGATGTGGCGCTGAATGAGGTGATGGGGCTGATTTTGTCGGCGAAGTGCCCGATGATCTATTGCGGCGGCGGGATCATCTCGGGGGAGGCGAGCGCGGAGTTGCTGGAATTTGTGGAGCGCACGGGCATCCCGGTGGCGACGACGCTGATGGGCATCGGCTGCTTTCCCGAGACGCATGAGCTTTCGCTAAAATGGCTGGGCATGCATGGCACGGTGTACGCGAACAATGCGGTGAATGAGGCCGATCTGCTGCTGGCCATCGGGGTGCGGTTCGATGACCGGGTGACGGGGAAAATCAGCGAGTTTGCGAAGCACGGGACGATCGTCCACATCGACATCGACAACGCGGAGATCAACAAGAACAAGGTGGTGAAGCTGCCGATCCTGAGCGACATCAAGTATGCGCTGACGCGGCTGAATGCACTGCTGGAGAAGGCGGGGAAAAAGCGCGTGGTGACGGGGTTCGCGGCGTTCCCGGACTGGTATGTGAAGATCGCGGCGTGGCGCGAGGCGTTCCCGTTCACTTTCAATGACACGCCGGACATCATCCAGCCGCAGTATGCCATCCGGCTGCTCTATGAGTTGACGAAGGGCGACGCGATCATCTCGACGGGCGTGGGCCAGCATCAAATGTGGGCGGCGCAGTATTACGATTTCACGAAACCGCGCACGCTGCTGACCAGCGCGGGGCTGGGCTCGATGGGCTTTGGCTATCCCGCGGCGCTCGGGGCGAAGGTGGCGTTTCCCGACAAGCAGGTGATCGACATCGATGGCGACGGCTCGTTTTTGATGAACGTGCAGGAGATGGCGATGGCGCATGTCGAGGGGATCAATGCGAAGGTGATGATTCTGAACAACCAGTGGCTCGGGATGGTGATGCAGTGGGAGGACCGCTTCTACAAAGGCAACCGCGGGCACACCTTCCTCGGCAACCCGAAGAACGTGTACAGCGGCAGCCTCGAAGACCCGACCGGCATTTACCCCGACTACGTGAAGATGTGCGCGGGCTTCGCCGTGAAATGCGAGCGCGTGATGCACAAGAAGGATCTCGCCGCCGCGATGCAGCGCATGCTGGATGCGGACGAACCCTACATCCCCGATGTGATGGTGCCCTACACCGAGCATGTGCTCCCGATGATCCCCGCTGGCGCGACCTACAAAGACGTGATCTACGAGGGCCGCCAGACGCTCCAGGCTGGGACGGGGTTGTAAGATAGAGTCCCGAATTCCCAAACGCGGGTCATCCTGAACGGAGTCGAAGGACCCCGGCGGTCGGTTCACGCGCAGCACGGTTTCGGACCGCCGGGGTACTTCGACTGCGCTGCGCCCGCCTTTCCTCCTCCGCTCCGCTCAGGATGACACGCGTTGGCGTTTCGGTATACCCTCGAAAGCTTAGCCGTAGCGACCTTCGATGTATTCGGCGGTGCGGGGGTGCTGGGGATTGAGGAAAAGATCCTCGGTGCGGCGGTGCTCGATGAATTCGCCCATGAGCATGAAGATGCACTCGTGCGAGGCGCGGCGGGCCTGGGCCATGTTGTGCGTGACGATGACGATGGTGTAGCGCCCGGCGAGGCTCCACATCAGCTCCTCGATGGCGCGGGTGCCTTCCACGTCGAGGGCGCTGCACGGTTCGTCCATGAGGATGATCTCGGGCTTGAGCGGAAGCAGGCGCGCGATGCAGAGCTTTTGCTGCTGCTCGAGCTGGAGGGTGATGGCTTTGGCGTCGAGCCGGTCTTTGAGGTCGTGCCACAGCCCGACTTCGGTCAGGGCTTTCTCGACGGCGTCGTCGGCCACGGATTTTTTGAGCGAGCCGTCGTGGTGGATGCGCAGGCCGAAGACGACGTTTTCATAGACTGAGATGGGCAGCGGGTTGGGCCGCTGGAAAACCATGCCGACGCTTTTGCGCAGCTCGATGAGCGAGATGTCGGGGTCGTAGATGTTCTTGCCGTTTAAGACGATGCCGCCGGTGGTGGTGACGTAGCCGTAGCGTTCGTTGACGCGGTTGAAGCAGCGCAAGAGCGTGGTTTTGCCGCAGCCGCTCGGACCGATGAGCGAGGTGATCTGGCCGTGCTTGATGTCCACGGTGATGCCTTTGAGCGCTTGGAATTTGCCGTACCAAAGGCACACGTCGCGGGTCTCGATGCTGATGCGGGCGGAGTCGCTCATTAGCCGAAAATGCCGTTCACGTAGTCGTAGGTCCGCTTGTCCTTCGGTGTGTCGCTGAAGATCACATCCGTCGTGCCGATTTCGATGATCTCGCCGTTCCAAAGGAACATCGTCCGGGCGGCGAGCCGGCGGGCCTGCTGCACGAGGTTGGTGACGAGGATGATGGTCATCTCTTTCTTCAGCTCCTTGAGCACGTCCTCGATGCGCATGGTCGTCACGGGGTCGATGGCGATGCTGAATTCATCGAGGCAGAGGATTTTCGGCGAGTGGGAAAGGGCGCGCGCGATGGTGAGGCGCTGCTGCTGGCCGCCGGAAAGTTTGGTGCCGAGTGAGTCGAGGCGGTCTTTGACTTCGTCCCAGAGCGCGGCCTGGCGGAGGCATTTTTCGACGAGGGCGTTCAGTTCGCCGCGATGGCGCAGGCCGGCGGCACGCGGGGCGAAAGCGACGTTGTCGTAGATGCTGAGCGGGAGCCCGACGGGGAGCGGCGCGACCATGCCGATCTTGCGGCGGAGTTCATAGACGTTGCGCATGCGCGCGGTGTCCTCGCCGTCCACGCGGATGGTGCCGGTGACGCGCGCGCCCGCGGTGAATTCGATGGTGCGGTTGATGCAGCGGAGCAGCGAAGTTTTCCCGCTTTGCGCGGGGCCGATGATGCCGAGGATTTCATGCGGCTCGATGTGAAAGGAGATGCCGTGGATGACTTCGCGCTCGCCGTAGCGCAGGCGCAGATCGGTGACTTCCACTTTCCGGCTGGCAGCAGGCGTTACCATTTTTTCCGACTGCGCAGCCATGAGCGGACGATAATGGCGGTGAGGTTCACGCACAGCACCAGCGCGAGCAGCACGGTGGCGATGGCGAAGGGCAGCGCGGGCGGCGCGTTCGTGACCTGGGTGGTGACGGTGTAGAGGTGCATGGAGAGGGCCATGCACTGGTCTTTGATGCCGTAGGCAAAGGGATCGCCCTCGGCGATTTTCCGGTAGAAAACCGCGCCGGTGAACATGATCGGCGCGGTCTCGCCGGCGGTGCGCGAGACTTGCAGGATGACGCCGGTGAGGATGCCGCTGATGGAGTTTGGCAGGACGATGCGGCGGATGGTTTGCCAGCGCGTGGCCCCGACATTCCAGCACGCTTCGCGGAACTGCATGGGAACGGCGGAGAGCGCTTCTTTCGTCGAGGCGATGACCACGGGCATGGTCATAATCGCGAGCGTGAGCGACGCCGCGAGAATGCTGCGGCCCATGCCGGCGAAGAGCACAAACGCGCCGAGCCCAAAGAGCGCATGCACGATGCTCGGCACGCCCGCGAGGTTCACGACGGCGAGATTTACGAGGCGCGTGAACCACGTTTCCCGCGCGTACTCGTTGAGGTAAACGGCGGCGAGCACGCCGATGGGCGCGCTGATGGCGAGCGACACGCCGACCAGCCAGAGCGTGCCGAGGATGGCGCTCCAGATGCCGCCGCGCCGCATGCCGCCGACGGGATTGGTGGTGAGAAAATCCCACGAGATGAGCGGCGCGCCCGCGTGGATGAGGTGGCCGATGATGAGAAAAAGCGGGATGAGAATGAGCGCGACGATGGTGCCGAGCACGACCTTGGCGAGCATCTGGCGGCGCAGCTTTTTGCGCACAAAAGGCGTCTCGGTGAAGAGCGCGGCGGAAGCGGGATCGGTCACTTTTTGCGGATGCCTTTCACGATGAGGTCGGCGCTGAGATTCACGATGAACGTGAGCAGAAAAAGCAGGATGCCGATGACGAAGAGGACGCGGTAATGGTCGCTGCCCGCGCTGGCTTCGCCGAGTTCCGCGGCGATGGTGGCGGTGAGCGTGCGCACGCTGTCGAAGACGCTCGTGGGCACATGCACGGCGTGGCCGGTGGCCATGAGCACGGCCATAGTCTCGCCGACGGCGCGGCCCACACCGAGGAGCACGGCGGCGAGCAGGCCGTTCTTGGCGGCGGGCAGGAGGACTTTATAGACGATCTGCCATTGCGTCGCGCCGAGCGCGAGGGCGGCTTCGCGGTAGCTGTCGGGCACGGCTTTGAGCGAGTCCTCGCCGATGCTGACCATGATGGGGATGCTCATCAGCGCGAGGAGGATGGCGGCGTTGAGGACGTTCAGGCCGACGGGCACATGGAAGACTTTCATGATGACGGGGTTCATCACCGTGAGCCCGATGAAGCCCCAGACGACCGAGGGAATCGCGGCCAGCAGCTCGATGGTGATCTTCAAACCCTCGCGCACTTTGCCGGTGCAAAACTCCGAGACGAAAATCGCCGCGCCGAGGCCGAAGGGAACCGCGATGGCGATGGCCAGCGCGGTCACGCTGAAAGTCCCGGCGATAAGCGCGAGGGTGCCGTAGCGGACGTTGCTTTGCGAAGTGGGATACCACTCGGTGCTGCCGAGAAATTTGCCGAGGTGGAAGCTGCTCTCCTTGTCGAAAAAAATCGGTGCGCCCTCGCGGAAGACGAAGAAGAAAATCCCGAAGACGAAGAGGATCGCGCTGATGCCGCAGAGCTTGATGAGCAGCTCTATTGCCTTCTCGGAATAGAGTTCAAAGGTGCGGCGCTGGGCGGCCATGAGAGCGGAGTGGAAAGCGGCGGCGTCCCGAAACCGGAACGCCGCCGCGGAAAAGCAAAGGACGTGGGCTTACTTTTTCTCGAGCGGGATGTAGCCGGAGTGCTCGACGATTTTCTGGCCCTCGGGCGCGAGAATCCACTGGATGTATTTCTCCACATGCGCGCCGGCGCCGGGCGGCGTGTACATGAACATCGGGCGGGCAATCGGGTAGGTCTTGTCGAGGGTGGTCATGATCGTCGGCTCGACGGAAGGATCGCCTTTTTTCTTCGCGACCTTGATGACTTTCACCTTGTCCGTGCGGTAGCCGATGCCGCTGTAGCCGATGGCGGTCGGCGTGCTGGAGACGAGATCGACAACGTCCTTTGACCCGTTCATGTCGCGCGAGCCGGCCTTGAAGTCGGCCTTCTTCCCGACCACCGCCTCGCGGAAGTAGTGATAGGTGCCGGAGTTGTTCTGCCGGCTCACGCGGACGATTTCCGCATCACCGCTCGGGAGCGTGATGCCGAGGTCGCTCCACTTCACCGCCTTGCCGCCTTCGCGGAAAATCTCGCCGAGTTCCTCGATGGAAATCTCCGTGATCGGGTTGCTCGGATGCACGTAGATCGCCAGCGCGTCGTAGCCGACATGCCATTCCTTCGGGTGCTGACCGTACTTTGCCGTGGCCTTCTTTTCCTCTTCCTCCTCCAGTTTGCGCGAGCTGTTGGCGATGTCGCAGGTGCCGTTGAGCAGCGCCGCGACGCCCACGCCGCTGCCGCCGCCGGAGACTTCCACGGACACGCCCGGCTCGACCTTGGCGTAAGCCTCGGCCCATTCCTGGGCGAGGTTCACCATGGTGTCGGAGCCGATGTTTTGGATGCTGAGCGCCGCGGCTTTTTTCGCGCCGCCGGTGTCGCCGCTTTTATTGCAGCCGGTGAGCAGCAGCGCGCCGGTGAGCGCGGCAGTGCCGGAAAGATGGAGGAGGTTTTTGGTGATGGTGTGGAGTTTCATGGATGTGGGTTTGGGAGAGTGGTCAGTCGAGGCGGTCTGAGAGCACGGCCTCGCACAGTTCGGAGATGTGCGCGTGGAGAAAGCGATACGCCTGCTCGTAGGCCGCGCGCTTTTCCTCGGCGGAACCCTGCGCCTTGGAGGGATCGTCGAGCGTCCAGTCGAGGCACACGGCTTTCGTCGGCGAGGGAAAGCCGCGCTTCGCCTCGGCCGTCAGCGCGACGAGGATTTGCGCGTATTCGAGATTCGGCACCTGCGCCAGCGCGTGCGCTCCGGCGCGCGAAGCGTCGAGCCCTTTGCTTTGCAGAAACTCGACCGTGCCCGGATCAATCGCGCCCGCCGCGAGTCCCGCGCTGGCAAAGACAAACTGCGGCTTGCCGAGACCATTGCCGATGGCCTCCGCCATCTGGCTCGTGCAGGCGTTGTCGTTGTCTAGAAAAACCATCCGCCACACTTCACCGGCGGTGTGTTTGGAATACTCGCCGGTGGTCATGTAGATGACCTCCTCGCACATATTCTTCGCCTGGTCCGACACCCGCTCGAAACGCCGCGCGATGGTGATGAGCGGCGTGAGCGCGGCCATCGGCAGCCGGCCGGCCTGCGCGAGTTGGAAGAGTTCCGAGTTGATCACCGACTTGAGCCCGTCCACTTCTTCCTCGACGAGCATCGTCCGCCGCGCGAGCTCCGGATCCTCGCTGGTAAAGGCGCGCACGGCATCACGGAGCATCGGGATCGAGAGGCTGGCGATCTGCTCGAAGCGCGCGACCGGCAGCTCGCAATCAATCGCCGACAGCTTGAGCACTTGTTTCGCGATGCTCTCCGCGTAGTCGCCGATGCGCTCGATTTCCTGGTTGATCTTGATGGCGATGTAAGCAAAGCGCAGATGCTTCGCCACCGGCTGCTGGCGGACCATGAACTCGAGGCACAGCCGGTCGATCTCCTTCTCCAGCTCGTCGATGCGCTGGTCGCGCAAAATCACCGTGTAGGCTGCTTTGCGATCCCGGTTCACCACCGCCCGCAGCACCGCCGTGAGCGCGCCCTCGGCGAGCGCGGCCATCTCGGCGACCTTGCCGCGGAGGCGGTCGATGTCGCGCTGCATGGATTCTTCGTAGTGGGAAGGCATCGGGAGGAGGAAAATTCGGCGGTGGAGACTCGGGCGAGGGAAGTCTGCGGCAGCGACAAACGCGACCAAAAAATTTCCGCAAATCCGCCCCGCCCCGTGAATGTCACCGCCTCGTCACCTGGCTGTTACGCGACCGCGGCATTCCGTCTTCCACGCCGCACTGGCGTTCGCGCGCGGACTCTGCGCATCTGCGTTTGAAAAAAACCCGCTCAACCGCCGCACCTTGCACGAATTGCCGGGTTGCAAGCGGTCCCACAAGTCGCTCGTTTTTTGCACCACATGCCCGACCCCCCGAAAAAGTCCCACCTCGCGATCCTCAAAAAGTTCTTCATCCTCGCCAAAGCCTTCTTCAACGGCGGATCGAAACGCCAGGCGCGGCTCTGGCTCGCGGCCCTGCTCGGGCTGTGCGCGGCGGTCGGCGTGATCCAGGTTTTCCTGAGCTACGCCACGCGCGATTTCATCACCGCGCTCACGCAGCGCGACCACGACGGGTGGATGCGCGGGCTGGGGAAATACGTCGCCGTCTGCCTCGTCTCCGTGCCCGTCGGCGTTTTCTACCGCTACGCGCAGGAGCGGCTCTCGCTGGCGTGGCGGCGCTGGCTCACACAGCAGCTCATCAAGCGCTATTTTTTCAACCGCGCCTACTACCGCATCCGCGCCTCCGAGAGCGTGGACAACCCCGACCAGCGCATCGCCGAGGACGCGAAACTTTTCACCACCGGCGTGCTCGGATTCTTCCTCGTCATCGTCAATTCCGTCGTCACGCTCGTCGGTTTTCTCGGCGTGCTGTGGACGATCTCGGGTCGGCTCGTCGGCGTGCTCTTCCTCTACGCCGCCGTCGGCACCGTCGTCTCCATGCTCTTCGGGCGGCGGCTCGTGGGGCTGTATTTCAACCAGTACCAAAAGGAGGCCACCTTCCGCTACGGCCTCGTCCGCGTGCGCGACGCCGCGGAGTCCATCGCCTTTTTCCGCGGGGAAAAGCGCGAGCACCGCGACCTCATTGAGCGCTTCAATGCCGTGCTCGAAAACTCCCTCTGGATCATCGGCTGGACGCGCAATCTGGGCTTCTTCGCCAACGGCTACAACTATCTGGCGGTCATCATTCCGGGCCTCATCGTCGGGCCGATGTTCATCCGCGGCTCGGTCGAGTTCGGCGTCGTCACGCAGGCTGAGGGCGCCTTCGCCGCAGTGCTCTTGGCCGTCTCGGTCATCATCGCGCAGATCGAGGGGCTCAGCTCTTTCACCGCCGGCATCCGCCGCCTCGGCGACCTGTGGGACAACCTCGACGATTTCGACGCCGAGGACGCGCGCGAGACCGAGGAGGCGAAAAGCGTGGTCAACGAGGAAGCGCTCCACCTCAAGCTCGACGACCTCTCCGTGCAGACGCCCGGCGGCGACAAAACGCTCACCCAGCACCTCAGCCTCCAGCTCCCGCGGCGCGGCAGCCTGCTCGTCATGGGCGAGAGCGGCTCGGGCAAAAGCTCGCTCCTCCGTACCATCGCCGGGCTCTGGGCACCCGCCGGCGGCGCCATCGACCGACCCGCGCACAACCGCCTCATTTTCCTCCCCCAAAAACCCTACATGGTCCCCGGCAACCTCCGCGCCCAGCTCATGTATCCGCTCGGCGAGGAGGACGCCAAAGACGACGCCATCACCGCCGTCCTCGAGGACGTGAACCTGCACGACATCTTCGCTCGCGTCGGCGGCGACCTCGGCAAAGTCGTGGATTGGACCAACGTCCTCTCCCTCGGCGAGCAGCAGCGCGTGGCCTTCGCGCGGCTCTTTTTGAAAAAGCCCGTCATCGCTTTTCTCGACGAGGCGACCAGCGCGCTCGACGAGGAAAACGAACGCTTCCTCTACGAAAAACTCCGCGCCTCCGGCATCGCCTACGTCAGCATCGGCCACCGCTCCACGCTCAAGGAATTCCACGACTCGCTGCTCCTGCTGAAAAACGACGGCACCAGCGAGATGACCCCGCTGCCCAAGCCGGGCCCGGCTCAATGAGGGGGTGCGCTCCCGGCGCGGGCTTTTCGCAAGCCGGCGCCATTCGCTGCTTTTTTCGGACCGCTGCTTTTGCAAACTGTGCGGGCCAGTGCGGCTTCAGTGCGCGATGAGTGGCTGCACGCCCCTGCCCATGCCCGCCCTCAAAACCAAAACCACCGCCACCGATGCGCTCGTCGGCCTCTGGACGATCGCGCTGACGGCGTTCATCGTCGCCACGCTTTTCTTCGCCCGCGAGTTGCTGATTCCGCTCGCGCTTTCGGCGCTGCTCACCTTTTTGCTTTCGCCGCTGGTCACGCGCATCGAGCGCTGGGTGGGTCGCATCGCGGCGGTCCTGCTGGTGGTGGCGCTGATCTTCACCGGCCTCGGCGTGGCGGGCTGGATGCTCACCCGGCAACTGGTCGATCTCGCGACGAAGCTGCCGGAATACAAGGGCAACATCATTACCAAAATGCACGCTTTCCAGACTCCGAAAGGCGGGGCGTTCACGAAGCTCACGGAGACGGTCGAAGAGCTCAAAAAGGAGCTCCCCGGGGGCACCACGCCGGCTGACCCGAGCATCACGCAGGAGCCGGGGAAACCGGAGACGGCCGTCTCTTCGCCTCCGCATTCGCCTTCGACCGCCGTGCCGGTGCAGGTCATCGAGACTTCCAAAGCCAACCCGCTGGAACTGGTCCAGGTCATCGTCGCGCCACTGCTCGGGCCGTTGGGCATGGCGGCGCTGGTGCTGGTGCTGGTCATCTGCATGCTTTTCCAGCGGGAAGATTTGCGCAACCGGCTCATCCGGCTCATCGGCCAGGGACGGATCAGCGCCACCACGCGCGCCATGGACGATGCGGGTCACCGCGTCTCGCGCTACCTGCTCATGCAACTGCTCGTCAACTTGACCTACGGCACGGTCATCGCCACCGGGCTGTATTTCATCGGCGTGCCGAATGCCGTGCTCTGGGGCGCGTTCGGCACGGTGCTGCGCTTCATCCCGTACATCGGGCCGTGGGTCGCTACGATTCTTCCCACGATTTTGGCCCTGGCCATCTCGCCGCATTGGACCATGCCGATTCTTACCATCGCGCTTTTCGCCGGGGTGGAACTGCTCCTCAACAACGTGATGGAGCCGCTGCTCTACGGCGCGCACACCGGCGTTTCCTCGATCGCGCTCATCGTGGCGGCGGTCTTCTGGACGTGGCTCTGGGGGCCGCTCGGGCTGGTGCTCGCCACGCCGCTCACCGTCTGTCTCGTGGTCATGGGGCGGCATGTTCCGCGCCTCTCTTTCCTCAGCATCGTGCTCAGCGATGAAGACGCGCTCACGCCCGCGGAGGATTGCTACCATCGGCTGCTCACGCCCGGCGAGCGCGACGAATTGGAACTGGTCGAGTCCTACTTGAAATCGAATTCACTGACCGCCCTTTACGACTCCGTCTTTATCCCGGTGCTCACCATCGCGGAGACCGATGCCCGCGCGGAGTTGCTGGATCAGGAGCAGCTCGGCAACGTCGAGCAGAGCATGCGCGACATCATTGAGGATCTCGGCTCCCGCCCGGCCATACCGACCAAAGCGGCCGTGGAAAAAGCGGACGCTGCCGCCGACGAGCAGGCCCCACCACCGCCGGCGGTCGCGCCGGACTGCCGCATTTTCTGTCTGCCCGCGCGCGCGGATCGCGATGAAATCGCCGGGACGATGCTCGTCCAATTGGCGCGTCAGCAAGGCTTCGGTGCGCAGAATGCCCCGGCCAAATTGGTCGCCGGTGAGCTGCTCGCTTTGGTCGAAAAGGCGGACGTGGACGTTATCTGCATCTCGGTCGTGGCTCCTTCCACGGTCATCCACGCGCGCTATCTCTGCCTGAAACTGCGCGCGCTTTTGCCCAAACTGAAAATCGTCATCGGCCTCTGGGGCGCGACTGAAGAGCTGACCGAAGCGACCAAGCGGCTGCGAGATTCGGGGGCCGATGAAGTCGTCACCACCCTGGCCGAGGCGCTCGTGCAAATGGCCAGGCTCGCGCCGCCTTTGAGCGAAGAAATGACGCCCGCGCCGATCCCCGCGGACGAAGAAGAGCGCCTCGCCGCGCTCGTCGAACTCAACCTTCTCGACACCGAAGCCGAGCCGGTCTTCGACCGCATCACCGCGAAGCTGGCGCGCGTCTTCGAGATGCCGATCGCCCTGATCTCGCTCATCGATCGCGACCGGCAGTTTTTCAAATCCCAGACCGGCCTGCCCGAGGATCTCGCCAAGTCGCGGCAGACCGCGCGTAACGTCTCCGTGTGCGGCCACGTCGTCGCCAAGAACCAGGTCATGATCGTCGAAGACCTCGCGCGCGACCGGCGTTTTGCGAACAACCCGCTGCTCAAGGAACACGGCATTCGCTTCTACGCCGGCGTCCCGCTCCTCGCCCCCAATGGCCAGCCCATCGGCTCGCTCTGCCTGATGGACATGAAGCCGCGCCAGCTCACCGACCGCGAAAAACGCCTGCTCCAGGAATACGCCAACGAAGTCATGGAAGAGATCGCCAAACGCGCCCCGCAAACACCCGCAGGCCCTGCTCCCACGGCGGGCGCGAGCGCCTAGGCGGCGTTATTCCTTCGGCGCAGTTTCGGCCGGCTCAGGCGGGACAGTGGGCGGCGTGGATGCGGCCTCGATGGTCGCGGAAGTCAGCCCCAGCCTCGCCCGAAGCAGATCGTCGATGAGCACGGCCCGGCTGTTTGGGACAATCCCGGAACCAAACCTGCGCGCGTAACGTTTCGTAATCTCCGCGCCGAAAAACAGGATGCAGGCGGAGTAGTAAATCCAGGCGAGCACGATCACGACCGACCCGGCTGCGCCGAAGCTGGAGGCGATGCTGCTGGTCGCGAGGTAGTAGCCAATGATGAACTTGCCGAGCGTGAAAAGCAGGGAAGTCGCCACCGCGCCCAGCCAGACATCGCGCCAGCGCAGTAGCACGTTGGGCAGCAGCTTGAAGATCATCGCGAAGAGTCCGGTGACGACCGCCAGGGAGATGACAAAATCCCACGCCTGCCAGACCGCGGGCGGCAGTTGGAGGCGACCGCTCATGTAGATCCCCAATGCGGCGAGCAGCACGCTGATGATCAGCGAAACGAGCAGGAGAAAGCCAATCGCCAGCACGATCGAAAACGAGAAGAAGCGGTCATGCACGAGCCGGAGAAACGGCCGGCCCGGTTTTACGACCACACCCCAAATCGTGTTCAGCGCGTCCTTCAACTCCGCAAACACCGTCGAAGCGCCGAAGAGCAGCAGCGCCGTGCTCAGGACCGAGGCGAGCACGCCGGTCGTTTTCTGCGCCGCGCTCGATTGCACCGCGGACTGAATGGCTTCGCCTGCGCCCGCGCCGGCCAGGGTGGCGATTTGCTGCGAGAGTTGGCCACGCGCCGCATCTTCGCCAAACGCCAGCCCGGCCACGGAAATCACGATGACGAGCAGCGGCGCGAGCGAAAAGATCGCGTAATACGCGAGCGAAGAGCTGAGGCGCATCGCGCCGTCGTCCACCCAATCGGAAGCGGCGTCTTTTAGTAACGGAAGCAGGTGACGGGGATGCATCGGCGGCGTCTCGACGCCTTTCATTTAAGTGAACTTACTTTCCGAGACCGGGCTTAAAGATCGTCATTTTCCCGCACCACCGTCACATCGCCAGACGGCCGATGAACTCGAGTGCGACTCGCGCCCGTAATGATCCCAATCCCGAGCAGGATCATGGATCCGATCATCACCCAGAGCTGAGGCGCTCCCATCTCGATCGCGCCCCAGGCGAGTCCGCCGATCAGAATTAGAAACCCGAGGATATAGGCAAAAAATCTCATACAGTTGTTAGGTTTTCTCAGCGCCGAGATGCGGGCTGTGGATCAATCATTCAATCGCGGTAGCGCCTCCGTCTGGTTGCACAAATTCGCCTTCGTTCCGGCTGGGCTTCTGCTGAGCCAACTTGCACAGGAAGGCTTCGGTCGATCGACACAGCCGCGGATGCTCCGTACGCCGAATAACCTGCCATATGGGCGATAACTCACCGAAAAACCAACACAAGCTGGACGGGCAAAAGCATGAAGAGCATGTAAAAAAAGATCACGCGAAGCTCGAAAACGCGGTGCATCAGCATCACCCGGATCGCGCTTCCACTCCCGAGGAGGACCTTGCCTTGAAAAAACAGGAGGAAGAGGCGGACGCCTCCAGCGCCAGTCCGGGGGAGTGATCACGGGATCAATCCCGCCCAAAGGATTAAGCTGGGGTCGAGAAATCCGCTCTGTAGCCTTCGCGCTAACCGTGCCACCGTGCGCACTTACGCCTTTGATCGCGCCGAAAAAATCAGCACGCACGCGCCACCGCCGACCAGCGCCCAGCCGAGGATCGGCGGCATTGGCAAAGTGTGCGTCCTTTCTGCGGTGGCCTTGATCGGCCCAATTTCGAGCACCGTTTCGCGGGTCTGATAGCTGAACTGGCGATAGGCAAGAACGGCCACTCCGATGAGGATAAGGACGATGCCAAGAATGACAGTTTTTTTCATAGGGTGTTCAGGGTCAGTCACGCAGTCCGGGGATGCGGGCGTAA